>DATNNZ010000037.1:0-15461 GCA_035601575.1 Chthoniobacterales bacterium
GTGAAAGCCGCAAATAATATAAACCAGGAAACGATTCTTTTTTTCATCATTGTGGGGGTTAGCTTTGTTTTCCTTCCTGCAGCCATTCCTTGCCGCAGAGGTTATAGGAAAACGCTCTCTGACTCGGCTTTTTCTAAGCAGAAAGCAAGGGCAATTCAATGTCCCGCGCTGGACTGTGAGCCGCTTCGTTGTGGACCGCCCTGGGTTCGGCTCACACGTCCATCTCGATGTCGCTCAACGACGTGCCGCCGTCGCTGCGCTTTGGCGCGCCCGAGTTTGTGTTTGAAGAAGACCATAGCGCTGGCCGCGATCCGGCAGCCGCCGGACGAAGTCGGGTTTCGCCATACCAGTCGTGGGTGCCCGCATCGCCACAGATTGATCTTTTATCAGTCGCCGTTCCCCTTCAAATATTCCAGACTGACTTGGATCGCGGTGAAGGGATCGCCTTCGCAAAAATCCTGTTCAACCACAAACCACTCGCAACCGGCGGCCTGGCCCTGCTCGATTATTGTAGCGAAATCGAGGTTACCGCGACCGACCTCGGCCATCTCGGGAATATTTTTTCGAGGATTGAATTTATAATCCTTCAAATGGATCAGGGGTACTCGGCCCTTCAAGTTGGAAATCCAACCCACGGGATCACCTCCGCCGAATTGGATCCAGTACGTGTCGAGTTCAGCAAAAAGCTTTGGGGCGTTCCCGAGGATGTATTCGAGAATGAGTTTTTCGTCGTGTTTCGCAAATTCGAGAGCATGATTGTGGTAGACCAGACGCTTGCCGGCGGCCGCAAATGCCTCGGAGCTGTGCTGCAGTTGCTGGATCAGGCGATCGACCTCCGCTCCCTTTTGAAAATCGATTCCTGTCGGATAGGCATAAACGGCGAGATCCGTGCCTAGGTCAGTCAACTCCTCGGCAACCCTTTGCGGATGATTGAGCAGTCGGTCTCCATCTTCGTGAATCGAGCTGATCGCTAGCCCGTTATCATCAGCAAGCTTCCGTAGATCTCGATTGGAAGCGAAATCGGAGCGAACAAATTCAACCCCATCATACCCGATCGCTTTGACTTTTTTCAGACTTGTAGCCAAATCTTTCGCGCTGCCACAGAAATCGCGAAGGGTGTAAAGCTGGAGGGCAACCTTGGAAAGCTTCATGACATCTAGTGCACTCGATCCGGAAAATACGCTATAAGAAATGCGGAATGCGGATTGCGGAATACGATTGCGGAGTCCGGCGCGCGGTCAGAACTTCGGTAAAATTTTAGGGCTAACGATTGCCAAATTCATTCCGCATTCCGCAATCCGCATTTTCTCCCTACCTCCCTAACTAAAGTCAGGAATATGCGAAACTGGAGGCAAAGCCCGTGGCCGCTCACAACTGGACTGGATCGCATAGGCCGCGCCGCTCCCAGCGGTTTCGACAATCGCTTCCATGACTTCAAGCACGTGAAACGCGAGTTCTGCCGATGCGCGATGAGCAGTGCCAGACCGCAGTCCCGCCACCAGATCGGCTAATCCAATGCCGCGATAGTTGCCATCGCCAAAGCCATGACTGTGACTTACATCGACCCAGCGTTCATTTTGGTTTAACCGAACGGCGCCTCCGAAGTAATTCGGATCGGGCAGTTGCAGCGTGCCCGCTGTCCCGTAAATTTCAATGTACGGATGGTTGTAGGCCGGAACATCAAAGCTTGCGACGAAAGTGACAATCGGACCGCTGCGGAATTCAAGAATCGCCGATAAATAGCTGAGAACTAAGACCGGAAAAGACACACCTTTGCGCGCACCACTGCCGATCGTCCGCTGAGGAAGAGTGGTTCTTCCAGCTGACCAGACCCGCTTAATTGACCCGAGCAGGTTGACTAAAGCAGTAAGATAATACGGTCCCATATCAAAAACTGGACCGGCTCCTTTCTGGTAAAAAAATTCGGGATTCGGGTGCCAGCTTTCCGGACCACCGCTCATGAAAAAAGCGGTTCCTCCGATCGGCGATCCAATGGCGCCTTCATCGAGCAGCTTGCGAGCCGTTTGCTGTGCCGCACCAAGGAAGGTGTCCGGCGCACAACCAATCCGGACGCCGTTGGTTGCGGCAATGCCGAGCAGCGGTTCGGCCTCGCCGGTGGAGATGCTAAGCGGTTTCTCTGAGTAGACGTGTTTACGCGCCCGCAAGGCGGCTCCAGTTACTTCCACGTGATGCTGCGGAGTGGTTAGATTCAGAACAATATCGATCGTCGGATCGGCTAGAATGGTTTCGGTGGAGACCGCGGCAATCCCAAATTGCCGTGCCCGCACTTCAGCTTGGGCCTGCTGAATATCTGAACAGCGGGTGATTTTGAACTGCGGAAACTTGGTTTTTAAATATGCGGCGCTAATGACTCCAGCGCCCACAATCCCAACCTGCAACGGTTTTTCTGTTTGCATAAACAAGAGCTGCTGAAGGAATCCTCATATCCAGAAAGCAGCTCCGCGAACCGTGAACAGCAATTGGTCGACGGTCAACCGGAAACAAAGCAGATTATCGCGATCACTTCGATCGAGGCAGGTAGGTCGAAATAGTCATGGGGAGTGCCACCGCCCCAAAAATTTCCTCGGGCTCGCGCATCATCATCCCGCGATATAATGGAACGATATGATTCCGACACGTGAAGAGGCTAGGGAATTGGTTACAGAATACACCACAAGTGATTCGCTCCGCCGGCATATGCTAGCCGTGGAAACGGCGATGCGAGCCTATGCAAAGCGCTTTTCGGAAGATCCAGAGGTCTGGGGTGTCGTCGGATTGCTGCACGATTTCGATTACGAACGATATCCTGATATTTCCGTCAACGGACATCCGTCGGTGGGCGCCGCTCTCTTACGAGAACGAGGAGTTGATGAAGAGATTGTGCAGGCAATCCTTTCGCACGCGCCGGAAGTGACTGGTCGCCAACCTGAATCGAAACTGGAAAAATCGCTTTATGCAGTCGATGAGTTGACCGGTTTTATCGTTGCAGTCGCGCTAGTGCGGCCCTCCAAACTCCTGGCCGACGTCGAGCTGAAGTCGGTAAAGAAGAAATGGAAAGACAAGGCATTCGCGGCGCCAGTCAATCGCGATGAAATCGTGCACGCCGCGTCTGAGCTCGGGATTCCTCTCGACGAACATATTCAATTCGTCCTTGATGCGATGAAGGCTAATGCTAAAGAGCTGGGACTGGGATGATGGTGAAATGCGGAATGCGGATTTCGGAATGAGAAACCCGCAACTCGCAACCTGCTACCCGCAACTCGCAACTTTCAACTGATCCCGAGCACCGGATGCGGTTGATATGGTTCTTCTAATGCTTTGATTTCTTCGGCATCCAATCTCACCTGCAGAGCTTTGATCGCGTCATCCAGATGATGCGTTTTCGTAGCGCCAATGATGGGAGCGGTAATGCCTGGCTTGTGCAGCATCCACGCCAGCGCGATCTGCGCGTTCGATATGCCTCGTTTCTTGGCAAACGCAGTAACCCGATCGACGATTGCAAAATCGGAATCCTGGTAGTAGAGACGATGCGCGAAACTATCGGATTTAGCACGAGTGGTTTCGCCTTTTTCCTGGGTGTTACGATTTCCGGCCAGAAACCCTCGGGCTAAGGGGCTCCAGGGAATGATCCCAATTCCCTCTTCGCGACAAAGCGGAATCATTTCGCGTTCCTCTTCTCGATAGACCAGGTTGTAATGGTTCTGCATCGTCACGAAACGCGCGTAGCCGTGCGCCTCCGCGGCACAGAGAAACCTGGCGAACTCCCAGGCATACATGCTGGAGGCGCCAATGTAGAGCGCTTTTCCTTGGTTCACGACCTCGGTCAACGCCTCCAACGTTTCTTCGATTGGGGTCGTGTTATCATAACGATGAATCTGATATAAATCAACATAGTCGACGCCTAAGCGCCGCAGACTGGCATCGATCGCGTGACGGACATGCTTTTTCGATGTGCCGCGTTCGTTCGGTGTATTGCCCATCGGATTATACACCTTCGTGGCAATGACCGTCTCTTCGCGACGCAATCCGAGCTTCTTCAGCGCGCGACCAGTCACCTCTTCACTTGCTCCGTCGGAGTACATATCAGCGGTGTCGAAAAAATTGATGCCCGAGTCCGCTGCCTGTTTGAAAAACGGGAATGCATTTTCTTCATCGAGGACCCAATCGCGCCATTTGGAAGTGCCATAGCTCATGCACCCAAGACAGAGCCGAGAAACCTTTAATCCAGTGTTACCTAAAGAAACGTAGTCCATGACGGGAAATAACAAATAGCAGATAACAAATAGCAAATCGTGGATTTGAAATTTCACACATTCCGCAATCCGCAATCCCTTTCCCACTAGTCAATCCCTAGGATCGGATGAGGTTGGTACAATTCTTCCAGCGCTGCAATTTCCTCACGGTTCAAATTCACCTGTAGGGCTTTGACCGCTTCATCAAGATGATGCGGTTTAGTGGCGCCAATGATTGGAGCGATGATGCCCGGTTGCTGCAACATCCAAGCCAATGCGATCTGTGCGTTGGATAGGCCTCGTTGGCGAGCAATTTGAGTGACCCGGTCAACAATCGCGAAATCAGAGTCTTGGTAATACAGGCGATGCGCAAATTGATCGGACTTAGCGCGCGTGGTCTCACTCTCTGCCCGGCGATTGCGATTTCCGGCCAGAAACCCTCTCGCCAGGGGGCTCCAAGGAATGATCCCAATCCCTTCCTGGCGACAGAGCGGAATCATTTCGCGTTCCTCCTCTCGATAAACTAGATTGTAATGATTCTGCATCGTCACGAAGCGCGCATAGCCATTAGCTTCCGCTGTACCAAGAAATTTAGCGAACTCCCAGGCGCACATACTGGAAGCGCCGATGTAGAGAGCTTTGCCTTGGTCCACGACCTCCGTTAGCGCTGCTAACGTCTCGGCGATCGGAGTCGTCCGATCGTAACGATGGATCTGATACAGATCGACATAGTCGACACCCAAACGCCGTAAGCTGGCATCGATGGCATGGCGAACATGCTTTTTTGATGTACCGCGTTCGTTCGGAGTATGCCCCATTGGGTAGTATAACTTGGTGGCAATGACGGTTTCTTCCCGACGCAATCCCAGCTTCTTCAGCGCGCGGCCGGTGACCTGTTCGCTCAGTCCGCGGGAGTACATATCGGCGGTGTCGAAGAAATTAATTCCGGTTTCGATCGCTCGTCGGAAGAACGGGAGCGACTGCTCCTCGTCCAATATCCACTCTCGTTGTTGGGAAGAGCCGTAGCTCATGCAGCCTAAGCAGAGGCGAGAAACCTTTAGTCCGGTGTGGCCTAAGGAAAGATAATCCATGAATGGCGAAATCTCTGTGTGCCACCTGAATCTGCAAGCGTTGCTCCAACAAAAACGGTAGCGATCCTGCAGCAAGCGATTATAGGAGATCTGAAGAAAACCGGAATATCTGGCGTTGGAAAGTATCGTGCTGAGCGCCCAGGTAGCTTGGTATTCCGAGGAAGCAAACCTGCAACTTCGTCGAAGCGCAGCGGAGGAGATAATCCGACGGCTATTCTCCGAAAAACCCGCTCATTTAGCCGAAGATGCCAAGAACGAAATAGCAATGAATCCCAGTGATCAATTTGGTCTCTCGTGTGCTTTGGCTTTGCCCATCGACGATGTCTTAGTAATCGACTACGGTCGCCTCCTTGCGCACGCCCGCTGGTGCCTGGATGCCGGTTGTTCCAGCCTGACAGTTTTTGGTACAACCGGCGAGGGCGCCTCCGTCAGTCTTCCCGAGCGCGAGCAGGTTCTCAATGCGTTTTTGTCCGCTGGGATCGATCCGGGCCGCCAGATAGTCGGCGGTGTTTCGGCGACGTCGATCGGCGACGCCGTGGAGCAGACGCGGATTTTGAACGATGCCGGTTGTCACAGAATCCTGCTGGCGCCGTCCTTCTATTTCAAGGGAGTGAGCGATGAAGGACTTTACCAGTGGTTTGCACGAGTCTGTGAAAGCATCGCGCACATGGCACTCGGCGTAATCCTTTATCATATCCCGCCTGTAACCCAAGTACCGCTCTCGATCGATCTCATCGGCCGACTAAAGACGGCCTTTCCAGAAGCTGTGGCCGGGGTCAAAGATTCTGGGGGCGATTGGGCTTTTACCGAGAGGCTCTTGGTCGAGCATGGCGACCTCATAATCCTGATCGGAGACGAACGCCATCTTGGGGCCGGCTTACGCCTGGGAGCCAAGGGCTCTATTTCCGGGCTTGCCAATATTTGTCCGGCGGTTCTTCTGAAACTAATCAAGTCCGGGAAAGAGGATCTTCGGATTTCCGATCTTGTCACCGAGATATTGAAATATCCGGTGACGCCGGCAGTCAAAGCTCTCCTTGCCTACTGCAAACAGGACAGTCGATGGTCAAATGTACGGCCGCCATTATCCCAACTCGCGAGAGAAGAGACTGCACACCTCACCGCAACTTACCGCTCGATCTTTCCGACCGAGGGGTGAGAGATGCGAGGATAGGCGGCCGTTTCATCGGGTCTCGTCGGGACTGATCCTCTCGCGAGCGTTCGGCAGTCTTGTGCTACCTCGCTGCGGCAATCACTTTAGCGATCCCTTTTTGGTTCGCGGAGAGGGGTCCGATATTCCACAGGATGAAACCTCCTTCTGATCGTGGTTTGATCGAGCGCTCCAGACTAAGCTGGTGGGCGATCTCGCTGGCCGGCCAACCGTAGCCACCGCCGAGCCGTTCCAGAGCGATACTCGGGAAAATCGGTACTTCGTGTGGATTCGCCTCACTGCTGCGCCACCATTGCAGCAATGCCGAGTAGCTTTGGGCACTGCCGTCCCTCCAATAAAGTTGAGGGGACAGATAATCAACCCAGCCCTCCTTCATCCATTTCACTGGATCTGCATAGAGGTCTCGATATTGGTCGAGTTCTACATGTACGCTTGGAGGTGCTCCGATAGTGTAAATTCCGAAAGGACTCACTCCAAAGAGCGCATGCGGTCGCGCTTCCTTGACGACTGCGTGTAAATTTTCGATCAGCAGATCGACATTGTGCCGGCGCCAATCATCGATGCCGAGCTTGCCCCCATTTGCACGGTATTGCGCATAGGTTGTTCCATCCGGAAATGTCCCACGCGGATGGCCGCGGCTCGGGTACGGATAGAAATAATCGTCGAGAATTATGCCGGCGACCGAGTAGCGGCTCACCAAATCTTTGATCACGCGAGCAATATGTTGCCGAACGGCGGCGTCACCCGGATCCATCCAAAGCGAGGAGCTTACCCGTCGCACCGCATTCCTGATCTGGTAAATTTCATGATTACTTGCGCACGCATTACTGGCATTGGCCACGGCTCGGTACGGATTAATCCATGCGTGGATCGCTACATCGTGGCGTTTTCCTTCTTCGATAAACGTTGCGAGGGGATCATAACCTGGGGACCTCCCTTGGGTTCCGGTTAGAAAGCGGCTCCAAGGCTCGAGGTCGGATTCATAAAGCGCGTCTCCTTCAGGACGCACCTGGATCATCAGAGCGTTTAACCCAGCGTTGGCGGCTGCATCTACCAATCGCCGAACTTGTTCCTTTTGGTCAGTGGCAGACAGACCTGCATGCGAAGGAAAATTGAGATTATAGACCGATGCGACCCAAGCGCCCCGAAACTCGGCTCCCGCGGCGAACTGAATCAGCGAGAGCAACAACAGTAGCCCGGAAAGAATCCCGCGAATGGAAATCACCGGCTTAGATTATGATAGAGAACTCAATTTGCAATTGAGGGGTCGTGTAGCCCGCGATCGGGCGAAACAGATCCGGCGCAGGCAGGATCTGTGAGCCTTCGGATACTAATCCTCACCCGTCCGTCCGCATAGCGGGAACGATAATCAAATTGATTCGTGACAATCCGCGAGCCGTTTCGAAACCGCCTTCGCTAGGAAACAAAACGACTAATGGTCCCCCGCTATCCGCAGTAAACGGCTGTCCGGCGTTTTCCCATACCAAACCGATTTCGGTGTGTTCAAGCTCCTCGATCGGGATCGAAACGGAGTTTGCGTTTAGAGTCGCGCAGTCACGATCTCGAGTAAGACCAACAAATTCAACATGCTTGGCTTGAGGCGATACACCGACAAAGTCGAGCAACTCGTTGAGTGTGCAGCCGGTCCAGGAGCTTGAGCCGGATTGAGTTGAAGAATTGGCGCACGATCCGGGCTCGGCAAAAGTGCGTTCAGAGAAAAAATCCTGAAGACCTTGAACCGAAAACTGCTGGGTTCGGCTCACCAGGCCGGCAACGGTCAAACGGAATCCGGTAGAGCGATGCCCCGCAGTTGAGGTACTAGGCGTGGGGGAACTGGTTTTCATGCGCGCCTCCTTTTCCTACGACTATACCCGACTGAGCCAGTAGGGCAATTTTAAAAAAGCCTTCGGATCTGCGAGCCTAGCGGCCGAACGTGATCCCATTTCCGTTCCTCGTCCCAGCGGGCTCTCGATCTCTTCGCAAAAATTCTTCCGCTAACGCCCGGTATGCGGTCGCTCCGATTCCGTGGGGCTCATATTCAATAATCGGTTTGCCGAAACTGGGTGCTTCTCCCAGTCGCACCGAACGAGGAATAATGGTATGGAAAGTGAGGCTCTCAAAATGTTTTCGAACCTCATCGACCACCTGCTGGCTGAGATTGGTGCGGCCATCGAACATGGTCATTACGATTCCCCGGATAGCAAGGCCGGTATTTACCACCCGAATTTGCTCAATAAGCTGAATGATCTTTGAGAGCCCCTCCAGTGCAAGATATTCGCACTGCAACGGGATGATCAACTCGTCGGCAGCGGCCAGCGCGCTAGTCATGAGGATTCCAAGCGAAGGCGGGCAATCAAAAAACGCGTAGTCAAATGGTGCAGAGACCGGAATCGTCTTAATCACATCGCGCAGGCGCGTCAGATGATCATCAAAACGGGCCACCTCAATCTCCGCTCCGGCCAAATCAAGATCTCCAGGAATAATCGAGAGCCCGCTGATTCGAGTTGGCTTGATTTTATCTTCGGGGCGTGCATGCCCAATCAGCGCGCGGTACAGGCTGTTTCCTTCGCCCTCAGTGTATCCGATTGCACTCGTGGCGTTCGCCTGAGGATCCAGATCGATGAGTAGGACGCGTTTGCCTTTCTCCGCGAGGCAAGTCGACAAATTAACGGCGGTCGTAGTTTTGCCGACTCCCCCTTTCTGATTGGCAACCGCGAACAACTTCATCCGTGCGCTACTTTGGTGGGCATAGATCGACAAGCAAAGTATAAAGTGCGCTAAGCTGAAGGTTCCCAGTAGGTTTCACAGGAACGCCGGGGCAACGCTCAACCACGGCGACTGCGGTTTTTGGTATTTCCGTGTCGAACAAGCTAGTCGCCGCTACCAAAGACAACGTTCTCGCTACTCCCAGCGTTCCCGTTGTTGCGATGTATCTCCGGTTGTTGTTCTTTACGCTCCCTATGTCGCCGGTTGAACTCAACGAAAGGTTCTTAATGGACACGGGCGGTTGGCAAGCAATGAAGCATGCCAGAGCGCTGCTTGAGATGGACCGGGTAATAAGCTTCAACTATACGCCGCCGATCCTTAAAGGCTTGGTGAGGGAAGGAGCGACGGAATATCGCGCCGGATTGAAGATCCGGACCCGGAGTGACATTGAAAACCTGTGTTCTTGTCGGGAGTCGCGGGAATGGGGAAAAATCTGTCCCCACTCATTGGCGCTCGGACTCGCCTTTCTGCAACGACGCGAATCTGCCACGATCGTACCAACCGGGCCGACACCGATAATTCCAAAGGGCCCTCTGTTGACCATCGATGGCAATCATCCTTCGATTACGGTGTTCTTTGTCATACCTCCGACCTTCCTCTCTGGCTGGGATCGCAATCAAGTGATGCTTGGGTGCGAGGTGGAGAGCGCTGGTAGGCGTCTGCTGGCCAGCGCCTTGGATCGGAGCAAAACGTTCACTTGTTCCTCTGAGGACTACCAAATATTGGACAAGCTACGCGAGTTCAGTGACGGCGGGTTGCCTGGGATGGTGATGCTGAGCCAGGAACAGTTTTGCCGATGTCTCGAATGGCTGCTCGGCCATCCGCGCATCACGCTTGGGAAAAAAGATTCGATCGCTGTCGAACGCGAACCGATCCTGCCAAAGCTTCTCGTGCAAGATTTGCCGGACCGTCGCTGGAAAATCAGTTCCGTTTTACCAACCGCGGCAGCAACGTTGATCGGACCGCGGTCGGCCTGGTGTTGGACTGGAGAAAGATTCCAGCCGATCGCGCCCGGACTGCCATCATCTTACCTGGCGCTCTTGCGTGAACCGATCACATTATCGGCAGAGCAGGCTGATAATTTTCTTACGCATGAATTACCTGGACTAAAATCGTTCTTCACGGTCGATTCGGTCGCCGGACCCGCAGGGGTTGCCCCCGGTGTGCCACAAGTGTTCTCGACGTTTGAGGGTTCTTTGAATTACCTCAACGCGAAACTCCAATTCTTGTACGGCAAAAGGATGATCACTCTGGGGGCGTCCGCGGCCTCGGAGAATTTCGTTTACGAATCGGTCCAAGGAAAAACGTCTCGTAATCCGCGGTTTGAGAGAGACTGCGCCGATGTCATTCATCTGGCTGGATTTCAAGGGCCCGATTCGAACGGCAATTTCACATTGAAAGGGCAAAATGCGATTCTTCGATTTTTCGCACAAGTCCTGCCGGATCTACAAAAGAATTGGAAGGTTTCGATCGGGAGCCGTTTTGCTAACGTAACCCGCGACGTCGAACGCATTTCGCCTCGGTTTGAGATAGTCAGCTCTGGCCAAGACTGGTTTGAACTCTCGTATTCACTGGAATCGGCTCGCGGTGATCGTTACTCCACCGCCGATATTCAACGCCTGCTCCAATCCGGTCAAAACACCACCAGATTGCGCGATGGCGCTTTGGCGGTCTTTAATCCCGATGACATTGCGGAAATTGAAGCGGTGCTGCGGGACTGCGATCCAAAGCAAACGCAGCCAGGTCGATACCGGATCGCGCGGAGCCAGGCGGGGTTTCTTGATGCAGCCGCGGGCGACGCCGGGGCACGGGTGGTGGGCGATCATGGCTGGCAAGATTGGACGACAGCACAAAAACAACTGAAACCGCTAGCGCCCGTCGCTCTTGGAAGCTTGGAGGAGGTTCTGCGCCCCTATCAGAAGGAAGGAGTCTATTGGTTGCATTTTCTGCACCAGAATCAGTTGGGCGGAATCCTGGCGGACGAGATGGGGCTCGGAAAAACCCTGCAGATTTTGGCTTACTTACGGACAGCAAAGGCTCCGTCTCTGGTCGTCTGCCCGGCCTCCCTGCTTTTCAATTGGCGGCGCGAAGCCGAGCATTTTGCTCCGGAATTGAAAGTACTTTCGATCGATGGATCGGACCGCGCCGCCCGATTTAAATTGATCCCCCAGCACGATCTGGTGTTGACCAGTTACCCTTTGCTCAGGCGCGATATCGATTCCTACAGGGACTTTCATTTTGGTGCGGTCATCTTGGACGAGGCTACCCACATCAAAAACCCGGAAACCCAAAACGCGCAAGCGGCGACGGCTCTGCGAGGGGAGCAGCGATTCGTTCTCACCGGAACTCCGGTAGAGAATTCCGTCCGCGATCTTTGGTCGATTATGAATTTTGTGCTTCCGGGTTACCTGGGATCACGGGAAGAATTCCGGGAACGCTATGAGCTTCCCATCGGCCGCAGCTCAGAACCGGAGCAGCAACGACTCGCCAAACGCTTGCGCCCGGTGATGCTCCGTCGGCTCAAAAAGGATGTGCTCCAAGATCTTCCCGAAAAATTGGAGCAGACCGCTTTTTGCGATCTTTCCGACGACCAACGGGAGCTGTACGCAAAGTTACAGACAGAAGGCCGGAAGAAGCTGGATCTCCTAGCAAAAGAGAAGGATGGCAATCGGGCCCGAATGACCATGCTGACCACGCTCTTGCGACTCCGGCAAGCATGCTGCGACCTTCGTTTACTCGGCCAGGAGCCTGCTGCTCGTTCCGGCAAGCTCGATCTTTTGTTAGAGCTACTCGAAGAAGCGATCGACGGAGGTCATCGCGTATTAATATTTAGTCAATTCGTTACGATGTTGAATTTGATCCGCCAGGATCTCGACGGGCTGGACACTCCGTATTGCTATCTCGACGGATCAACTAAAGATCGAGCTGGAGCGGTCGACCGATTTCAAAACCAATCAGACATTCCAGTTTTCTTGATCAGCCTGAAAGCGGGTGGCGTTGGTCTGAATTTGGCCGCGGCTGATACTGTATTTCATTTCGATCCCTGGTGGAACCCCGCGGTCGAGGACCAAGCTACCGATCGCGCTCATCGGATCGGGCAAGAGCGAGTGGTCACTTCGTACAAGCTCATCACCCGAGGAACTGTGGAAGAAAAGATCTTAGCTTTGCAGAACAAGAAACGGGAGATCATCGATGCGACGGTCGAGAACGAAGAGCCACTAATGACCGGGCTCTCCCTGGAAGAAATTTCGGAGTTATTGGAAGGGGCATAGCGTTTGATAATCAAAGCGCTGATCGGCCTTTGTTCAATGATTACGGGCATTGTTCCTTCGGATTACCAAGATCGGTAGGGCGAAAAACTCGGCGCGATGGAGGATCTGCTATCTCTGTTGTCCTGTATCGCGCCGGTTTTGAGCCAAGCGCCGGAACAATTTGTTTGGCCGCGTTTATCAGAGGAAGATGGCGGTGGGCCTGGCAAGGACCCCGGACAGGCACGAATGGCTTAAACCCGGCGCATGGGGATGCCAAACGAAAAGGCTAACCGCCCAAAGCGCCGAGGTTGTTGCCCTACCGTGCTGGGTGAGACGCCACCCCAATTACTTGTCTCTGTCACTCTGATCAACGTCGAGCGGAACGAACAATGCGCCGTGCGGGCTCTGCATGCCGGTAACGATAGGGGTCACTAATCCGGTACTAAGGTCTACTTTACCAAGAATGCCGTCACTATCGCTGGCCGAATACGCTCCCCCTGGTTGGAACGCTTCGCTCTGGACCGCGTAAACGGTGTCCGCTTTGGTGTCGACAACCAGAATTGTCCCCGATGGAGCGGTCGGGAAGACGGTGTCGTCGACCGTGATCTGCTTGGAAGTACCATTAGTCAGATGAAGACGCAGACCGGCTTGGTTGTCGGATCCTGGACTATTGATAAAGATCAGGTCACCGTCTGCCTGGCTGTCGAGGACCAGGTCGCCAGCGCAATCAACCTTTAAGGAATCCGGGTCAGACTGTTGAGCGATAACGAGTTGTCCGGTCGCGATATCGACCAGAGATGCGGTGCCGGAGAGTACTGGTTCGACAAAAATCTTCCCACCTTCTAGCCGCACTTTGACGATTGAAGGAAAAATATTTTGTCCATTCGGCGTAGACACTGTCGGCGGTTGGAGGTTTGGGTTGGAAGCACTGATGAATGTTGCATCTTTGAAGAAGACGACATCGTCATAGCCGCCGCCATGCAGCGTTGGGTCGGCGTAAGTAAAGTCGTCTTGGTCCCCAGATATCGGATCGATGAGCGTTAAGGCCGGATTGGAGTCTTCGTTACGCAGTGCCCAAAGTTTATGATCGAATGGATTGTATTTTAGGCCATCCGCCTTCCCTTTTACTTGAAACTTGTGGAGCACTTGGCCGCTCGAGCTATATTCGACAATGGTACTATTGCCGCCGCTGCCGTCCGGCTGCGTATTGTTCGCATAAACGACGTAGATGTTTTCATTCGCGGTGGTGATTGAGTCCGGATTAGTGAGTCCTTGGGGCGGAGCCGCAAAAACAGTAACCGTGTACGGCGGCTTGGCCATTGGCCCGGTGGGGGTGGTTAGTTGAGCGTGGGCAGATAAGGTAGAAGAAACGATCACCGAAGCGATCGCCAATTTCTTGTAAGCGTTAGTGGAAGTGAATCCAATTTTCATTGTGTGAGTTGCGTTTGTGTTTTTCTGAACCCGGAAGATCGCCACCAACAGCTCTTACCGATACCTGGATGACGACCCCCTGAGTGTGACCCTAAGGTCCCGTGTCAGCGGAAGATAAACGGCCATTGCAAAATGTCGGCATTTTGAACTGTTACTTTTTTGTGACAATAATGGCGGAAAAGCGACGAAGACCCTCGCTCCAAGCAAGGCCTTTGCCTGCAGTCAAATTCTGAAAATCCATCAGCCTCGACCTTCCTCTACTTCAGTCAGGGTTTCTGCTCGGCGCCGGTTTGAATGCCAGCGAATTTCTCTTGACTGCATCCATCCCTATCTAGGTTAGTCAATTGATGTCCCTCGACCTTTCCAGCATAAATATCGATTTCAAAAACCGCCGTGTCCTTGTAACCGGGGCGGGAAAAGGAATCGGCCGTGATACTGCGGTAATGTTGGCTCGCTACCAGGCCAAGGTAGTAGCCGTCAGTCGTACGGAAGCAGATCTGATCAACCTGCAAGATGAAATCGACTGCGAAACGATCATCGCAGATCTGGGCGACGCGGCGGCAGCCAAACGAGCCGCGGAACAAGCGGGTGACATTGATCTGCTGGTGAATAACGCTGCCACCGCGATTTTACAGCCGTTCTTGAAGACGACTCCAGAGGCTTGGGACGCAACGATGGCAGTCAATCTGCGCGCCATCGTAATTGTAAGTCAGGTAATCGCTGCTCGAATGATCCGACGCGGTGTTGCCGGTTCAATCGTGAACGTGTCGAGCATGGCAGCATTTCAGGCGCTACGGGATCACGCTGCCTATTGTGCTTCCAAGGCTGGTTTGGATCAGCTAACCAAAGTTATGGCGGTGGAGTTAGGCGAGTACGGCATCCGGGTTAATTCGGTTAACCCCACAGTAGTAATGACCGAGATGGGCAAACGGGCGTGGAGCGATCCGGCCAAAGGTGGCCCCATGTTGCAACGCATACCGCTCAATCGTTTTGCGGAATGTAGCGACATCGCTTCGGTCATCTGTTTCTTATTGAGTGATGCCGCGGGCATGTTGAACGCACTCAACTTGCAGATCGATGGCGGGTTCCACGCAACCTGACCCGGTGCAGAGTTGGACAGGAGGACGCGGAGACGGAGTTTTAAACAAGGAGATCACAGAGATCACAAAGGAGAAAAATCGATTTGAGCGATCGTCCTTATCTGCGAAGTGCAATACCAGAACGCCCGATCTTGCTGCAAACACGCAGGCATCTGACCCTGGCCCCCTCGAGCCTTGTTTTCCTCTGAGATCTCTGTACTACTACGGTGGTATTTCGACGAAGTTCGCGAGGATATTCATGCAGCGATTTTGGTAAGTTGATCGACATCAGCATTTCTTGCCGCGAGCAGAGCGGTGAGGACGCGACGACCGCGTGGGCTGAGCTGATAACGGTGAGTGCCGCCGACTTTGCGCAAGACGCCGTGGGCGCGGAGTAATGCCAGACGGCGAGTGATGGCGGCGGCTTGGCGGCGTTGTTGGAC
>DATNNZ010000038.1:0-4173 GCA_035601575.1 Chthoniobacterales bacterium
CCTAACAGCCGGCAATCCGCCCGACACCTGGCAAAGCCATCCCGGTTGGGAGTTGCATGATCAGTACGTAGAACCCAATTACTGCGAGCCGATTACCGACCTTTACCAAAGCGAGGGATGGGACAAGGTCGTTCCCAAGGCCGTCATCGACATGATAACCAGGGACGGTAAGACCTACGCCGTCCTAACTGGCGTCCACCGTGGGAACGTTCTTTGGTATAACAAAAAGCTCCTCGCCAAGAATGGGATCAAGATCGGAAATAAGATTACCTTCGGCGAGTTCTTCGCGGCGTGCGACAAGTTGAAGGCTGCCGGTTTGCCCGCACTCGGTGTTGGCGATTCAGGAATCTGGGCCTCCGCTCACCTCTTCGAGAACACGCTTCTTGGAGTCATCGGACCCCAAGGTTGGACGGATTTATTCAGCGGTAAAATGAAATGGGACGATCCCAAAGTGAAGCAAGCGATGCAGTATTTCGCGAAAATGCAGGACTATGTGAATCCAGACCATGCCGCTCTGACTTGGGATCAAGCCGTCAAGGAGCTCATGGAGGGCAAAGTGGCATTCACCTCGATGGGCGACTGGGCCGATGGCGAATTCATCAAAGCTCACATGAAAGAGAAGGAAGACTTTGGCTGGGTAAGCTATCCCGGCACCGATGGCTCTTTCATCATCGTGGCAGATGGCTTCACGCTGGCAAAAGGTGCTCCGCACAAAGCGGCAACCATCGCATGGCTGAAGAGCATCGGCAGCAAGGAAGGCCAGGAAGCTTTCAATCCACTCAAGGGATCAATTCCCGCGCGGACCGATGTCGACAAGTCAAAGTTTGATGGTTACCACCAATGGTCCATGACTGAGTTTACCGAGGACAAGCTGCTTCCAAGCTGTGTCCATGGCGAAGCCGCTCCAGCAGCTTTCCAAACGGCGCTGAATAATGCGATCATGTCTTTCGTTGTAGATAAGAATGTTGAGAATTTCGCTAACGCGCTGGTGCAGGCGTCGGAGAAAACAGATCAGGATACGATTGGAAGACTCGATTTCATCGGACAGAAAATCAAAATGGAGAAGCCGGAAATACCCCCAAGCGCTCCCTCCCAATTCGTCAAGGAAGTCAGTGGCGCCGGAAAACTGAGCCTCTGCTTCCACTTCCGTCCCGGGGTAATTCAGTTGGATGACAAGGCATTGGGGGATTTAGACAGCCTTGTAGAACTGCTTGCAAACCCAACCTATCAGCAGCGGCGGCTCCTGGTTTTTGGTTTCTCCGACAACGCTGGCGATGCCGGTCGGAATCTTGCACTTTCGAAAGACCGCGCGAAGGCCGTCGCCGAACAACTGCAGATGCGAGGCATAACACCATCGCTCGTGAACGGATACGGGAAAGACCTGCCAGTCGCTCCCAATAATAACGAGGACGGTCGCGACCAAAATCGTCGGGTCGAAGTGTGGTTGCGGTAGACGCCAGCTGGTTCTTTGCCGGTAGCCGGCGAACAGACCTCACTTGTCTTGCGGAGTTTGCTCGGAAAAGATCGGAGTATCAGAAAATCGACCCGCTAAAGGATGCCCAGGCTTAGAAAATTGTGAATAAGCGGCGAGCGAATTGCGTCTCTTAGACCGGTTTTCTCATACAAACACAAGTTGAGCAGGACGAGCCGGGAAGAGGTGGCGTAACTTTTTCCCGGCTCCGCCTTCAATTGCTTCCTACGAAAATCGACGTGCTAGGATGCTTCCGAGGTTCGCTTTTCGAGCCTATCGCAGGACGATTTGGTGCCAGGGTTATGACACCCAGCGGCCAAAAAGTAGCAGTTCCAAGAGAGATGTTTTGCAAGAACAGAAGCAAAGACATCACCTGCGCGATTGCTGCGCTTTTGGGCACCAGGACCAAATCTTTGGCTCCCTTTTCCTTTCCGAATTGCGCCAGTTGACGGAAAGGAAAAGGGCTGGAGTTGATAAACTCCGCTACGACCGGATCTAAAATCCGGTGCAATAAAACTGGGTCGGCTCCAGGTTTGGTCAGCTCGGGCGGGAGAATTGCATTTCCCTCATTCCGTTTTCACTGAAGCCAGTCCAGTAATCGTTATCATTCAAAAGTTAGGCTTTTTATAAATTGGAACCGTGAACTTGACTGCATGATTACGTGGCCGCTTTTGATTACGACCATGACATACAAACCATTGTACGAAAAATCGTACATGTAAGTTGGTCCCGTGAAACTGTTTTGCGATACCGTCCTGGAGGTAGGCTTCCCCCATGCTCGCTCACACTGGGCGTATGACCACCCGAGGTCGGCTTGCGCTGTAACCGCGCATAACCCAGCGGCAAGGGTCATAAGTAACTTCTTCATACAAGTTTATCCGGGGATGGGCATTCAGCCCGTTGATCCCGCTGCGTTGACTAGACACCCCGTCGTAGCTTACGGACATCAAGCATTTCTGGTCCAGATTGCAATCAGCAGTATCCGTCATCATTTCTCCGGATCTGCGCCGGCGACTTGCACACTGTGGACTTTTCACCAATCTGTGCGTTTGGCCATATGTAGTGGGCCATTGGCATAATGCATACTACATGTAGCGGTTGACTCTCAGAAAGTAAAGAAAAAGCTCTACCAAGAGCATCTGAGGCAAACCAGCCCGGAAACATTGGCAATGCTGCGCTTCAGAAATGAGAATAGCCTAACGCTGTTGGCCCTTCAGTATATAGCCGTGAATCCGCACCCCGAAACGTTTTGGCAATCGCGATAGCAGCTCAACGAAATGGCTATAACAGTCCGAGCTCTTGAAGGATTCGAAATCCTTTTCTAATTCGGATGCGCTAGCTCCCGTTCAACGCAGCTTTCAAGTGCGACAGGCTGCTAGGCCCATCATGTGGCCTGATATGCGATCAGAATACTTGATTATCGGCGTCCGGTGATCAGGACGAAAATCCGCCAGAAAGCTTCTTATGAGATTTTTTCACGGTTTCTTTGCCGGTCTGATTCTGGCCGGTATTCTGGCGATTGTGCCCACCGCCGCATTCGCCCACGGCGGAGGCCATGGCGGAGGAGGGGGAGGTCATGGTGGAGGCTTCGGTGGTGGCGGTGGCCATTTCGGCGGCGGTGGCCATTTTGGTGGCGGCCATTTCGCCGGTCGCGGTGGCCATTTTGGCGGTGGTCATTTCGGTGGGTTTGGCGGGCGTAGTTTTGGTGGCCACAACTTCGCGGAACACCGAGGAGGGCATTTCGAGCACGGGGATCGCTTCGAGCACGGAGATCGATTCCGGCACGATCGCGATTTCTTTTTTGGAGGTCCCTTCTTGTATGATTACCCCTACTACGGGTACGATTACCCCTACTACGGGTATTATTATCCGTACCGGTACTACCGATATCCGCACTACGGGTATGCGTACTTCGGCTTTCGCCGATAATCGGTGCTTGGGTTCGAAGTGGCCTAATCCAGAAAGGAGTGATCTACAGTCCTGCTCACGGATTCAGCCTTTACCGTTCCGCTATTCGACGAGTTGGTGCGCCGGGCAATACCCCGTGCTTGGCTAACAGGGGAAACGGTGACGCCTTGGCTAATCCTCCATCACATTTCGAAGTTCAACGGTTTTGTGGCAGCCGGCCGGTGTTGTCACAGGGGACGCTCGAACTGGAGCTTTGAGCCTGGCTCTTTTTGCCGAAGAGCATACGGTGTAATGCTTGTCTTCGGCTCTGTAGGAAAGGGCAGGTTATGTCTTTGCTGACCTTCCTGTGAATGAATTTTCGAAAAAAGGATTCGGCATTTGATGGAGTGTTCTCATTCCAAGAACGGCTTCACATCTCATCTGGGGTTTCAGCCTCGACGAGTTTCGCCAGCAGCGTCAGCGATTCCTGCCAGCCGAGATAGCATGCCTCGACGGGGATGGCGGCGGGCACTCCTTCCTGCGTGATATTCAATTCCGTGCCGCAGAACACCTGATTCAACGTGATCGTGGTCTGCATTTCGCCGGGCAGACCCGGGGCGTCGAATTTGTTCGTGTAGCGGAGGCGTTCGTGGGGCTTCAATTCGAGATAGGTCCCACCGAAGGAGTGGCTCTTGCCGGTGGTGAAATTGGTGAACGACATCTGGTAAGTGCCGCCGACTTTCGCGTCCAGGTGATGAACCTTGCCAGTGAATCCATTCGGCGGAAGCCACTTTGTCATTGCGTCCGAGTCCAAG
>DATNNZ010000039.1:0-4111 GCA_035601575.1 Chthoniobacterales bacterium
TTTTATATTCACGAGATCAGCAAAAACAAGCCCCCAACATTAATCGCAAATAAAATCGAAGGACGCTTTTGCCCTATCGGCGTTGGGGATCCATTGATTGTTCTGACCGATTGGCAGGCTCCAAACTTTCGGATCCTGGCCGTTGAGCCAACCAACCCGGAGGAATCTAACTGGCGCGAACTGATCCCCGAAACCAATCACCAAATCCACGGCTGTGCCGTTGCCGGAGGGCAAATTTTTGCGTGCTACGTGGAGAAGTGTAATGCCCGGGTTGAAATATTCGACAGAAACGGCGCGAAATGTGGAGTGCTTCCTTGCCCTGAAGGGGGGACCGTGCAGTTGCTTCCGAGGTTGATCGAGAGCGACACTCTCTTCTGCCAATTTACTTCGTTTTCTCAACCGCCGGAGATTCTGGCATACCGAACCGGCACTGGCACATCCGAAGTCTGGGCAAAAAGTCTGGTCCCTTTTGATCCTTCTTCGATTGAAGTGCGGCGCGTGGCTTATTCGTCGAAGGATGGCACCGAAATTCCAATGTATCTGATTTGGCGAAAGGGACGTGTTGGTTGCGGAGCCACCCCGGCTTTTCTGACTGGTTACGGCGGCTTTGGTGCCAGTATCACGCCACGATTCGCCGTCTACGCAACAGTCCTGATCGAGCTCGGCTTCACTGTTGCAATTGCAAACCTGCGCGGCGGAGCGGAGTTCGGCCGCAAATGGCACGAAGCTGGGAAACGGCATAATAGGCAAAACGCGATCGATGATTTCATCGCTGCCGCTGAGTGGCTTTTGGCAAAAAAATACACAACCCCTGAAAAGCTGGCGATCGGTGGAGGATCCAATGCTGGGCTGCTGGTTGCGGCCGCGATGACGCAACGACCGGAATTATTCCGGGCTGTTCTCTGTCAGGGCCCATTGCTTGATATGTTGCGTTATCACAAATTTGACCTGGCTGACTTATGGATAGATGAATACGGATCGGCCGACATTCCAGAAGATTTTCCGCACTTGAACGCTTATTCGCCGTATCACAATGTCAAGACAGGAACGGCCTATCCCGCAACAATGCTGATTTCTGGCGATGCCGACCAGCGCTGCAATCCCATGCATGCCCGAAAGATGGCAGCTCGCCTGCAAGCAGCTACGTCGGCCCGCCACCCCATCTTGCTTGACTACCGCTCCCGGTGGGGGCACTCGCCGGCGCAATCGCTCACTGAGCGAATCGAGGCACTGACGGACAAGTTGGCTTTCGTCTGCAATGAATTGGAAGTAGAAATCTAATCGGAGAATATTTGCCATGGAATTCTTAACGGGCAAAGCATTCGTAGCTCTGGGCGCGTTCGACCTGCTGGGTTTCGGCCGCAATTTTGCCCGCTTACATAGTGTCGTGCGTCGATGGCCGGTGGCGTCGAAGAACGCAAATCCAGAGACGATCGAACGCGTTTGCAATTCTGTGAACCATGCCCTTCTTTGGTATCCGAAACATGTGCGGTGTTTGCAGCGCGCTGCTGTGACTACCTGCATGCTGCGAGAGTTGGGAGTGCAGGCTCAAATGGTGCTGGGGGCAAAGAATAATCCCTTCAAGGCACACGCTTGGGTGGAGGTCAATGGACGATCGGTCAACGAACGAAACGACGTGCAGATGAAATATGGGGTATGGGAGCGCTGTTAGGAGGAAGGCGAATGAGCGTGCAAGCAGGACTGTGGTTTTTCGATGGCCGGCCGGTAGATCGTGCTTTTCTACGCCGAGTTGGCGACGACGTCGCCGCATTTGGACCCGATGGCTGCGACGAACAGTATCTCGGTTCGTTGGGAATGATTTACCGCCCGTTCCATACGACCGAAGAATCCAAACTCGAAAACCAGCCATACACAACCGCACGTGGAAACGCGGTGATGTGGGACGGTCGCCTGGACAATCGCTCTGACTTAATCGCAGCCATGGACAACGGTGTTAGCCAGCAACAAACCGATGTGGAGATCGTTGGAGCTGCTTATGACCGCTGGGGAACAGAATGTTTCCGCAGATTCATTGGAGATTGGGCGCTCACTGTGTGGGACGCAACGGAGAGAGTTTTAATTCTGGCTCGAGACTACGCGGCTATCCGACATTTGTATTACCTCGCGACTCCCGAAAAGTTCTTCTGGTGCTCCCATCTGGCACCAATCGTTTTGCATTCTGGAGGACGGTTTACAGTAAACGATAATTATGTTGCAGGCTACATGGCCATGTATCCCGATGCAAACCTAACGCCCTATCGGGAAATCAATGCGGTGCCACCAGCGAGTTTCGTGAAAGTTCGCGACAAAGGATTGTCCGTTCACACCTATTGGACTTTTGAACCAAAGAATCCTATTCGTTACAAAACCGACGCTCAATACGAAGAGCACTACAGATACGTGCTACGCCAAGCCGTGCGTAGAAGATTGCGCTCGAACTTACCCGTGCTGGCTGATCTGAGCGGCGGCTACGATTCCTCCGCCATCGTCTGTATCGCAGACGACATCTTCGCGAATGAGGGTGCCCTGGCCCCGCGGATTGACACAGTCTCTCTCTTCGATCGTAAAGAGCCCGAAATGGACGATCATCTCTACTTCACCAAGGTCGAAGAAAAGCGCGGCACAAAAGGTTTTCATCTGGATGCGGAAGTTTCCGGTTTGCTGTTCACAGTTGGGTCCACTGAATTTTCCCCAACGCCAGCCGGACACCTGAATGACCAAGTCAAAACGGCGCGGCACAAGCTTTTCCAGGAAGGCGGCTACCGGGTTTCTCTCTCCGGCACGGGGGGCGACGAAATGAACGGCCAGGCCACCGATTTCCGCGTAGTGATGGCCGATTCGCTAGCACAGCTTCATTTGAAGAAGTTCGCAAGCGAAATCAAGGCATGGAGCCTGCTGATGAGGCGGTCCTGGATGCAAATGTTTTTTCAAGTTTTCGTCCAGCTTCTTCCTTTGTCGTTGCGTGCTGTTCTAACGGAACATGCTCAGAACGATCCTTGGATCGACGCCAAATTTTCAAGAAGGTGTCATTTCCGGCACCGTAAATTGGGGCAGTATGAAGGTTCTCGCTTTTGGCTTCCGAGCCTGAGAGATTGGGCGGCGACCCTGGCAACGCTGGCCCGGCACATGAGCACACTGCCCCTTTCAACCGACGAAAAAAGGTACCCATACCTTGACCGGGACCTATTCGATTTCGTTAGTTCCATTCCGCCAGACCAATTTCTGAGGCCGGGCGATCGACGTTCCCTTATGCGGCGCGCCTTGAAAGACTATCTTCCCAAAGAAGTGCTGACACGCAAGACAAAAGCCACTGCTGGCCGTTTCGTCACTACTCTTGTGGAGAATCAGTGGCACGAACTCCAGAATATTTGCGATCAGCCGCTCAGCGCTCACTTTGGCTACGTTACCCCAATTGGTTTTCGCAATGCCATACACGATGCAAAAATTGGAAAACAAGACAAAATCGTTACGTTTCTGAGGCTGTTGAGCTTGGAATATTGGCTGCGGGATGTAGCTCGTCGGGGACTGATCTCGGTTCCGGGTAACAACGCGGAGCAACTCAAAATAGATTGGGCTCAATCACCGATATAAATCCGTCATCAGCCACGCAGGCTAGTCCGAATACGCCCCATCAACTGTTGGCAGCCTACTGATGGAGCCCATAGAGAGTTTCAAGCGATGGAATACGCTGTCTGAAAAGGGATTCCATCGCTAGAGAGGAAAGGAGGTGAGCACTATGTACGCAAAACCAGAAATCGCAGTTCTCGGTGAAGCATCTAGCGTCATCCTGGGCCAAAAGAGGCACCAGATCGTGGATGCTACCACGGGACTGCCGTTCCAGAATCCTGCCGACAGTGAACTCGACGACTAACTGACGGTACGGTGAATTACCACCCCGGGCTTGTCATCAGCAGGTCCGGGGTATTCTCAAAATCAAAAAAGGAGATAAGACAATGTACGTTAAACCAGAAATCGCAGTTCTTGGTGAAGCATCGAGCGTTATCCTGGGTCAAAAGACACATCATATCGTGGACTCGACGTCAGGACTGCCGCTTATGAATCCTGCCGACAGTGAACTCGACGACTAACTGAAGGTACGGTGAATTACCAC
>DATNNZ010000040.1:0-4475 GCA_035601575.1 Chthoniobacterales bacterium
GGTAGATGAGCTGCTAGCAGCGCAGGAGGAGTGGTTGGGGTACTTGGCGTGACGGCGTGGCGGCGCGCGGGTAGGGCGAAACCCGACTCTGCCAAGCCTACGTCGCGGCCAGGTGCATGGTTTTCCTCGAACACTAGCTAGTGCGCGCCAAAGCGCAGCGGCGGCGGCAGATCCAGCGAAGGCAGGATCTGTGAGCCTAGAGTCGTGGCGTGCGAGAGCGAGCGTCAAAGTGTCCGCAGCAAAGGCCACGGCGCGAAAGGTACGCTTTATGAAAACCTAGGAGCCTGTCGGATTTGAAGCGGAGCGCTGGCTTGGCGGCGTAAATAGCGGCGGCGACCTTCCGGACTTCGCAGCTGGTGTTCCATCGCGATGAAAGATGTGGGTGGGATCAAAGGCTGAAACACACCTTTCAATGCATTACCATGGAGGAATTCGATTTCCTCGGGCTTCTTTCCTAGGCTATTATGAAACGTGGCTTCCTCCCTCGCAAAACTCCCACACCAATTGGTCCTTGCGGAGGCCGAGTCTGCAGTTACTCGACAACGCCGGGACTCCAGGCTCACAGATCCTGCCTTCGCTGGATCTGCCGCCGCCGCTGCGCTTTGGCGCGCCCTAGTTAGCGTTCGAGGAAAACCATGCACCTGGCCGCGACGTAGGCTTGGCGGAGTCGGGTTTCGCCCCACCGCGCGTCGCCACGGCTGCCCGGAACGTTATACGCCGACACGCCGACACGCTTTGACCTGTAACCCCCACCCCATAAATCCCTATGCCCATAAAGCTCTCCAATGCCAACCTAAGTTCGTTACCTCCGAGCGTTCGCGTTCCGACCTATGACCGTCGCCGGCTCGGCCAAAGAATCACCCACATCGGAGTTGGCGGATTTCATCGCGCCCATCAAGGAGTCTATAATGACGATTTGTTCCAGAAAAACGGGCCATCCGAATGGGGGCTGTGCGGTGTCGGACTGCTCCCGGTGGACACCCGCATCGGAGAAGTCCTTCGCTCGCAAGACTACTTGTACACAGTCGTCGAACGAAGTGCATCGGGCGATAAAGCTCGAGTCATCGGCTCGATTCAAAACTTTTTGCACGCGCCGAGCGATCCAAACGCGGTTTTAGAAAAAATGGCGTCTCCGGATACCGCAATCGTTTCTCTTACCATCACGGAGGGTGGCTACTACGTGCATCAAGGTACTGGCGAATTCGATGCTGAAAACCCTGATATTCAGCATGACCTCGCCCATCCGCATCAACCCAAATGCGCCTTCGGTTATCTGGGCGAAGCATTGGAGCGGCGCCGGAACCGCGGGCTCCGGCCGTTTACGATCATGTCATGCGACAACTTGCAGGGCAATGGGGAGATAGCGAAGAAAATGCTGCTCGCTTTTATTGAGTTACGTGATCCGAAACAAAGAAATTGGCTCGAGCAGAACGGAACGTTTCCGAATAGCATGGTGGATCGTATCACCCCTGCAACTACCGATGAGCATCGCGCACTGGTCCGAGAACAGTTTGGAATCGAAGACGGCTGGCCAGTAATGACTGAGTCGTTTCGGCAATGGGTGATCGAAGATGATTTCGTGGAGGGACGCCCGGCTTGGGAGCAAGTTGGAGCGCAGTTCACCTCAGACGTGCTGCCATACGAAAAGATGAAACTTCGGCTGCTTAACGCCAGCCATCAGGCGATCTGTTATGTCGGTATGCTGCAGGGTTATGAGTTCGCCCATGAGGCAATGGCTGATCAACGAATCACAAAGCTGATGCGCCTAATGATGGATATCGAAGTAACGCCCCTATTGCCCGAGGTTCCAGGAATCGATCTTGATGAATACAAGAACACTTTGATCGAACGATTCGCCAACCCGGCAATCCGGGATCAACTGGGTCGCCTCGGGACGGAAGGGTCGGCCCGGATTCCGAAATTTGTTTTACCGTCGGTGACGGAACAGCTCCAACGGGGTGGACCAATCAAGTTACTCAGCCTGACCGTTGCCAGCTGGTTCCGCTATCTCTCCGGAAAAGACGATACCGGAAAACCGATGCCGATGAATGATCCGATGTTGGATCAACTTCGGGACGCGGCCAACGCGGGCGAAAAAGATCCTCGGCGACTATTGGCGATGCGGCAGCTATTCAGCGAGGAACTCGCCAGCAATCAGCGATTCGTGCAACAGCTGGAGCAAGCGCTCGCCAGTTTCTACGATAAGGGAACCGCGGCGACGTTGGAAGAGTATGTGGGATGAGGGGCAATCCCGGACGATGCAGCAACTCTGGCTGGTAGGGTGAAGCAGTCCGGAACCGATTTGCGTGATATGGTGAAGGTCGTGAGGTACCGGACTGTGCGCCTTTGTTGCACGCATTATTTGGCACACGCCGTCTCATGGCTCACGCGTACTCTCGCTGTCGCTCGCCGACGCGTATCGCCCTACCTTGCGTTCCGCTGAACCCTAAGCTATGCGCTGCTGTGTTCGAGCAGCCAAAGCGAGCGCTTGTTGTTGAGGACGAACTCAAAACTGCGGCCTTTCTGCGTGACGGATTGCGGGATCATGGCTGGTCGGTTGATGTGGCAAAGGATGGCTCCGAAGGCTTGCGGCTGGCGCTCAAACTTGATTACGATCTCCTTCTGCTCGATGTCATGCTGCCAACAGTTTGTCGATCTGGCCAATTTTTATAACACTGCTGATGTGAGTGGCGATGGCCACGTCTGGAGTTTCGCCGGATGAGAAAACAATTTAACGACGATCGGAATTCCGCAAAATTATTCCGGTCGCGGTATCGCCTACGATTCGGAGGGTCAGAATCGTGACATCAACGTCGGTCTTGCTACTCCCAAAGAACGGCAAAAGCTCGATCCAATCTCGCCGAGCGATCCTGATATTTTGCCTGGTACAGCGGATGCCGGAGCGGTGGATGGTCCCGGCGATGATGACGTGCAGAAAGGTTATATTTGGGATTCGATTACTCGGGCCGGCAAGACCTTCCGCAATTACGGTTTCCATTGCGACCTGACGCCTTATTCCCTACCGAATGGACAAGCGACGCCGGTTGAGCGCGATCCATTCTCCAAGAAGCTTCGGGTTGCTTTTAGGCTTCTGCCCGTTGGGTGGCAGTACGCCATTCAGTTTCGGATCGTAGTTGTTGAATCCCTATTTTTACGGAATCCACCGCCGCCTCCTTTTTCTGGGCTAGAAGACGCTCAACGAGTTGGTATTGCCTTTCCCGCGAGACTTTATTAGCCTCGCGAGCAACCTACGCCCATGAACGAGATCTTTATTCTAGTGGTTGCTGTCTGCGGCTTTAGCGCTGTTAGCCAGGCAGCCATCCTAGCCCATCGCCATTTGTTGCTATCTTGGCCGCTGCAAGGAGTAGAATGGAAAAGCACAAGCCGAAAAAAGGTATGCCCGAAGCGATGGCAAGCCAGCATCCTCCAGTTGGCGGTAGAACAAGCCCGGGTCAAACGTATTGAGGCCCTGCCTAGCTAGAATAGAACGCAGTAAAAAGCCCCCGATCAACCAATAGAGTCTCCCCCCTCTCGCCAATGGCAACCAGGTAGGTGAACTAACAAAGTAACAACGAAAAACGAAAAAACGATAATGAATCAGGAAAGTAGAAAAATAGGATTAACGGCAAGTGCTTTAGGAAAGGTCGCGCTACTCTGCTCGGCTTTGATCACACTTGGTTTCGCGGGTTGTTGCACCGAAACGAAACCGGCCCCGCCACCGGTAGAGGGAAAAGCGCCGGTAAAATAACGGCGATCGCTAAGTCCACGTTCTAACCGATCAGGATAAGGAGCGCTCGGCGTATCGTCCGAGCGCGGCAAAAGGCGCGTAAATTGAAGTCGACGCGCCTTTTGCGTCGCGTGTCCCGTCCGCGAAACAGCGTTTCTTTCGTTGCGATCAAAACCGCCCGACTGCAAGAAAAATAGGGTGTTACAGCTTTTGCCGCGCCGTGACTAGCGGAATGAGCCGTTTAAAAAAGTTGGCTAAGTTCGACAGGCGTTTGGCCGGAACTTGGGGGTACAAGGAGCTATTTTCGCTCTTTCGTCGCCGGATTTCTGAGTTTTGACCCCGTGACTCCCGTATTTGGCGAAGCCCAAATCGCAAGTGTGCGGGGCCGATTCTCGGGCAAAATCCGCTCGGTTTTGCCCCTATGGTTAAAAATAGTTATAATGTTTATGACTTTTCGGTCGATAAGTTCGCCTACGGACCACTTTCTCTGCAATAATCTCTCTAATTATCGTCTGAAAGACGAAAAACTTAAGTTTCTCATAATCGAGACCTAGGATTTATAATCCCTAAAAGAACTAGTGAAGTTCGAAAAAACTGGTAAACAGAACAGCACCTCATCCTATGATCACCAAAAAGCTACTCCGCTCCTTCCTCTTGGGAACGCTTTGTTGCTTTCCGGTGACCGCGCTTCTTGCGCAGAATACCCCGAATTACGGCACCTGGGGGTTTGACTCCATTAAACCGTCAA
>DATNNZ010000041.1:0-2441 GCA_035601575.1 Chthoniobacterales bacterium
CGGCGACCTGAACGCATTTGGCCACGACCGCGCGGATCTCCTTGCAGCAGGGAATCTGCGCCCCGGGCTTCTTTTTTGCCGGCGCTGAATGCATTGGGCAGCCGCTCATTTGCGGTTCCGGATCCGTCGCGGCCACGACAGCTCCAAGGGCGCAATGATTGGATAGAAGGAACCAGGCAACCAGGGAGAGAACCGTCACAGTCGAGCGCATCGTCGTCCCCAGGGCCGCGGCTTTTCGCATCGCGATGGACGTTCGCGCAGATTGTCCAATTGGCAATCGCCCGCCAAACCAGTAAGCAAGGAAACGCCAGGCTCGCCGCCCGATTAAACAAAATTGACGCACACAATTAATGCCGCCTCGTTCCTTCCCGTCGACTCTGGATTAACAAGTTCGCGCATTTGTACAACAAGCGCGTTCCTATGATATTTTACGTTGGCAGAAGGATCGCGAGGATCACAGTCTATCGTTTCAAGTAATCACGCGCGACCCTAATCGCCTGCGCGATTACGGCGTCCATGTTGAGATAGCGATAAGTCGCAAGGCGGCCTAGAAACGTTACTTTCGGATTCAGCTCCGAAAGAGTGCGATATTTCTCGAAGATGTCCAAGTCCGCCGGTAAGCGCTTCGGATAGTAAGGGTCGTCCTCGGATCCCGTCTCTTTGCTGAACTCTGTAAGAACAAGTGTCTTCTCGTGAGATTCCCAGGGCGCGAAGTGTTTGTGTTCGTGGACTCGCGTATGTGCCGGACCAATTTCTGGGTAATTGATTACCGCGTTTCCCTGGTAGTCTCCATTGTAGACGGCGCGATTCCAATACACCGTTCTATACCCCAATCGGCCGAAGCACAATCCGTAGAAAGAATCGACCGTGCCCGTATAGAAAACCTTGATGAACTCGCTGGCCATCGTTGGTTGCCATGCGCACTGAAGTTTCACTTCGATGTTCGGGTGCTCGAGAAGTTTGCTTATCATCGACGTGTAACCTTCATCAGGTATTCCCTGGTAGGTCGTGTCGTAATACGCATCGTTGTAGTTAAATCGAACCGGGAGCCGTTTTAAAATATCCGCGGACAACTCTCGCGGATCGCAGCCCCACTGCTTCTTGGTATAGCCGTAAAGGAAAGTCTCATACAGCTCTCGCCCGACCATTTGGAGCGCTTGCTCCTCGAAGTTTTTTGGCTGCTGGATCGTTCGATCCCCTTTTGCGGCAATGAACTCTTTGGCCTGTGTTGGATTGAGTTTTCGACCAAAAAATTGGTTAATCGTGTGCAGATTGATTGGGAACGAGAATACACCTCGCGAGGTATCAGCTTTTACTCGGTTGACGTACGGTCGCATGACACAAAACCGGCACACGTAATCCCACACGGAACGATCGTTTGTGTTGAAGATATGCGGTCCATATACGTGTTCTAGAACTCCGGTCTCCGTATCGCGCTGGGTGTGACAATTTCCACCCACGTGGCTTCGCTGATCGATAACCAGGCATCGATGGCCGGCTTCAGCCAGCTCTCGTGCGACCACACTGCCGGCGAAGCCCGCGCCGACGCAAAGATGCCACTTTC
This sequence comes from Chthoniobacterales bacterium, assembly GCA_035601575.1. Classification (GTDB taxonomy): domain Bacteria; phylum Verrucomicrobiota; class Verrucomicrobiia; order Chthoniobacterales; family JAFAMB01; genus DASTDH01. Next base: position 1,565 of record DATNNZ010000041.1, read on the forward strand.
CCGACATTCTTGAAGATCAGACACGACGACGAACCGCGCCGAGACCCCCGACTACATTAGCCGTCCAATCCAGGCACGGATAGGACCTCGAGGCTCGCATTTCACGGGCGTCGCTTTGTGGTTGCCGTTCGAACGCCACTGGAGAAAATGCGCGTGTGGCAAATTCCGCTAGCACGCCATTCGTCGATCTGGCGGTGGTCATGCCCGTCTATAACGAGGCGGCATGTATTAAACAAGTCCTCACTTCCTGGACATCCACGCTGACGCAGCTTCGCATTCGTTTCCGCCTCGTCGTGATAGATGATGGCTCGACCGATGGCACCGCTAAAATCCTGGAATCCCTCAGGGGTGAGCCATGGATCGACATTATTACCCAAAAAAATGCCGGTCACGGACCGGCTCTCCTCACCGGGTACGCGCACGCCGTTGAGACGGCTCCGTGGGTATTTCAAACTGACAGTGATGACGAAATGGATCCGGCCGACTTCCCCGCGCTCTGGCAGAGAAAAGACGGCTTCGAGGCAGGGTTTGGTGTAAGGCAACGCAGCCAGCGCGGGGCGGTGCGGCGTGCAATCACCGCGATTTCACGCTGGATGGTTAGGCTATTGTTCGGTGAGGCAGTTAAGGACGTGAACGTCCCATTTCGCCTTATCCCTTCGCATTTGCTACGCGCGCTTCTCCCGACGATTCCGCCGAAGAGTTTTGCGCCAAATGTAATGATCGCCGCTGCATTCGCCCAATCCGAGCTGCGCGTCTACAATCATCCGCTGCGCAACCGCCCTCGGCAGACAGGCATTTCCATCAGGCGTGAACTATCCATCTTGTTCGGAGCTGCCCGGGCCCTATGGCAGATTCTCTTCTTCTCAATTAAACTGGC
>DATNNZ010000042.1:0-2992 GCA_035601575.1 Chthoniobacterales bacterium
GTGTGTTGTCCGGCGTCCCATCCGATCCAGTCAGGCTCGCCACCACAAACGCAACCCGCCGGGATCATGCCCCATCCAGAAATAAGCATTCAACACGATCCTGTCCACGCAATCGATGCCAACCCCGCTCCGGCAAAGGGCCTGGGGGAGCCAGTCGCGTTAGGCTAGCTGCTAGATCTTCGCAATCCGATCGCCCAGCGGATAACTGACAGTAAGCAGAGGACCAGGACCAAGCTACAGGTATAGGCGAGGGCTCCCATTACGGCAAACAGCAGCCAATCGGGAATCGTGCTTCCCCCGAGAATATAAAAGTGGCCTAAGCCTAATCCCTCGCAAATCGACGCGGTTACCAGCAGTAGAACCAGGAAGAAAGGCGGTGGATCGCCGTTCAGAGTGAGCAAAGCGCCAAGTCCGATCAGTAATATCGGTGGAAACGCCGCCCAGACGAAAGCTGGCCACAGCCTTAATTTCGGGCGGTTTGGTTTAAGCGAAGACATAGCGTTAGGCTTCTCCTAGATTCGTCTCAGCCGGTTGGGAGAGACGATTCGGCGGTTCGACGGTGCATCATTCGTAACCTAGAAACATCGTTACGTTCCACACCGATCACCAATCGATAAAATGACTGCCCCGATCGAGGCAGCCGATGAGGGCGTGAGAGCTAAAAGCCCTCTTCAGAATTTTCGCGGAATTAGCCGCTTGGTGTGTCCGAGATTTTCCCGAAGCGCCTTTTGTCCCATTTTGGGAGAACTCTGATCCAGTGGCGTTGTCAGTCTCGTCGACTGCGCGATAACGACTTCGACCGGCGCGATAGAATGTCTTCCGGCTGGACCCGACCTTCTCCTGAGCAGTTGGCCGCCGCACTGCGTGCTGCTAGTCGCCTCGCTCAAACCGAATGTCCGAAGTGTCGTGAAGGCCATTTTGACGACGGCCAAATGACGGGGGTTTCTTGAACCGTAACTTTGGCCTCCAGAGCCGCTTACCGTTTTTTCCTCAAGGGTGCGGAGCAGTCTAGCCCCATCAAGGAGCACTTTGGGCGATTGCAGGAGCAACACTTTAAAGAAGGCAGAAAGCGCGGCAATGCGTGACGACGCACTTCCTGGCGGCACCCTAGGAGTTTACGTTTTTCGCCCTGTCGGCATGCCTTTCAAATATCGCGACGATTCCTGTGCTTGGAACGCGACTTCAATTAGTTGAAGGAGAGTATTGCTTGGGAACGTACGTAAGGATGACTACGCCGTTCTTGAATTGATGCGTATCGACGAGATCGAGATTTACACGAGTATCGACATCTTCGAACGCCCGCTTCCCCGCCCCCACGTAGGTGGGTATAATCGAAAGACTGAATTCGTCGACGAGATTGTTGGCCACAAGCGTACGGTCGAGACTGCTGACCCCGTATTTCATGATATTTTTGCCCGATTGTCTTTTGATTTTGGCGATCTCGGCCGCCACATCGCCCTTGATCAGCGAGGCGTTCCAGGTAACCGTCTTGAGGGTTCTGGAAGCGACAAGTTTATTCAGCCCATTTATGCGATCCATGTACTTGTCGCCCTTGATCTGCGGCCATCGGGCGGAGAACATTTCATATGTGACGCGACCGAGCAGGAAGGTGTCGACGTCTGCGAGTTTCTCGTAGGAATATTCCTTGCACTCGTTGTCGAAGAACGGGGAAGCCCAAGTCATCGGGCTCTCGATGACACCATCGAGCGACACGAAACTTGCCACCATTAGTTTTCTCATCTCATCTCTCCTTCAGCATCGCTGGTTGTTCCTGTGCCGGTTTCGAGCCGCCATCCGCTATGGCGAGCTGTTCTTCCGGGGCTGTTCGTACCTCGAAACAGCAGCAGGTACTCCGATTTGGTCCTTGATGTGCTCATCAACTATGCGACGAACGACCGCCCGTGATCAGGACAAATCATTTGGATAATGATGAGTGTCAGTGACCAGTGGTCGATGCCTTGTTCACCATTGTTTCGAGGGGCAGACCGGCACCAATGGCGCAGGTCTCGTACGTTGCAATCGATCTCGGAATTCCTCGCCGAGGATCGAAAGGACAGGGGCGTGTCCCTTGTCCGACTTTCAAATATCCCTTCCAGGACTAACGCCGGGCACGTTTCCCACCGAGTTAGTCTAGCGCGTGGCGTTTATCCCTCACTTTTGCTCGTGCGCTTAGGTCCGGGCCGATAGCCCTCACTTCAACAGTTTGACCGAACTTAAAACCGGGGCAGTCTTCGGCTATCTGCACGGCTTGTTCAAGATTGTCGGCTTGAATGATCAAGAAGCCTCCAATTGCTTCCTTGGATTCTGCAAACGGGCCGTCAACCACTGCGTTCCTGTTCGTGACAATTTTACCGTCATAGATTAAAGGCCCCCCCGCCTTTGAACTTCCCGTCATTCCTTAGTTGCTCGAACCACGCAGTGAATCGAGCCAAGTTTTGCTGAATCTCTTCCGGAGAAAGACCATTGTGCCAACCGGTGTTTCGGAAGAGCAACAGGTATTCTGATGTAGCCGTTTTTGCGATCATAGTCGTGTCACACGCTTGGCGTGTTAATCATACGACGAACGAGATCAGGAGATCAGGACACTTCAACGTCATTTTTCAATGGTTCAGGGTTGTGGATCTCGTGTCCTCGAAGGCTTCCTAACTAGGTCAAATCCTTCCTACTCTTGATGTAACCGAAAGGATCGACCGGTATACAAATGAGGGAATTGTTGCTCAGCCTTTAGGACCCGCTAAGCGCCATCGCTCCTCTTTTGTAAGCGTCTGACCAAGCGCACTGTCAGCGAGGTCCAATCGTGCCACCAGGGCTCGGTTTCTTCGGTACGGCTTTCCGCTTCGTCAAGTTGGGCCAATTCGGAGAAGAGATGCTCCTCAATGATAGCCGCCAGATTCCATAGCTCTTGCTCAAAACGGTCTTGAGGCAGATCCCGGGTAATCTTAAGCGCTAGACGCTCTGCCATACGTCTGATTCTATAACGCTTCATGCCGTG
>DATNNZ010000043.1:0-24587 GCA_035601575.1 Chthoniobacterales bacterium
CTTAGGAGTTCGACGTTGTCATTTGCCATATTTGGAATCCTGCTTATCACGTAGCCTACTTAGGTTCAGAAACGGTTGATTTGGCCATGAGTGTCGCTTGCCGCCGCCCGATCATCCGCACTGATTTTCTTGGTGCAAGGGCCGACTCATTGGGCAAAGAGAAGTTTACTTTGTAGAGCCAAGTCGCCCCGGTTAAGGAGTTTTCCCAATACTCTTTTTGAAGTGTTCCCCATTGCTTTCCGTTATGACGAAAGTATGATCCTTAAGAGGATCTTTCTGTTGCTCGGGTGGTTCGAACGAATCCGGACGAAGCAGTGGCCCAAACGCGGGCGGACAGAGCTGAGCCGCTAATGAAACTTCGCCACCTGGAATATTTTGTCGCTGCCGCCGAGGAGTTGAATTTTACCCATGCTGCCGATCGGCTGCACGTGTCGCAACCGCCCTTTAGCAAGCAAATCCAAGACCTGGAGGGCGGGCTCGGAGTTGACCTGTTCCAGCGAGAACGGAAAGGAGTGGCACTGACGGCAGCTGGAAAAGCGTTTTTGATTGATGCGCGCGGGATCTTGGAAGCCTGCGATCAGGCAGTGAAAAAAGCTCAACGCATCAATAGGGGAGAGCTCGGAGAGTTAACCGTCGGTCATATGGCCGCGCTGACACACGACTTTCTCGGCCAAGCACTCGAGCTTTGGGAGAAGGTTTCACCAGGAATCGTCATCGACTGCGTAGAGATGGACCCAGAAGCGCAAGAACGCGCCCTGCTGGACGGGCGGATCGCAGTGGGTATCCTAGTCCTTAGCGATCGGCCAATCCTTGAATTATTGAGAGTTCAGCTGCTAACGGAGCACCCGGTCACGGTCGCGTTGCCGAAATCCCACCCGCAGGCAGCCCTGCCGGAAATCCATTTGCCGATCCTCAAAGAGCAACCTTTCATCGGCCTGAATCGGATGTACCCCGCTTACGGCAATTGGCTGCAAAACGTCTGCCAGCAATCAGGGTTCACTCCACGCATTGTGAGGGAAGCAGACGGGGCGGCTAGTGCCCTAGCTCTGGTCGGGGCTGGCTTTGGCGTCGCCGTAGTCAGCGAGCCGATTAAAAAATTGCCGGCCAGACATGTTGTTTTCAGAGATTTGTTGGCGCCAAAGCCGGTAAAGATTCCACTTGGAGCTGTCTGGAAGAAAAATGGACTCTATTCGGCGGTCGTCTCTAAGTTCGTGACGACCTTGAGCCAAGCCTGCGCCGCGATTGTCTGACTGGCGCATGTCTGCTGCGGTTATGGCTGCTTGAAACTTTAAAATCCGCCCACGGTCTAATCGGTCCTCCGCAGCGGAAACGCGTCGCCTGCCTTGAACCCGGGATCTTTCCGGTAATCAAGTGTAATCCAGCTTTTGGTGAGAGAAGTGCCAAAGGAGCCGCAATAGGGGTTTTTCTTGAACCTCAGCCTTTCGAACGGACCCAGAAACTCGGAAGGCACCAATTGGACAATGAGGCGATATTGATCGCGGAATTTCTCGGTTGAGAGGACCTTGGCGTGAATTGATGTCATACGGGTAGCCGGTCCGGTCCTTCCAAGATGTTTCCGGAGGAGAGTCTTTTCCACCTGATTCGATCGATTGCGTCGGCGACTTCCTTAGCTTCCCAGGTAGGATAAACCTGAGATGTTCCGGAGGCGCTAACGAAGGCTTGCTCATTTTCATCTGCGGACTCGTTCATTTGCACTTCCTTATTTAAAAAGTATGTGACCATGAGCCAGCTGATTTAGTCCGTTATCCAGAATAAAAGAGTACTCGTGTCGGTAGTCCTTTTTTTGAATTACGGCTTGGCCGATTCGCGTGTGGAAAGTGGTGCAGTGGTATAAAACACGGTGTGGTGTTTTTCCTATCCACGTGTCAGCTGAATTAGCCGCCAAAAGCATCGTGGACATTCGCTTTCGCGCGATCGTCTTGCCTCTAGTCATTGAGCGTTTCTTTCATGCCCGCCTACTTCAGACTCGCCATAATCGGAGACTCCGTTATCTGTCATTATGACTCTCGCCTTGATCGCTGAGTTTCTCCTATACCCTTCTCGAAGTATTACCGTTGCTTCCGAGTATGACGACTGACAGGAATGCGGGTGGGGAACGCTGTGCCGGATTTTAGTTGGCTCTGGTCCAAATGTAATTTCGACCCATCAATGCGATACCAATAAACCCACGGACTTTGATCCTGTCCGGTCCCTGCAATTCCATAAAACAGGAATAGGTCTTGCCGCTCTTCGGGTCGTAAACCGTCCCGTTCTCCCAGCGAGTGTCACTTTTCTGCGTAAAGCCAGATATGAAGACAAGCCCAACAATCGGATGGCTGCGTTTCTTCGGATCCGGATTGTAAATATCGGTCTTTTCTTTTCCCTCAGCCGTCTTCGGGTCGTTCAAAGCCACGATTCTGGCACTAAGTTTGCCTTCACTTTCGAACATCTCAAAGGTACCGTCTTGGCCCTTCCAGAATCCAATCGGGGGATGCAGGATCGGTTGCCTGAACTGCGGACGCTCCAAGCCAACCGGTGACCAACATCAAGAGCAGATAGGGAAGTCGAGACGCATTCATAGATTCGTTCTAGGCACTCAGCTCGGACCGAGCCGTTCCGGATTACTCCGACGGGTCACCGGCCGGGTTGCCGGTTTCAGCCTGGACAATACTCCCGATTTGTCGTCACGAGAGGATCGGCTAACTAACATGACGAGTTTCGTTCGGATTGATGAGTTTCTCCCATACATTGCTCGAAGAGTTACAATTGCCTTCGGGTATAACAGTGCTTGGCGAGAGAACGAAACCAGACTTTTTGAGACACGAGCACCATCAAGCAATATTCGTTCAGCGGTGGGAGCGTCTTTGCAGAGTCTTCTTACCTTCCCCGTCACCCGTCGTCATACGCAAAGGCGACAGTAACGCATCGATATGAGTATGGGAGAAGGGAATGAAGCCGGGCGAGCTTGATGATGTTACTTAAATCCATTTCTCTTACGACGACAGAATGAGGCGGCCCCTGGAAGTGACTCCAAGAAGGTGACTGTTAGACTCGAGAACAACTAAACCGCCTGCGTTACGCTTCCGCAAAGTGGCGACGGTGTCCGGAGCATCCGGCCGCCGGTTGAGTCAAGATCAAGCGCGAGCGGTAGATCGATACGAATATCTTGAAGAAGGCATTTATGAGCAAAACAAGCGATATGCAAGAAACCGCAGACGACCTGAACAACCATCCAATGGTTGCTGCGGAAGATCGAAAAATAGATGAAATCAGTCGTGCTGCGCAAAACACAATAAACGACGGCCAGGGAGGGACCGAGACCGGCCAGATCGACCCCGAATCAAAAGCAAAGACTTCGCGACGCAAAGGTGGAGCGTTCCTGCGCGGCCAATCGTTATCGACAATTCTGCTGACCTTGGTGGCAGTTCTCTTAGCGGGCCTGCTTTTTGTCCTTGCTCGTGTGGTGTCCTTCTTCTCAGGAAGTAGAAAATCAGGGAACCGCCAACGGCGTAGATAGCCTGATCGGGGAGGCGCGAAGATGTCCGCGATCAACCCAAGCGCATGCTTCCATGCGCCTCATTGTACTTTCTTACCCTTTGTCTTCAGCGACATTGTGAGAAGGACTCCAAGCGCGAATCCGGCCGCGGAGGCGATGAAAAGCAAAATGGCGTGAGGCATGACGACTGTTGCAAATAGCAGGTGCGTTGCTACCGGCTCCCTGTTCTGGACCACTACGATTGCTACTAAAATGGCTAAGACTGAAGCAGTGATGAGTTTAAAGTTCCGCATAAGTTATACCGATAATGCGAGCTGGCGTTATTAAACGGAAAATTGTACGCTTTAATGTTGTTTTCCGAGTGGCAGATCGAAGCGTCCGCGACTAGACGATACTGGGTTTAGCATCAAAGTCGCCATACGCAAAAGCGACAGCAACACTTCGGGAAGGGTATTGGAGAAGCTGATGGATCCGGGCGAAACTCGTCGTGCCGGATAGCGGATAGTTGCACCTCCGATTGAACCACCGGACTAACCCCAACAAATCTAAATAACAGAAATAACAAACCATGCTTTGGACAATAGTCGTTGTTCTCATTGCGCTCTGGGCTTTAGGCTTTCTCACTCACGTCGCAGGAGGACTGATTCATGTACTCTTAATCGTAGCCGTCATTATGATTGTACTCAACTTGGTCCGCCGCGGCCGAGTAGGGTGACAGATACAGTTGCGCTTCAAGCGGCATTTCAGATCTGACGAGGGAGCTTCGAAGCGGTTAAACGGGACAAATAATATGATGATCGGAATTATCGGAGCTGGGAAGCTGGGCGGTGGTCTTGGAAAATTGTGGGTTAGAGCCGGACATCAAGTTCTCTTGAGTTCGTGCCATCCAAGAGGACTAAAAGTGCTGGTCGAAAAATGGGGACCAGGGGGCTATGTCCTGTTTGGCGACATAATCTTGTTCTCGCCAGATTTCTGCGGCGTGGACGATGCGCTGGAAGCCGCCGGACCGCTGAAAGGGAATGGTCAATGTCACAGACTCGGTCGGGAGAATCCCAACGGCAGCACGGCACATTCTCTGTCTCGGTCAACGACGACGGACGAAGAGTTGGCTAAAAGAGGTGAGAGTATGGAACCGAGCTCGATTGGAAAGGTGAGTATGGACACGTGTCTATCTGGAGACAATTCTTGTTCCGACAGATCTGCGACCTGATTCGAAAGTCGCGCTCAGTTTTGCGCTAGCGCTAGCGCAAAAATTCGAAGCTAATCTGGTGCTTTTGCATGTATTTGTGGAATCATATTCTTCCGATACAGAGATTGGTGTAGGGACAGGTAGATTGCTGGATGCGACGAGAGAAGACGCCGAGGTTGCCCATTTGGAAAAGCTATTGCGTGCTCAGTATCCCAAGTGCCGAAGCGCCTTCAGAATTGGTAGTCCCTTCGAACAGATCTTGAACGAAGCCGTAGAACTAAAGGCTGGTCTGATTGTGATGGCCTCGCATTGTTATGGTTGGTTTGATCGCCTAATCCACGGGAGCGACGCCGAGGCAGTGCTTCGTCAGGCTCCTTGCCCAGTGCTGATGGCGAGGGATGTCTAGTCGGAGCAGTTGCTTTCCTGATTTTGGAGGCATTCATAGGTTTCGTTTCAACGCTCCCAGCTCAGACGAGCCGCTCCGGGTTAGTCCGATGAGTTACTGACCGATAGCTGGCGTCAATTTAGAGCATCCTCCCGATTGCCGTCACGAGAGGAGCGACTAACTAACGTGACGAGTCTCGTGCGGATCGATTAGTTTCTGCTATGCTTTGATCGAAAACTTGCAATTGCCTTCCGGTATAACAGAGCCCTAGGGAGAGAACGGAACCAGCGTTTTGAAAGAAGGGCACCATTAAACAATACTCGTTCACGACGGGAGTCGTTGTTTGATAGTCCTCGTACGTCCTGCTCGCCATCCACCGTCATACTCAAAGGCGACGGTAAAACATCGATAAGAGTATGGGAGAAGCTGATGAAGCGGGGCGAGTGTGATGATCTCAGTTAAAGGAGCTCAAGCCCTCAAAAACCCTATGAGCCGACAAAGCGCAGAACATCGTAGAAAGTTGTGGAGCTTTGCGTTTTTTAGGTTCCAGGCACACGATTTATGAGACTACCAATCATAGTCTTGGCAGTGGCCGCTGTTGCGCTGGGTTCCACGGCATCGGCAGACCCCTACAAGGATTTCGTGGCACAAGGGTACCGCTGGGTGGCCGTTGACGGCCCCTATGCCTGTCCGTCGAAAGCTGACCTGCAGGAGATCACTCGACACCGCACCGACCTGTTGGAGGCCAAAATGGTCTCAGACCTCCGGGCCTACTATCTCATCCGAGGGGTTATCGTTCAGGTGCTTCAGGAGGACGTCGCTTCAGGGATGTCGGAAGTGCACCTTCCGGGAGGTTTCAAGACCTTCTGGACCCTTAAGAGATTTCTTAGCAGAAGTCCCATCAAAGATACTTTCGGAGTGGTGGAAACGCCCACAACGTCGAGTATGATGCTTGCAGGGCAAACGATGTCCAGCCCAACCCCAAAAGCCGATGCTGATTCTTTGAACCAGCAACATGCAATGCCAATGGCCGGGCCGAAGTAGTGTGTCGAAGTTTATGAGCGGACGCCTCAACAAGCGCGGATACTATCCATCAGACCGCCCGTCGATCGACGTGCATCTGCTCGATTCTAGGTGCGCGCAGATTGCTGCGCGCGTGACTAAGATTTTGCCGAACAACCTCGTATCTGAAAAGCCAGTCGAACTCGGGAAGCTAATCCAGGTAGCCTACCTCGTGCCTTTTTCCCGTTGCTACTATCCATTGCCATTTCCAGCAGCTGGAAGGAGCCGATGCTGACTCTGGCCCTCTACGGGTCTCTGGACAGTTTTCATTAACAATTTCGTGGAACCTTTTGTCTTAGGCAGTAGCACCGGAATGTCGCCGCTGGCCATAATCGTATCCGCCCTGTTCTGGACTTGGCTTTGGGGTCCGGTCGGTCTGCTGCTCGCCACGTAGTGTTGGGCCGCTATTTTCCCGCATTCAATATTTGCAGTGTCCTGTTAGCCGCAGAGCCACCCTCCTCCTCGGAAACAAAATTTATTCACCTCCTTACGGAAAATCGCCTTTTAGAGGCGAAAGCACTCCTGCAGGATCTGGGAGGGATGCAAGTTTCAGTAGGAGTCGCCGAAGAACTAATTTTGCCCACTCTCCGAGCGATCGAAAACGATCTTTATCCGGAAACTAATCCAACAAAATCTCGAATCTATGGGCAACTGCGCGAACTGATCGAGGAAATGACTGTCGAGCAGTCAACGGAATTGGAGCAACCACCGGAACAATCGACACCCGAACAGCCGGGAATGGCTATCGTGCCTTTCATCGGTGAAGGTGACGAAATTGTGGGGAGAGTTATCGTGCGCTTGCCGGCTGCGAAAGGGATCGGCGCGGATTTGTTATCTTGGCGAACTCTTCGCGCGGAGAAAGTGGAACGTCTGAAAGAACTAAAAACCCCCGTGGATTTTGCTCTCCGCGATCGAGTCAAGATCGGTAATCACCGTGGGTAGAATGGCGCATTCCATTAAGCTTGAGGTCCCCGATCCTCTCATTCTTGTCGGCCTTTGGAGCCTGCCAATTGAAGGCGCGGCGCGATGGGTAAGAAGAATTAAGGAATCTTCCGGAAGCGCTCTTTACACCAATATCGATCAGGCGGTTCGAGGGATTATTTCCCTGGTTCCGCAAGCGGCCGATGAATTCCTGGCGCCCGCTGAAAAATGAAACAAAACGGGAGGAGCTGAGCCCTTCAAGAGTTGCAAGCAGAACGCCCATCACTCGACGCGGTGTCTGTTACGAAACGGGGCGAATCTCGATTCGCCCGAGACGATGCTGACTGTGTCTACGGTCGCCCAAGGAATGAGCCCACCCGTCTCAGTGGCTCAATTCGATCGCGGAAGCAGCCGGCGGGTTGTTATTGCTTTCCCGAGATGGCACAATCGAGGCGTGACTGGGCATCTATATTGTTTTCCGTCTGGCAGATCGAACCGTCCACTACTAGACGATATTGGGTTAGCAACAAGTCGCCAAATACCAAGTTGACTTGTGGAAGCTGGAGAAAAGCCGAGCGGCGGTCCGAAAGTACCTACCTGCAGTACGGTGACCGGCTATCTACGCTGGCACGGTTTAATGCAAGGTCTTGCCGGATTTTGCACAAAATCCAGCAGCCTCTTAGGGAAGCTTGACGGCGGGTAGAATACTGCGGGGGGAGGGTCCCCTTTTCGAATGATAATCCCTTATACCAGGCTTTCGTTTGCCGGGCCAAGTCAGCCAAGCAAAAGCGACGAAGATTATCCAGGCCACCCAGTTGGACGGATTCGCTATCACACAGCCGAGCGCAGCGAGCGCGATTGCTCCGAAGATTAAAGTAGCGTACATAAATTTTCTCTTTTGTTGCTTTCTCTCCGTTGCTGCGGGAGGGGCCTTTTCTTGTCTTCACTTAGCGCCAAAGCGCGTCCCTATCCGCTTCTCGGCGTTCCTCGTCTCTCCGCTCCATTACCGCCATGCCTTCCAAGTATTCGATAAACTCTCTAGCGGTAACCGTAGCGGTAGGTTTTTCCTTGAGTGCTTCCCACCGATAGCAGACCTGGCTCTCTGAGTCGTAGACAACAACCTTTTGCTCGCCAACGCCGTCCGCATAGGATTGAGCGATTTTGAGGCACGAGTCCCTATCGCGCCCCCGGTGGACGACAACATCCGGACAGCCGCGTTTCGTAGTGACGATGGTAAACCTTTGGTTCTTTTGTTCCTCTTGTTTCATTTAGCTCTTCTCTGATTTCTTCTGCTTTCGTTTTGCCCATCGGGCTTTTGCCGCCTTTGCCGCTCGTGCTTTCGCCTGAGGCGTTCCAGCAACTGCCTTGCCGCCTTTGGCTCCGATGCGCCTGAGATATTCCTTAATGGACTCGTCCACAGTTGTTTGGTTTGCTTACCACCGGATCGGTCCAATCAACCCCAAACACTGGAGAAAGAGTAAAATGAACACTCCCACACTGAACAGAGTGAGGAGGACGGAGACGGTGGCATGGGTGTAGCCCGGCCAAGAGATTTCGGTAGCGCTTTTCATAGTATTCTCGTTTCCTCGACACTATCGTGCTTAGCGGCTAAGAAAGCGAACTGATCCAAAGAAATGCCCAAACTTACGACGAGATCTGATCCGCTGCCGATCAGCCATAGGAACCGATCCGCAGGTGGTGAGTTATTAATGCCATTAATGGGACGGCCGACCTGCCACCCGCCGATCCTTTGCTAGAGACACTTTAGCAACTTTATACTTATATTCTCGGTGGCTACTTACGTAAGATGGCGTCGTAGTCGCCAAGCAGAAAAGGCAATCCAGTGAGGAGCAAACCCGATAAGAGATAGAAAAGAGGATGCCGGGACGAAAACCGTATCACTAATGGGCGACTTTATTTAGCCGAACGTGTAATGAATATGGAAGTTAAGGGTTTCGTTGCCTTAGCGGCTAAACCTCTCTCAAGAACGACCGTTGTAGAGTTTGAGCTCACGCTAATACGTCGACCGATTATTTTCCGTTGGAAGCAGCCAAGTACCCCTGGGAATAATATGAACACAAAATTGTTTAACACCATTATCGCGGTCTTGGCCGTGTTCCAGGCGGCTCTTCTGGGTCTCGAGATTGGGATAGGACTATGGCTATGGGTAATAATCGGCGTGGCAACCCTTGCCTTTCTGTGCACGCTCTATTTCGCGATGCTTTTGAATCGTGAATAACTATATGAAACCGTTACTTATCACCCTGGCCTTGGGGCTTATCATGGCATCCACGGCTCAGGCTGACTCTACCGTATCCGCAATACTAATTCGCTGGTGACGACTCACCGCAGTGACTTAGTCGCGTTCATGTGCCTTAACGCCATCGGCGATAAGCCCGCCATTCGAGCACTCCACAATTCGCTGGAAGGCAGAGGAATGCTCGTGAACCTGCAACCCGGCGCCGTTGATGAGGAATGAAATCCTGTCGGATATTAGGCAAACTTGCAGTCGACGGATTCAGAGGCTCTCAGCATACAAATCCCTTAAATAGTTTCCCTTCGGTGCTCCACTTTTGGCATACGCAAAAGCGAGAGTAACCCTTCGGGAACGGTATTGGAGAAGCTTATCGATCCGGGCAAGAATCATGGGCCGTCTCTCATCTGACTACGTGGTCTTGAAGCGGTTAGGGGACAATAGTATGAAGATCGGAATTATCGGAGCGGGGAAGGTTGGCGGTGGTCTGGGAAAGTTGTGGGTTAGAGCCGGACATCAAGTCCTCTTCAGTTCGCGTCATCCAAAGCGCCTAAGAGTGCTAGTCGAAGAAGCGGGACCAGGAGCGTATGTCGGCGACGTGGGAGATGCAGCTCTGTTCGGCGATGTGATCTTGTTCTCGCCAAATTTCTGGGGCGTGGACGATGCATTGGCTGCCGCGGGACCGCTGAAAGGGAAGACGGTAATTGATGTCACCAACCCGGTTGACTGGAATCCGAACGGTAGGATGGTGCGTTCTCTGCCTGCGTCAACGACGGGGGCCGAAGAGCTGGCCAAAAAACTTCCAAATGCTCGCGTCGTTAAAGCATTCAGCACTATTCCCGCTTCTTTCATTCCGCAGGTGACTTACAGGCCAGAACCACTTCAACGCTTAGTCGTGTTTTACTGCAGCGACTACCAAACATCCAAAGTAATTGTTCATCAGTTAATCAAGGATAGCGGATTCGTCGGTCTTGATGCCGGCCGGCTGCGGATGGCCAGAGAACTTGAAGCGCTGGGTCGAATGAATCGAGCAGGTCTCATAGGGATCGCGCAAGCGAAGCGGCTACTTAATCAGCTCACTGATTCGATCCTAAATGAGCCACTAGCGTGTCACGATGTTGACCAATCCGCATTCGTTGAGGCAGCGAGCGCGTCGGCGAATTAGACCGTCCGCTTGGGCTGGGCAAGAGCGTGATCGAGCCAAACTCGCAACCTGTAACTCGTAACCCGCAACGAAACTAAAGAGCGAATGGATCGATCACACGCGGTTAGAACTCCTTGGGGTTCGAAGATTTTTCGCTGTAGCCGGCGCGATTTGGAGTAAGAGCCCCATGGAGTTCCAAATCAAATGCAACCTCGGTTACGAAGTTTGCGGACCGGCCTCTTTCCTCTTTAACGTCGCGATCGCACAAAATTCGTTTCAGCGCATCATTACCGAACATTTCGAGGTTAAAGGAGCAGAGTACTGTCAGGAGATGGCTATAGGTGGCCAGCGTTACCACCGGGTTACTGCTCAAAGTGGTCCGGTCGAGCTAATATACGATGCAGTGGTGGACGCTACCCATGAAGTACTCGGAGATCCGTCCTGCCTTCAAGTGCCGCTCTTCGAGCAAATTCCTGCTGAAGCCTTGGTTTTCATTTACCCAAGCCGTTTTTGTCAGTCTGATTTATTGGCTCGACTGGCGAAACGGGAGTTCAACCAAAACGAGTCTGGATTCTACCGAGTTACTCGGATATGCAATTGGATTTCCGAACGAATTGAGTATCTGTCCGGAACGACGACTCCAACGACGTCGGCCTTCGACACGGTTACGCAATTAGCCGGCGTCTGCCGGGATTTCGCGCATCTCGCAATAGCCTTTTGCCGGTCATTGGGAATCCCAGCTCGATTCGTGAGCGCATATGCCTACGGTCTCAATCCACCGGACTTTCACGCCTATATCGAAGCTTTTCTGGGGGGGCGCTGGGTCCTGTTCGACCCGACTCGCCTTGCTCCACAGTCGAGCTTCGTGCGCATTGGACAGGGCAGAGATGCTGCGGACACGTCGTTCGCAACCATTTTTGGCGGCGCAGCGATGAATCAAATGGAGCTTGCGATGCAACCTGGAGCCGGTCAGTGCAATCCTCCCGCATATACCACTGCTCCGATTTCGAATTATCCGAGCGCAGCCCAGCCTGAAAAACGACCTTGCACACCCTCTCCGTGACTTGTGTACCAGCGCTGCTGCAGATTTTGGCTTGGTGCGCGACGGTCCGAGCCCGGACCGGCGGATGGACCGGGAATACCGGATATGCTTTTTGACCGACGAGCACGACGATTATCACCTATAAAAGTGACCAAGCCAGGACTCCTGTGTTACGCTTTCGAAAATGGTCGTTTTGGAAAAAAGAGAAACCCGGCAAATTAGTTTTTTCGTTCGGGGTTTGAAGGCTGGTGGTCCTGTGGATTCGTCGAATCTGGTTAATGAGCGGGTAAATTATGACGAAGTCACTAGGGTTGATCTTGCTAGTACACCCCAGGGATTTCAAGTCAGCGCGTCGACCGATCGAATTAAAGTGAAATTCTTCGTGCACGAAGATTGGCGGGCTCAAGACGCGGTGGATTCGTTGGACGCCAAATTGATTTCTTCGATTGATGCTGAGCGCTTGGGGGCTGTTTGGATAGAATACACGGAGCAACCCACCAGGCTGTGAATATCGAGTTCCAGGTCTTCAATCGTCATAGGGACTGCTTTGGACTTCGGAGCTAGCCCGCTTGGAAGAAAACACCGCAATTGAAGCCGTCGATAGTAGACGACGTCTGACTGAAAATGGGCTATGTTCGTTTGACCTAGAATCTCGATTCTACGCGGTTCTCTCAAAAGCTGCTCAAGTGGCCTAGCGTTAAATCCACGCCGATCGAAGTCCCGGGAACCGAAACGGCCAGAAGGTCGCGAAAGTGAGCGAAAAAGCAGAAGGCACAAAGATGGCGTTCCTACGCCTGGCAGGTACAAATGAACGATTTAACAGACAAAATATGGAGCGTTATTGAAGCCCGCCTTGTTGATATAAAGCACGCGCTAGCCGATCAAACAGAAGAGATGCACAGATATGTGTTGGCAGTTCCTAAGACCACGATTGAATCTCTTCGAGGGCGATTTCCGAAGTTTACTCCTGAAAACCTGTTTGAGCAGGCATTAAACGAGGACAAGGCAGAGATTTGCGAATACGTCCTCGACGGTCTCAAGATGCCTTATAAAATCGAATTCCGCGGCGCCAGATGCAGGCTGCCCACTCCGCGACCTGAAGTCGATTACGCGACCCGGGGAGGAATTGGCGTTTGGAGGGAAAAGTCCAGTTTTCCAATGGGTCTGCGCAACAGATATGCCAAATCCAAACCCGCAAAGCGATAACGAACTTCTCGAACGAGCAAAGCGTTTAGCCGGACAAATCAGCGATCCAAATGTACTGGTTATTGGTGTAAGAGGAGATCGCCAACGGTTTTCTTTCCATGTCGGATCTTTAAACTGAAGAGCGCTCAGCTGCGAGGTAATCCAGTCCTCGTGCGTTCTTCTGGCCATCCGTCATACTCAAAGGCGACAGTAACGCATCGATAAGAGTATGGGAGAAGGGAATGAAGCGGGGCGAGCTTCATGGTGTCAGTTAAATCGATTCTCTTACCGACAAAATAGCGCGACCCTCAATCGATCCGGAACTTCAGATTCGCCAATAATTGTCAAGAAGTTGGGCGATGTAGTGAGCAAATCAGTTCCGAAGGAGGAAGATTTAATTCTGAATCAGGGAAGCAACGCATACATAAAACCCTGCAGTAAATTCAAAAAGAAGGATACGGAACATATGGCAGTCAACGTGAAACCGCTCGGCGATCGGGTTTTGATTCGGCCGCTCGAAGAGAAGGAAGTCAAGAAGGGAGACATCATCATTCCCGATACGGCGAAAGAGAAGCCTCAGGAAGGCACCGTCGTAGCTGTCGGTACCGGCAAGCTCGACGACAGTGGCAAGAAGATCGAATTCAACGTCAAAGTCGGCGACAAAGTCCTCATCTCTAAATATGGCGGCACCGAAATTAAGATCGAGGGTGAGAACCACCTGATCATGCGCGAGGACGATATCCTCGGAATCATTGGATAACCCCGAACTTTAAAACCTTAATTAGTTAAATCTATGGCAGCAAAACAACTACAGTTTGATGAAGGAGCCCGTCATGCGCTGCTCCGCGGCGTGGAAAAGCTCTCGAAAGCAGTGAAAGCCACGCTCGGACCCGCTGGACGCAACGTCATCCTTGACAAGAAATTCGGTAGCCCAACCATCACGAAAGACGGTGTCACCGTGGCGAAGGAAATCGAGCTTGAGGACCCGTACGAGAATATGGGAGCTCAGCTGGTCCGCGAGGTCGCTTCCAAGACGTCGGATGTGGCCGGTGATGGCACGACGACCGCAACCGTTCTGGCCGAGTCCATCTTCCGCGAAGGGCTTAAGAATGTAACCGCCGGCGCGAATCCGACCTCGCTGCAGCGCGGTATCCTGAAGGCGGTAGATGTGATCGTCGAGGAACTCAAGAAGATCTCCAAGAAAGTGTCGGATCGGAAGGAGATAGCTCAGGTCGCAACCGTTTCGGCCAACTGGGATACCACGATCGGCGAGATCATCGGCGACGCGATGGACAGGGTTGGTAAGGACGGCACGATTACCGTCGAGGAGGCAAAAGGGATCGAAACTACCCTCGAAGTGGTGGAAGGCATGCAGTTCGACAAAGGTTACCTGTCGCCGTACTTCGTGACGAACGCGGAGAACATGGAAACTTTGCTCGAGAACGCTTACATCCTGATCCATGAGAAGAAGATCTCCGGCTTGAAAGATTTGCTTCCGCTGCTTGAGAAAGTGGCCAAAGCGAGTCGTCCGCTGTTGATTATCGCCGAAGATGTGGAAGGCGAAGCACTTGCCACCTTGGTAGTAAACAAGCTGCGTGGCACGCTTCAGGTCGCAGCTGTTAAAGCCCCTGGATTCGGGGACCGGCGCAAGGCGATGATGGAAGACATTGCAGTCTTGACTGGCGGCCGTTGTATTACCGAGGACCTTGGGATCAAGCTCGAAAACATCACGCTGGATGATCTGGGCAGAGCCAAGCGCGTCACCATCGACAAAGAAAGTACAACGATCGTTGAGGGCGAAGGTTCTACCAAAGATATCCAAGGCCGAATTAACCAGATCCGGCGTCAGATTGAGGAAACCACTTCGGACTATGATCGCGAAAAATTGCAGGAGCGTTTGGCTAAGCTCGCCGGTGGTGTCGCCGTAGTCAGTGTCGGCGCCGCGACCGAAACCGAGATGAAAGAGAAGAAGGCTCGCGTGGAGGATGCCTTGCATGCGACCCGCGCAGCCGTTGAGGAGGGAGTCCTTGCCGGCGGAGGCGTTGCATACCTTCGCACCCAAAAGGCCCTCGATAGCCTCAGACTGGAAGGCGATGAGGCCGTTGGTGTGCAGATCGTTCGCCGGGCACTTGAGTTTCCGACGCGCCAGCTGGCTGACAACGCCGGCCAGGAAGGCGCTTTGATCGTCCAGGAAATCAAGAAGCGCAGTGGCAATGAAGGGTTCAACGTGGCGACCGGCAAATACGAGGACCTGGTGAAGGCAGGCGTAGTCGATCCGACCAAAGTGGTCCGCAGTGCGCTGCAGAACGCCGCTTCGATCTCCGCTCTCATGCTCACCACAGAAGCATTGGTGGCGGAGTTGCCTGAGAAAGAAAAACCGGGTCCGGCTGGTTCAGGCGGTATGGGCGGCATGGGCGGGATGGATTACTAAGCTGCACCATTCCAATTTTTAGTATGCTAAGACGGCGGGGTGTTTCCTCTATGCGAGACCTCGCCGCTCTGTTGCTCGCGTCTCATTCGATGTGCCGGCTACGGTTGTTTCGGCGCTGAGCTTTCGGACCTTTTGATGAACGGCGCAAACAGATCGATTGGGATCGGCAAAATGGTCGTGGTGTTATGCTCGCTCGAAATTTCCTTCATCGTCTGTAAGAAGCGCAGTTGCAGGGCGATCGGTTGCGTAGAAATCATCGATGCCGCCTGCACGAGTTTTTCCGCAGCCTGAAACTCGCCTTCGGCGTTTATGATTTTTGCGCGCCGCTCCCGCTCTGACTCGGCCTGACCGGCCATCGCGCGTTTCATGCTGTCGGGTAGAACCACGTCTCTGACCTCTACGGCAGTCACTTTGATTCCCCACGGGTCGGTCTGCCGATCGATGATCTCCTGTAGCCTGAGATTTATTTTGTCGCGTTGGGAGAGTAGTTCATCGAGTTCCGCTTGTCCGAGCACGCTGCGCAACGTTGTCTGCGAAATGAGCGAAGTCGCTTTCAGGTAGTTCTCCACTCGCACGACCGCGGACGCTGGATCGATGACGCGAAAATAAACGACGGCGTCAACGGTCATTGGTACGTTGTCCCGGGTCATGACTTCCTGGCGCGCGACGTCGATGGTCACAACGCGCAGATCCATCCTCACCATGCGATCGACGATGGGAACGAGGAAAATCAATCCGGGCCCTTTTGTGCCTAGCAGCTTGCCGAGACGGAAAATCACCCCGCGCTCGTACTCGCGCAGGATGCGGATCATCTGCGGCAGGAAGATTACGGCGAGGAGAATAATGGGAACTAACCAGACGACCAATCTTGCGGATTCTTCGAACATGGGACCTCTTTCTCAGGTTTCGGGTTTCACCTTTGTCGTCAATCCTTCGGCGGCTAAAAAAAAACGTCAAGGTGCCCCGTTTCGCGTTATTTAATTAGAGCGGTGAGGAGCGTCTCCAACTCAATCGTCACTATTTTGGTTGCGGTATCATTGAGACCATAAGGCAAAACCAATCGACCACCGTGGACTAATGCCCCGCAAGTGTATACGACATTGGGTACGTAGCCGTCCATCTGGTCGACCGTCGGTTCCAAAAGCGGTTCGTTGAGGCGGCCAATAACCTTCAAAGGATTCCGCAGATTCAATAGCATGGCGCTGATACAATATTTGCGCATTGGGCCGACGCCGTGAGTCAGAACCAGCCAACCCGCGTTGGTTTCGATAGGCGAGCCGCAGTTGCCTATTTTCACGAATTCCCACGGCCGCGCCGGCTGCAGCAAAAGCTGGGGATCACTCCAGAAATACAGGTCATCTGAGAGCATCAGATAAAGGTTCTCGTCATCGTAGCGCGAAAGAATCGCGTAATGCCCGTCAATGCGCTTCGGGAACAGTGCCATCCCTTTGTTCTGTATTCCCGACCCGGTTAAGGTACGGATGCGGAAGTGAAGAAAGTCGGTTGTTTCAATGAGCTGCGGGAGGATGATGTGACCGTTGTAGGCGGTATACGTTGCGTAGTAGGTCGCGCGGTGATCTTCATCAACAAAGCGGACAAAGCGGGCGTCCTCCATGCCATTGCTCTCATTCAGCGACACTGGGAAGATGACGCGTTGGGAGAGCGGAATTGACGGGCTGAAATTGAGCTCGTAGTTTGATTCTACGAGCCAATGCACGCATTCGATGGCTCTCTTTACGTCCTCCGTATGCAGTTGGGTTTGGTGAGCTGCGTGCTGCATCGACTCATGCAATTCGGTTCGTGTGAACGTAACCCCTAATCGGTTCATCACTGATCTCGACCAGTTGTTTTCCAGGCCTCTCTCTTGTAACTTGTGTAGAAAGATATTCTTCGGAAAGGTGGGATCGGGGTCGATGTCTGGCGCGGTTACCAGAGCCGTCATCTTGTCCATCTGGATAGAATGATTGCTTCGGATGACTCCACTGCGAAACTCGATCGATGAAATATGGCCCTCGCCGACGGCTCGAAGGGTCAGGATAAAGCGAAGATCTCCGGCTCCGAGATCTGTCTGATCCGGATGCGGAACGATCGACGGATTGAACAATGCTGCGGATTCAATAGCATATTCTCCGGTGAAAAATGCTCCGATTAAGAGCCGTCGACTCGCCGAAAGCGACTCATTATTCGACAAATACGCCTTTACTTTCTCAAACTGTCGCAACCACGATTTTTCCAGGTTCGGGTGTCGGTGGTTGAATTCGTCTCGCAAGCTAGCTAGCTGAGCCTCCGTCTCCGCTTCGGTGAAAGAGAGGACTCGGTCGATGATGTTGCTGACCTGATCTGGACTGGCCGGAATGAACGGTCGATTCAGCACACGACCGATGTCGGGTCGAAAATCGATCGCGGTAGAATTGATCTTCAAGTTGTTCCTGGCCTTTTGGCTTCTCTGACGAGCACCGCCTCTGCTCGGGTCATCTCGGCCAGTGCCAGCTGGAAAGCGAGACTGGATTCAGCTCCTTGGTTTTGGTTGACCCGATTAGAATGCAACGCATCGCGACAGCCACCCGTACTCGAATCGTAGAGTGACTGCCCGAGATCGTTGCGACCGAGGAACCATTCGAAGCAGCGACGCGCAGCCCGCTGCCAAGTCGAGTCGCGAGTGAGCGAGTACGCTTCCACACAAGCGGCGATCATGGCGTAGGCTTCCAGTGGTTGCTGATCAAAGCGAGCGCATTCATAGCCGCGGGTCCAGAAGCCATTACTGCCGATCGGCGCGAAATGACCCCCATCAGCCTTTTGTCGCTCCACCAGCCAGCGGAGCGATCGCAATCCAACTTCCACGACATCACCACGGGAAGTCCAGTACCCACTGAGTATCATCGCTTGTGAAAGTCTCGCATTATCGTAAGTCGCTACAGATTCAAACCAGACCCAATCATCCGAGGAATTGGTGCGAAACAGCTCGACCAAGCGGTTGGTGAGAACTTCGCGCAGCTGATTCGCGCTTCGATCGCCGGAGAAGGCGCGCAGATATTCCTGAATGGCGAGTAGCGCGAACGCCCAGGCTCTCGGTGAACTAAAATTCTCGACTGTCGGGAGCCCGCGTTGGAACAAAAGTGCGCAGAGATTACGGTGACCCTCATTCTTTGAGCGGCCGAGCGCCGTGCCAGTGGCCCAAAGCGCCCGCGCGTGGCTGTCTTCCGAGCCCTCTCTTTCCAACCAATGTCGCTGATGGCTCATGAAATTTCGAAAGCGACAGGTTTCTTGATCAAAAGCGTCCCACAAGAACGCGAGATAAATGCTGGCCAGGTGTTCGAATTGCAGCTGAGTCGCGAGACTCGTTGTCTCCTCCAGTAGCAAGGTGAGGATGAAAGCACGCGCATTATCGTCTGTGCAGTAACCTTCCGCGAAGTTTGGCACGTTGAAGATCGCATGCTGGAAAATCCCGGTGTCGTCGGTCATTCGAAGCAGGTGGTCTAGCTTCAGTGGCGGCAACTCATAGGGGCGATTGTCCAGCGTTCGGGCGGCGAACGCCTTTCGCGGAGGCACACTCAAGCTTGCCCGCGCGCGTTCGAAACTTTCCATGTGCCGCTTGGCTACAACCGGCCAGATCATTCCCCGACCCAGTTTCCATGCTCGTTTACGCGTTGCGGTCATGAGGACCGGATCAGAAAGAAATCGCTTCACACCCTGAGCAATCGCCTTGGGATTCGCGAATGGCACAAGTACGCCACGATCGTTAGCCAGCAGCTCTTTCGCGTGCCAATAGGGTGTGGAGATGACTGCTTTGCCGGCACCGAACGTGTAAGCAAGCGTGCCGGAAGTGATCTGTGATTCATTGAGATAAGGTGTGATATAGATGTCGGCGGCGCCGATGAATTCCTTCAATTCCTCTAGTGTAACAAAGCGATTATAAAAGATGACGTGAGGCGCCACGCAACAATCCTCGGCCAGGCGCTCCAACTTGAGCCGATACGACTCGCCTTCGCGCGCGATGACATTGGGGTGGGTTGCGCCGAGGATGATATAAACCACGTTAGGATGTTGTTCGAGGATCGCCGGGAGGGCTTCAATGACGTGCTCGATTCCTTTGTTCGGTGATAACAGACCGAACGTTAGCAACACGGTTTTGCCCTCTACACCAAACTGATCTTTGTTAAAGTTAGGATCGATGAATGGCATGTCCGGTATGCCATGCGGAATTACGTCAATCTTCTCGGGAGCTATGCCATAGATTTCTTCGAGGAAACCTTTGCCTTGGTCGGCCATTACGATGAAGCGGTTCGAGAGTTCATCGAGTTGCTTCATCAACGCCTGCTGATCCGTACTTGGCTCGCGCAACACGGTGTGCAACGTCGTTACCACTGGCATGTGTACGTCGCGCAAAAGCGCCAGAAGATGACTGCCGGCAGGTCCCCCGTAGATGCCAAATTCGTGCTGGACCAAGACTATCTCTACGTTGTTGATGTTGAGGAAATCGGCTGCGCGACGATAGGAATCGAGTTCTTTCTCGTCGATCTCAAATCGGATGCGAGCTGGATAGTCGTAGCCCTCGGGTCGATCATTGACCGCGCCCACGACGCATTGACATTGCGGGAATTCCGCCGCAATAGCATCACAAATGTCGGAGGTGAAGGTTGCGATGCCGCACTGGCGCGGAAGATGATCCCCGAGAAAGGCTATCTGCTTGATGTTGGTGGCTACTCCCATGGACTCGTATACGATCAGTTTTAACGCTTCTCTCGGATGGAGATGATTCCCTTGGCGCCTACTATCTTTAGAGATGATCGCATGGATCAGTGGGTGCGTCGAGCAACCCCTCTGATATCCACGCAACAATTCTCGACCCTGTCGCTATCACTTCCAGCGCAAATAGATCGCAAGGTCAATGCAGTTTTGACCTGGAAATGGAATGGGGAGTTGCTTTGTCCAAGCCCCTTCGGCACCGCCGTTATGATGGCTGGCGCCGGCGCAAGCTCGAAAGCCGGAGGGCGTTCGTAGCGAACCGAATTTCGTTGCGGAGGTTGGTGAGCATTTCGTGAGTCACCTCGAGCTGTCCTGCCTTGCGCTGTGTCCATTGTTGAGCGGTTTCTCGCAGACTATGGTAAACGTTCGCGATGTAAGTGGCGGTGGCTTCGGTGAGGCCGGGATGGGCGAGAGTTGCCTCGAGGCGACGCTGTGCTTCGGCGAGCTCTGCCAGTACGATCTTTTCCGTGGGAACTCGGCGAAGCTTGCTGACGAGGCCAATCTTCGACAGGGTCCAGATGATCCATTTAGTCGGATCGATCTGCCAGGGCTTGACTCCGTTCCGGTAGTCATGCTGAAACTCGTGGTGGTAGTTATGATACCCTTCGCCGAAGGTAAGGAGGGCGAGGAGCCACGAGTCGCGAGCACTGCATTTTGAAGAATACGGTTGCGCCCCGATGTAATGACAGAGCGAATTGATGCAAAAAGTGCAGTGTTGAAGCACCACAACGCGTAACACGCCCGCTATCAGGAAAGCGCCGAGGGCCGCTTTCCATCCTCCCCACACAAAGCCGATGCTCGCCGGGAGCACGAAAGCAACTAGCACCGCAATCAAATGAATATAGCGATCTTGCCACACCAGGAGTGGATCCTTTTTGAGATCGGCCACATTGTCGAAAGGTGGTAATGGCTTGAGCTTGAACAGCAACCAGCCCATGTGGGCGTAAAAGAGACCTTTGGTGATACAATAAGGGTCGTCATCGTGATCCACATGCTTATGGTGGCTGCGATGTTCGCAGGACCAGAGGAGTACGGAATGCTCAAACGCTCCGGCTCCAAAAATAACCGTGAAGAACCGCACAATCCAGTGCGCCTGGAAGGTTAAATGAGAGAAAAGTCGGTGGTACCCGAGCGTAATAGAGAATCCGCACGCTCCAAGCATCGCAAAGAAAAGTGCGATCTGAAACCCGTCGATGCCAAAAAAACAAAGGTACAACGGCACAGCCGTGACCGACAGGAACAGAGTGCCGATCAGAAATGAGCTAACGAGCCAATTGACTCGGTGGAAGGGAATTTGTGGAAACATGGGATTGGTTGGTTGTTAGTCGGACGCTTTTCCGGATCGGCTCAAATGAATCACTCCTTTCGAGACTTCGACTGTCGCACCAACCCCAGTAGCTTCGCCTCATTCTGTCAGGGTCTCCCATATTTTTTTCAACGCTTAGCTGAAGCGTTTTGTATATGACGCAGGAACCCGCTCAACTGGCGCAATAAGGTCAGGCATACGTAAAGAAGCGAATAACTCTTCCAAAAGAGTATTGGTCGAAATCGGGTCTCCGACCAAGGTGGGGCGGGAACGCTCAAAATCACTGATCCAGCTTCCGAATAAGAACTCTCGTACCCATATGAATCAAAAAAAGTGTAGATTTCTATGCTTCTGCGTCTTCTCTTTCAGCTCATGCCGAGTCAACCGTCAGCCCTAGCGGGAACATCAAAAACGGCGACATCGTCCAAGTAAGACTACTGATTAGATCCAATGCTACGGTAAGCCTATGAGTTACGATAGTACGATAGACACAACCTTGCACATAAACCGGGTGCGCTTCCTCGTTGGTCAGTGTGCCATTATCCTCCTAGAGCGCGGGGCGAAACACGACGCCTCCAAATTGGAAGAACCGGAGAGAGCAATCTTTGATACGGTGGGCAATCGACTGGCTGTCATCACCTACGCGGGCGAAGAATATCAGCATTCGCTCGCTGAGCTGAAAACGGCACTTGATCACCACTACGCCCACAATGCCCATCATCCAGAACACTATCCCAATGGTGTCGACGGAATGTCGCTTTTCGATCTCATCGAAATGTTAATGGACTGGAAAGCGGCCGGCGAGCGGGATCCAGGTGGGATGAATCTCGTTCCCTCTGTCGAAATCAGCAGCGACCGCTTTTTGGTGGGTGAACAGCTGAAAAAGATCTTGATGAACACGACGCGGGAGATGGGCTGGATCTGATTAATAAAAAAGCAAACCGCAATGAAACTTCGCCACCTGGAATACTTTGTGGCGATTGGCTCCAGACAATCTGCCAACAATCAGTGTTCACTCCACGCATTGTGAAAGGCAGAAGGGGCAGCAAGCGTCCTGGCCGCAGCTGTTCTTGCAGTTACGCCTGCTAAAACTTCAAATCCCCCCGAGCATTACTAGCTACTTGTCGCTCTTTGTCCTCGGGCGAGATCTTCGAGCGTGACAATGCCAACCATTCGCCTTTCACCGAAGCCCTGAGGCGCAAAGTCTTTGCCCGACCATGCACAATTTCTTTGAGCGTTCTTGGCGTAAACTCTTTGACTTGGTCGATGGCGGATTTGGTTTTCATGACAGTGTGATTCTGCCTTACCTCTTCTGCAACCGAAGCGGAAACGCTTCCCCGGTCTTGAACCCAGGATCTTTGCGGTAATCGAGCGTAAGCCAACTCTTGTTGAGAGACGTACCAAAGGAGCCGCAATAGGGGTTTTTCTCGAACCTCAACCTTTCGAACGGCCCCTGAAACTCGGACGGCACCAATTCGATAATTAGGCGATATTGGTCGCCGTATTTCTCGCTCGATAGGACCTTGGCGTGAATCGATGTCATGCTAGTTCGGATTCGCTGCAATCGGAGAATCCATTATCTACCGTTTCGACTCTCGCCCCGTTCGCTGAGTTTTTCCCATACCCTTCTCGAAGGATTACGATTGCTTCCGAGTATGATGACCGACACGCTGGCAGAATTCCTGGCCGGAAAAGTACCAGGCCGTCAGGTCCTTGTTCATAACGCTCACTCGACGCAGATCGGCGAGCGGCTTCCGGGCGTGCTGAAGCGACACTCAATGCGGCTCTACTGAATCTTGAATTTACCCGCGTGACAGACATCGCGCCGATCTATGGACTAACGGGCGTATTTCTCTGCGCCGAGGAAGTGGAGAGAAACATAATTCTCATCACCGAGAACCCAGCTATCGTGCCCCGGCGGGATGTAAAACAGATCGCCGGCTCGCATTTCGATAACTGATGCATCTTGCATCGCCGCTGTAGCTCGACCGCTGACAACCAGCCCGACATGCTCTACCTGGCAGAGAGTTGCGCCAGTTTTTGATCCGATGTGAGTCGACCATTTCCAGCCAGGCTCGTAAGTCGCACGGCCAATGGTAACTCCACCCAGTGTGATTTTCTCAAATCGACCTTTTTCGAAAGAGATAATCTGGTCGGGAACTTCAAACCGTTTCAGAATAACTTGCTTCATTAATCTTCCTCCATAGAGAAGACGGGACGCCTTCTGGTAGATCCGTACAACGATTTCCTTGCACGCTGCCGAGCGCAACGGTCCGACCTTCGCGCATGAGATAGTCTCCACCAGTGAAATCGTGGCCGCGTTGGCCGAACAAACGAAATTCAGGGGAGAGCAACATCTTCGAACCGGGGCAGCTAACGGGGATTAACGTCGCGGCCCGAGCGCTGTTCCCGCAGTTTCTCAAAGCAGGCGAGGAGGCTTGTGTGGCTTCAATCTGTACGACGGCCTTCAAATCCGGTGCCGAGCCGCCTTGCGGCGCCGCATCTCCCGCCATCTTAGATGAGGGACATCGCCCAAGTCGCAGTGTACACAGCCGCTTTCGCGTCGTTCGAGTTTTTCTTTCCGGCCTGGTTGATAGGTCCGCCTTCCAAGAGGTTTCTTTGGGTCGTTTCGATCGTTTTCACTTCCAACGGTCCCCTGATTTACCGGTGGGAGGCGCATACCGGCGAACAACGGGAAACCGCGGGCCGGTGAAGCCTTCGAAATCATTGCCTCATCAAAGACTGTTATTCAAGCTGTGAGAGTTTTCGGCCGGCGCCAGAGGTATGTCGGGTGTTTCTTTCTTACTCAGCGCTCGACGCAACTTCGCCAGCGCTATATTCTGGAGCTGGCGGATCCGCTCTCGCGTAACCCCGAATTTCTTACCCACTTCTTCGAGGGTCTTCGGTTTGCCACCATCCAGTCCGAACCGCTGGAAGATAATCTTCCGTTCGCGGTCGTCCAGAACCTCGAGCAACTCACTGACTTCGTCGCGCAGGTTCTTGTCGCTGAGCAACTCAAACGGCGTTTGCGCTTCTTCATCGCCAACAATCTCACCAAATTCAGTCGAGTCGTCATCGCTGATCGGTGCGTCCAACGACGCGGGCCGGATCGAGGCTGTCTTTAATTGAGAAACTTTGCCACGAGAGAGACCGATCTCTTCCGCCAACTCGTCGTCAGTCGGTTCCCGGCCAAGGTCTTCACTCATCTGCAAAGAGACTCGGCGCATCTTGGAAATCTTGTCTACCAAGTGAACCGGAAGTCGAATCGTCTTACTCTGATTGTCTAACGCTCGTTTGATCGATTGTTTAATCCACCAAGCGGCGTAGGTACTCAGTTTTCCGCCCTTTGCCGGATCGAAGCGCTCGACCGCCTTCATCAATCCGATATTGCCTTCCGATACTAAATCCAACAGAGGCAAACCCAAA
>DATNNZ010000044.1:0-6621 GCA_035601575.1 Chthoniobacterales bacterium
CGACCTTCCAGCGCCAGTCGGTAGAGCCGCTCGGCCCCGGCCAAATCTCCTTCCGTTTGCAGCATCTGAGCCAGGTTGAGCATCGAGGTCAGTGTGTTCGGGTGCTCCTTACCCAGCAGCCGAGCCATGGCCTCGAGCACCAGCTCCTGGAGCTTGCGTGCCCCGGCCAGATCTCCTTGAGCTTTCAGCGTCTGGGCCAGGTTGTTCATCGACGTCAGTGTGTCCGGGTGCTCCTTACCCAGCAGCCGAGCCATGGCCTCGACCACCGGCTCCTGGAACTCGTGTGCCCTAGCCAGATCTCCTTGTGCGTACAGCGTCTGGGCCAGGTTGTTCATCGACGTCAGTGTGTCCGGGTGGTCGGGCCCAAGCACGCGCTCAGAGCTTTGAAGGATCTGACGTTCCACATCTTCCGCCTCTCCATACCGGCCTTGGGCATGCAGCATTGCGGCAAGACCAGACAACGTTTCTAGCGACCGCTCACCCTCTGGCTGATGGCGCTTCCACAGATCGGCCAGCTTGCGCCACCAATCGATTCGCGCACTGACGAACGCCGTGAAATCAAATGGCTCCTCCAGCACGAGGAAGAACGCATCCAAAGACGGAAAGTCTAATAAACGGTCATGATGCCTGTCGAACGCTATCGTCATCCCTTTCTGGTATGTACTGAGATGCCGTGGGGAACAGTCGGCGAGTTTCGAAAACTCGGCCTTTTTTTTGAAATAGTCCAAGATCACATCAATACGCTCGCGAGCCACGGGCCGATCCTCTGCCTTCGCTGACTGGTTTTTAATGAGGGCGAGTTCCATCAATCGATGGAACCGGAAAGTTCCGGGAAGATCGCGAATTTCCTCCACGTAAGAGTAATCCCCTCCAGTGATGGCCGCGAAATGGAAGCCGGCTGGAATAAAGCGTATCTCAACAAGATGATCGAAAAGCGCTTCATCGAAACTGCCAGCTAGTGCCAGGCAACGAAAGGTTTCGAACACCCCTCGCTGCCCTGCTTGTAGATAGCGAAGAAAGCGGATTTGCAGTTCAGCCGGCGTTTGGCCTAAGTCAGCGGGTTGGAAGTGAACTCCCTGCTCATAGACAATGCCATAGGCAAGGTCGAGGTAATAAGGGTGGAATGACGACTGTTTGTCCTGGCTATGCTGCTCGCGAGTGACCGCGAGGATCGCGTCCGCATGCTTGCGCAAATTGTCGGCCGTAGTCAGGTCTCCGCGATCTTTATGATAAGTCGCTGCCGATTCTAGAAATTTCAGCGCGTCTTCTTTTCCGAGTCCGCCAACCGAGTGTTCACTGATTCGCGTCTGCCATTCCTTGTCGTAAAGCTCATCCCAACGGTTCTTATTTCGCCCGATCAGCACGCACCCAAAGCGTCCGGAGAACGCCTCGTCGGGATCCGTCAATATCCCACACCAGTCGGCCAAATATTTCTGGATGTCATCTGCTAGAGTGGTTGATTGAATGCGTTCAAACCCATCGATCGCGACGCAAAGCGCGTCATTGGGATGGTCCTCCAGCCATTGCTCCACATCCGAGGCTAACACGGACGCCAACTCGGCCTCCATGTCCTTTTCGGTCATGGACTCAGGGTTTAGTCCGCGTTTATTCAACAAGCCCTTACGATCTCGGTTGCGCAAGTAAGTCAGGGCTTTACCGAGCAACTGAAACAGACCACCCACGACACCACCTGCAGTAGCGACATCGTAAACTCCAGCGGCGAGCTTCGCGGATGCTTCCGCCAGGATCGTGGTGCCTAAGGTGGAGGTGCTTAGGAGGTCCTTTAGCACGCTGTCACTCAAAGCAAAATTCTCACCTGGATGCTGCGCTCGCCAGAGAGCAAAATAGAGATAATCGAAAAGCGGTGTTTCAATACCGGCTCCGCCTCCTATGCCGCGCGATTTTGCCCCCCATAGCCTAGAACGCAAATGCCAGAAGAACTCGGCCACAGAAGAAGATAGTGTCCACCGGTCATGATCCAGATCGAGACAAATCAACCGTAGCCCGGCAAGCCTCTGGCCAAGTTCTTCTGTGGCTTTTTCCAGCAGTTTAGTTTTGCCGATCCCACCGACTCCCCAAATACTCAGGATTGGCTTTTCGGGCCGTACCTCGTGCGCCCAGTGGACCCTAGCCAATCGTTCGAAGAAATGGCGCAGAAGCTCCAGCTCATGGTTTCGATCGGTAAAGAGTTTCAGCGCGGATTGTCGTGATACACGCTTGCCGGCGGCACTGATGGATTTGCGGATTGGCATAGACGCTAAAACTTTTAAAATGTTTTCGTGGACGAGGTATCGGGTTTCCCGTCGAGAAAATTTCGTCCCGAGCTTATCTGACTGGTTGTACAGAGCGCGAGGGTCGTTCGTCAATGAGGGGTCATACCGACCCTAAGATCATTTCGGGAGAAAACACTTTCTCACCGATAAGTTGGTTAAGCGGCCATCACTTTCCGGAGCACCACCCGAACCGGACCCACAATTGTATAGGTTCCGTAGCTGATTACCGCGGCAATGAAAGCCCAAGCAAAAACGGAGATACCAGGAATCGGTTGTGTAGGAATATGACGTTGCCTTTTCCGGGTAATGACATGACCATTCAGCGGAGACTTGCTCTTTTCCAAACGAGCGCTGGATCGCAACGCGCGGCCAGACGAATTTCGAAAACAATAAGGCGGTGCCGCCTCCCATACTTCAGACCGCGGCTTCTTATGTATAAGAAGATCAACTTGATCGGAAATCCAATATGACGCGCCAAGAGTCTATCCCGTGCTTCTTACAGACGTCTTCGAGCTTCTTATCGGCGAGATTTACGCGCTGCTGGTACTCCACAAAGCCAGGGGGCGGTTGAATTGCTTCTAATTCCTTCAAGGCTTGTACGATCTCCCGAGGGTAGACCTTGGCTTTCGGTACCTTGGTGTTCACAGGTGCTATACTCGTCATAAGTTGAAGTAACTTTAGTAAAGCTAGCTCTCGTCATGTGAGATAGTTGTCCAAGTCGCGCGGCTGTTTGGACGATAGAGGGTTAAATATATGGCAAATAGTGACGCCCAGGAGACCTCGTGGAAGAAAGTAAGCGAAGAATTGAACCGCTTGCACTGTTTGATGCCGAAGTACCAAGGCCAATTTCGATCGGCTGGGCGTGGTGACATAGTGGAAGATCTCGAATGGTGCCGCTTCCTCTTGATGAATGCTGAAACGGCCGCCATTAACTTTGTGAAGAAAGGGTCGTCCTAGCCAAGAATTTCACAAATTTTTCTCGCTCCATGCCAGCGATTGAAGAATGACCTCGTCTTCGTCTGTTCCGGTAACATGCCGCAGGAGTCGCTCTGAGTTCTTCTCGTAAATGAACGTCACAAACCTACCGCTGTCTCCGCTCCGCGATGCGTGCAACTCGACCACATGGTGGCCGTGATCAATACGGCATTGGAAGGAAGGCGAATTCCTCACGTCCTGAGAGTAACAGGCTGAGCCATCCGGATTCGAACTTTTACTCCATTAGAGCATTCACCTTATCAATCAAATCTTCTCTTGATTATGGCGAATGCAGAAACTGCGAAAACAGAAAGTCTAGGCCAGGGGGATTAGATCGATCGTCGGTCAAACGACCTGCTTCGGGATTACTCAGGCTCCAGGAACGTCCGAGCGGTTTGGCCCCTTGTTGGCTTAAGTCCCGCTATTGTTCTGCCGATAAGTGTACTACGTTATCAATGGGTTCCATTTCCACAGAAGAATCGGTTCGAGGGGGTCTATCTCCGCACGCAATCGTGGGATACGGTTCAAACGAATTATCTACGCGATTCGCTCAAATCGATTGGTCGCGACCCATCTAGGCAATCGCACCGTGGTTCGCGGAAGTATTTCAGCAGCGATGGTTCTCAGCCTTGTCCTTTTCGCGATGATTGGCTTCTCGTGCATGGTCGGGTCTCAGCCCGGCTCGCATGACTGGCTATGGGTTGGTAAAGGTCACTTTTCCGACAGTCGCCTCTCCACCGGCCTCGGTCATGCTCTGCCGTGAGAACGTCTCAGACCGTTTATTGAGGTGATCATCCGCTATTCTGGTCGGAAGGAATTCGTGTTCTGCCCGTTGCCGGGATGACCCAAACTTGCCGGCTTTCAGAAGTATAAGCTACACGGCTGCCCGCCGGATTCGAAACGTTCTCGAGCCCGGAAGACGGGTACACAATTAGTGAAGAAAGAAATTGTGGAATTCCTTCGCATCGAAGTATACGGATTGCTCGATCCAGCGTCACGCCGAGCTGAACATTTTGTCGAGTAACTTTTTGTGAAGGGTTTGAAGTGCATACCAGTTTGTTTTTGTGCGTTGGCATTCTTAGCGGTCTCGGCCGAGGCCCGACCGTTCCATTTCCCGTCAGACACGTTCGCGTTTTCGAACTACACGTATTTTGATTACCGGACGACGCCGGAGGGCGAATTGGAAATCAATCGGCGACCAAGAGACAAAATTCCTGAGTACTCCCGCCATTGCTTTTCGATGGTTCGCGCTGTACTGGAGTTTTACCAGTTCGCCGAATTCCGTCCGGATTTGCCGAAGGTTTCTGAGGCGGAGTACAAGGCCATCATTCGCAAACTTAGCCGTATCCCACCCTGGAGTTCAGGACCAACGAAAAAGATTGAGATCCCGGGATACCCTGATCTCCATACCTTCTCGTCCGACAACCGGCTGGCCCTCCAAAAGAATATCGGCGAATGGTGGCCTCCGTATTTGCGGATTGGCAATTGGCGAACCGTTTTCCCGGCTCTTCGCTCGAACCAAAGAGATCTGGCGACCTGGCTCAGAAAAGAACTCGATGCCGATCGCATTCGTCCGGTGTTTATTACTCGAGGATTTAGGACTCTAAACCATTGCTTAGTAGTTTACTCCTACACCCCCGAGCCGAATGGCGACCTTATTTTCGAGGTGTACGATGCGAACCAACGGGATAAGCTGGTGCATCTTCGCTACCAGGCGTCGGACGAATCTTTTCAGTTCGACAAGACTTGGTACTATCCGGGCGGACTAGTAACCGCGATGAAGCTGTATGTATCGCCCATCATGTAAATCCGAAGGGACCAGTGGTTGCCAACGACTGCACGGGACATGGCTGTCGATTCACCCGGACGGGCGAATCAACACCGGTTGTTACGGCAGCTTGACGCACCATCGGCGATCCGTAAACGTGCGAGAACTGAACCAGGTCTATGCCTCTGGAACCGTTTTCTATCCCCTTCTCGCATCACGCGGTCGATGATCTTCGCCATCGGTTAGTGCGGACGCGCTGGCCGGATGAGATAGCTGGCTCCAATTGGGAATATGGGTTTGATCTCCGGTTTCTTCAGGAGATCTGTGACTACTGGCGGGAGCGATTTGATTGGAAAGCGCAGGTGGAGAAACTCTCGACCTTGCATCACCGCCGATACGTCTCGGATGGCATTGGAATTCATTTTATTCATGAGCGCGGGAAAGGCCCCGCCCCGATCCCCATCATCCTAACCCATGGATGGCCCGGATCTTTTTTGGAAATGATGCGAATCATTCCTCTGCTGACCGATCCGGCGAGCCACGGCGCGGATCATGCCGATTCCTTTGACGTCGTTGTCCCCTCCTTACCTGGATACGGTTTTTCGGATCGGCCAACCTGTCGCGGGATGAACCTGTTTCGCACCGCCGAGTTGTGGGCAGGTATGATGGAGGAATTGGGATATGTCCGCTTCGCCGCCCAGGGAGGGGATCTAGGTGCCGGCGTAACGACAATCCTGGGGCTGCGTCACGCTCATCGGATGATCGGCATTCATTTGAACTATATTCCCGGATCATTCCGACCCCACCTGGAACCAGGAACAAAACTGAATGGCACGGAAGAAGAGTTTCTTAAAAGTGTAGTCAGTTGGTCAGACGAGAGCGGTGCGTACGCGCACGTCCAGAGAACGCGTCCTCAGACTGCCGCTTATGGTCTGAACGATTCTCCGGCTGGATTAGCTGCGTGGATATTGGAAAAGTTTCGCGAATGGTCCGATTGCGACGGCGATCTCTATAACAGGTTCTCACGGGACGAACTCCTGGCCAACGTCACGCTCTACTGGATGACCGAGACCATCCATTCCTCTTTCCGTCTCTATTTCGAAGGAAGAAAAGCGCCACTTCAATTCGGACCAGGCGACTTTGTCCAGGCGCCTTGCGCGATTGCCCATTTTCCAGAAGAACTACCATTTCCTCCTCGTACGTGGATCGAGCGCGGCTACAACATCCAACACTGGACCGATATGCCACAAGGAGGCCACTTCGCCGCCGCCGAGGAACCTGATCTCTTGGCCGAAGACATTCGCACGTTTTTTCGGCAGTTTCGGTAAATGTTCCAATCACGAATGGATCCTCCTTCGCTCTAAGAGCTACGGCGGACTGGCTGCAAATGGACACAAATAGCTAACTAACGATGGCGACTGCGCAAGGATGAGTGCCGGAGACCAGGAACCTCCAAGCAAGCGGCCCGGTATAACATGGCCGATCGCAATCGCAGCGCTGATCGGATTAGCATTCGGATTGTACAATCTCTGGAAGGACCTTTTTGCTGCTGATCCCATGGATCCTGAAAGTTACCTCATCTTCTCGTTCGTTTTGGATGGGGTC
>DATNNZ010000045.1:0-8171 GCA_035601575.1 Chthoniobacterales bacterium
GTCGTTCGGTCGGGGGTCTTCACAGCAGCAATTGAACGCGTGTATCACCATGAACGCGACCAGAAAATGGTGTCCGGAGTGCAGCGGCCCTCTTCGGCCATTCGGTGTCGCCGGCGCCTTCCGGTATGCGCCGCTGTCGACGCGACCGAGCACCGTCAAATCAACGCACGTCAAAAATATGTTGCAGACGTTGTAATTGAGACCCGACTGGCGCAACTAGGCTAGGCCCTGTTCTTCCGGGCTTAGCTAACTTCCCGGCCAATCGGATCGGTGAACCGCTAGCGTTGGCTCTCTCGCGCCCCGCTTTCCTGTTTAAAGCGCTGCCGTCGGCCCTGCGGCCGGGCGCTTGTTTGCTCTTTTTGCAATTAGGGTCAGGTCCGGTTCTTTCTTCTTTCCGTCCGGCTGCGCGAACTTGCGGCCGACCGGCAAACCTCTTTTCCGCAAAGAACTCGTTTACACGCCGATCTTGAGCAACCTGCTTTCGGGTAGATTGACGGGGACGATGGTAGGTATTTCGGGCAGGCTAATGCCGTTAGGGCTCATTGTCGGTTGCTTCCCGCTGGCGCTCGCATCTTGTTCTCGCTGTCCGGAATCGGAGAACCGGTCTCGTCATCCACTATCTCCTGTTCCTCCTCCGGTAAAGGCGGGCAGTTCACGTTGACGGTAAACCGCGAGCCAATGTCCATCGGGATGGCTTTCCCGTCCGGCCCAGAAACTTCGGTCGAGATATGCTTCGCAAGCGGTTACTGCATGCGTCATTCCGCTGACCCTCATGCTGTTAATCAGCGCTGTGCTGTGGCGACGCTACCCTGAGCAAGCAAGTGCAGGGGCGATACCCTCGTTGTCCTTGGAGTCTCCCTTCAAACTTTCCGCGGCTCTAAAATTTGGGTTGATTTTCTTGGCCCTCAATGTTGTCGGTGGGCTGGCTCAACGTAATTTTGGACCGGCGAGTTTTTACTTCGTCAGCATCGCCGGAGGCTTGCTTTCCAGTGCTTCTTCTATCGCTTCGGCGGCAACACTGATTACCCATCATGAGATATCTGCCACGACCGGCGTGAATGGAATTATCCTGTCGAGTCTTACGAGCATTCTCATCAACGTTCCTCTGATCCGAAGCATGACCAAGGAAGTGGCGTTCAAAAGAAGGTATGCCTAGGATTGGCGATTGTGGCAGTAGTCGGCCTTGTTGGAGTTGGGCTAAACGAAATGATATTCGTTTTCGCCCCGCGCTTTCTCACTGGAAGTTAACCTGCCCGAAATGCGGAGCGCCCGGGCCGGAGCGCGAGAGCCATCAGGAAGCGCTCAGGGCGTGGAAATCCCTTCCTCCGGTTTCGTTTCGGGCATCAACGAGGCAAAAAAGACGAGTCCACCGACAGCAATCGCTGCCAAAGTGAGAAAATCGATGGTGTAACCGAAAACCTGAACAACAAAGCCGGCGCGAACAATGCTCGCCGCTGCGCCTAACCCGGTCGATAAAGCAACCAGACCTTGTGCAAGGTTAAAGCGCCCC
The DNA here is from genome assembly GCA_035601575.1 of Chthoniobacterales bacterium. GTDB lineage: Bacteria > Verrucomicrobiota > Verrucomicrobiia > Chthoniobacterales > JAFAMB01 > DASTDH01. Next base: position 1,511 of record DATNNZ010000045.1, read on the forward strand.
GTGCCCCGCATCAGGTCTGCTGCAATAATAATCGAAATGACGCCGAAAATTCCGGCCGCGACGCCATCCAGAAGTTGGATCGCCACGACGCCGAAGGGGCTGTCCGTTAGCGTGAAGAGGAATCCGCGGATGGGCAGAGTAAGAAAGGCCACGAGAAAGATTGTCTTGCGTCCAATGCCTCTGCGTATTGCCCATCCGACCATTGCTGCGATACCGATCATCACGAGTTGGGCAGCAATGATACAGGCGCTCAATGCCTCGATGTCAGTGCCCGGATGCGTCTTCGCCAACACCTGGCCAGCCATGGGCAACATCGCAGCGTTACCAAAGTGGAACAGCACCACGGAAACCAAGAAAATCATGAGATCTCTCTTTTTGAAAAGGTCAGCGATAGGTATCGCCCTGTCGCTTTGCCCGTTTTCGGTTCGAGGATCCTTATCGTCTCCGCCGCGTGCAACGGTGTGATTTATCTCCTGAGGCCGAATTAGGGCTACGGCAGCGGCACTTCCCAGAGCGAAGAGACAAACAAGGTAAAAGATCCAGTGATACCCGAACCGTTGACCTACCGTTCCAGCTAAAATGGCAGCGGCGAAGTTACCTCCGTGGTTAAAGCTCTCGTTTCTACTAACTCGAGTAGGGAATAGCTTTCTACCAACGATCCCGAGACTCAGAGCAGCCAGAGCCGGAGGAATGATAGTCGAAGCAGCGCCTAAAGTAGCCTGCGCGCTGACGACGACGACGAGCTTCGGCACGCTAACAACCAGTAGAGAGCCGAGGCCGACCATGAGTCCTGAGATCACTACCAAAAGTCGCTTTGCACGTACGGAATCCACTAGCAAGCCGGCCGGAATTTGGCAGATAGCTGCCGTGATCGAGCTGGCCGCCATGGCAATCCCGATCTCACCCGATTGCCAATGTAGACCTCCCTTCAAAAAAACGGAGAGATAAGGTCCAACGCCATCGCGCACATCAGCCATTGAGAAAGTGAGCGCATCGAGCCCCAGAATGCTGGAACGAGAAGGCGCTGGTTCTTGTTGAGATTGAGGCTTATTGGCTGATTCCATGATCGGTATTCGGTGACTGCACATGCCAGCTTGAGAAGCTGATATTCACCACTAAAGCTTACACGAGCCCACGTCGATTACGGGTTGAGGGGCGCGGGCGTATTCATCGTACCACTGGGTGATTCTGACCTTCTTTCCTTCGAGAACACAAAGCACTGATGACTCCGATACCGGTGAGGCGGACGGAATCCAGTCGCTAAAAGTCCTGGTTCGGGTAAGACGCCCCGATATTCAGGAACGCGTTGCCGCCCTTGGAAATGAACACCTTGGCGACGACTCCTTCGACAGTAGCGTGCTGGCCGATGTGCGCTGCAGCTTCATTGGCTGGAATGACGGGCGCGGTTTGAGCACGGACAAGAGACGGAGGTAGCGCGCACAAATTGATGAGGAGAGTGAAGCAGTGTGAAAAGCGAATGTTTATATACTGGTAAACCGCTATCCAAGTTCCCAAAAATCGGCCGCCTCTTCGCGTGCATTCTCAATGGCCTGCCCAAAACTTTCGTCTTTTTGATGCAGAATTGTAAGAAGGATTTCTGCGACCTGGACAAGACGTTGGACCGCTTCCTTCACAGTGTTCCAAGCGGGTGGTTCAACTTCGCACAGTTTGTATTCTCCATTGACCAAAGTGACATCAACGTGAGCAAAACGTTTGTCCCGGAGCTCCTTGAATGCGTCTTCGTGTTGGCTAAACCACTCCCGTTGCCTTTCAAGTTCGGGGAGATATTGCTCGAAACTGTGTCGTAGCTCTTGAACCTCTATTTTCTCGATTTCCTGCCATACGGCAAGATCTACCTCGGTCGAAGAATCTCCGGGAATAAGGCCTGGCTTGATGGGGATCGAGAAAGCATCTTTCAGCTTTTCTCTCAGCGATTGTGATGGGGGATCCGCGATAGCCTCGATTAGTGTCGCGGCGGTTGGGTTCCGCGAACCGTTGTCGTAAGCGAGTTTAGTGATCCCGAGAATACATATCTGCACTAGACTCCAACGCACAGTTCCAACGCCGGGCGCGCGTCTGGTTTTGGAAATTTTTTTGAGCAACTCCCGGTTCTCAGCTACCGGAACCAGCATTTCAAAGCATTCAATCAGGCCGCGAAACTCTTGGGAGAAGATCAGGACGTGCCCTTTCAGCTTCGCTATTCGCTGGTCAATGCTCATCAATGGTCTTGATCCCGCAGGTTTGCTGAAGGGCGAGGATAACCGTCGGCTAATCCGCTGAAGAGCACAAAATGCGATAAGCGCGGATATTTCGCCGGATAAGGTGCATCGGCGAAGCCCTCGCCGGCATTTGCTATACGCCCGGCTTTGCCCATTCTGCAGAAACGCGTGGGGCAAGATTCAGTCGATTAGTAGAAAGAAATTCCAGGGCGTCTGCCCAGAGTGGCGAGCGAGCGGACCAAAGCGCGAGGATCATCAGGAAGCGCTGAGAACCTGGAATGGGAGAGCTAACAGAACTGGAGGAGAATTTTGGGTGAGTTGAAGAATGCATTGCACCACAATTTGTTCCACCGATGATGGCTTCTTCGACGAAGGAGCCCGGAAACAATGACAAAAGTTAGACGAAAAAAATGCTTCAGGAGAATTTGAGACGAGTAGGATATTGAAGCTCGAACACGACCAAAGAATGCGAATTGGCGAACTTGCGAGAACCGTCGACGTAAACGTCGAGACGATCCGATATTATCAGCGCATTGGACTACTGGAGCTTCCGAAAAAGCCCTATGGCGGCATGCGTTCCTATAACGATGAAAGTCTTCAACGATTGCGTTTCATTCGCCGCGCCCAACAACTAGGATTCTCGCTCGAGGACATTCGAGAGCTTTTGGAACTTTCGAGCTCTGATTGCGAGCGAGTTGAAAAGCTTGCTGTCGAAAAGCTAAGTCTGGTTAAGGCAAAACTGAGGCAGTTGCGGAGAATCGAATCGATCCTCGCCAGGACCGTCGAACAATGCGCCAGACGCAAAGGCAACCAGCCTTGTCCGATCATCGAAACACTCAGTGAAATGAAATAACCGTTGACACCGTACCCGAGTACGGAGTGTAGGCTCTGGGTCAAAGTGAAACACTACGATGAAAACGGACAATACTAGCACTCGTATTTGCCAGTTTGATCGGCGCGTCGCTATTAGGCGCCGAAGAAAACAAGAACCGAATTACTGCAGACCACATCAGTCTTTTCACAGTCCCTTTGCGGTGCCCGGCCGCGCCCGACATTAGATTGGCTATCAAATAATATGTCTGATCTGGATCTCAAAATTTTGCCTGATGTGAAAAAGGCTAATGCGCAAAGAGGAAACGGATTTCTAATTGCCGGTATACTTTCAGCCATTGGAGCGTCGATATGCTGCGTCGGCCCGCTTGTGTTGCTCGCCCTTGGGGTCAGCGGTGCGTGGATCGGCTCCCTTACTGCGCTCGAACCTTACCGGCCTATTTTTATCGGATTGACACTACTGTTCCTTGGGTTCGCCTTCTATCGTCTCTATTTGGTACGCCCAACTTGTTCACCTGAATCTGCCTGCGCGAATCCGAGCTCTTTAAAACGCCAACGGTTGGGATTCTGGATCGTCACGGTCCTAGTGCTTGGCCTAATCGCTGTACCCTGGGTTGCCCCACTGTTTTATTGATTATGAAATCGCTATTGAATCGTTTTGTCCTAATCGGTGCGCTCGTCGCACTTCCTTTCGGCCTATTTGCCGGAACCTTACAAACCGTGACTCTCGATGTGCAAAATATGACCTGTGCGGTTTGTCCTATCACAGTCAAAAAAGCACTCGAAAGAGTGCTTGGGGTAACGGACGCGAAAGTGGATTTCGACAAGAAAACCGCCAGCATTTCGTTTGATCCTGACAAAGCGAATCCCGATGCGCTAACCAAGGCGACTGCCGATGCGGGCTATCCGTCCGCTGTCCACAACTGAATCGGTATGAGCGAAGTTCTTCTTGAATCGGTGCTCGTGTGCCCGGTTTGCGGTTTCGCGAAGCGCGAGACGATGCCGACCGACGCGTGCCAATTTTTCTATGAATGTTCTAACTGCAAGACGCTGCTGCGCCCCAAGCCTGGCGACTGCTGTGTCTTTTGTTCTTTCGGTTCAGTAAAATGTCCGCCAATGCAGGATGAAAATCACACCTGCTGTGGTGCTGGATAACTCGATCCCTTGCCGGACACCGGCTGAGCCAGTCATGAAACAAATTCTCCTAAGATGGAAATCATCACTTTCTACGACGTTCCCTTGGTATGCGGCGCTGCGCCAGCGATCGGCTGCGGCAGTCGGGCAAAGCCGCTCTTAATGGACTTAGAACAGCGGACCGCAATTAAGGAGGCATGGTTGAATCGAGCGGGAACGATCGTCGCAACCGTTTGGTCTGGACCGGCTCGCACCGAGGAAGTTGCCAAACCGGTCTTTGAAAGACATGAGATCCCATACACGGAGCGGCGCGACGATAAACAAACTGCCGAATCTTTCCGAAGTAAGGGGCGGTGGTTGCGCGGCGCTGAAGTGGATCGGCTAAGTCTAGAAGAAGCTCGAGTAATCGCTGAAACTTCGGTGTCTGCGGCAGCGAGAGAGAGGCTGGTCTCGGTTGAGGAGGCCACACAGATCAAATCCGACATCGAAGCGTATTTTCGGGATGAGCTTGTTCGGCTTCGAACTAAACAAGAGTTGCTGCAAGACACGCAAGGCAAGTTCCCGCAGGCTGTGCTCAACATCTACAAGAAGCACGTCGGGATGGAAAGAACAGCCGAGGTGCAGGCGCGTGGAATCCAGAACCCGTTCGACCGGGCAGACCGTGAGGAGACCTTAAGCTGTTGTCCATAAAGTCGCCGGAGAGCCCAAGCCCCCTGGTCAGCTCCAAGCCAACAAAGTTCGGTAACAGTGCACCGAAACCGCTATCGCGGACCCTAAAAGAGCACCCACGATGAACAGAACTAAGAAACTTCTTATCGGTCTCGTTACCGTTGCTGCTATGCCTGCCTTCGCCGACACGAAGGCCACGACCAGTTCCTCGGGAGAAGAGCGCCTTGATGAGCTTTTCCAGGCCGATCTCCAGTACAGATCGGACTCACAATCCGACGCTGTCGTGGTTGCCGAAGGACGCGACGGTGTTTACATCGGAAGCGGTGATGGAACGGTGGCAGGCGATCGGCTTCGTGGAACGATTCGTTGGTCGCTATGGTCCGGGAATTGCCTTTATCCCCTGGTGCGGAGCGGCCAATCCGTGCCTGACGGTCTCCATCTTTGCACTATCAATCCAGCGGGGTTCATCGAAACCGCGGACGGAGCTCGAATCCGATTCGATGGCAGAGGTTATGGCATTCGCAGCTCCGAAAAGTACCAAACGAACCTCACGCTAATCTTCAGCACCGAGGATGTCCGTTATGAGTGGTTGACCAAGGTGGTCGCCGTAATGGATGGCGACTTCGATGAGAAGACCGGGCGGGCGACCTGGAATGTTTATGTCCCCGCTGGAACCCGCTGATGAGACTCGCCATGTAATTGGCGAACGAGGGCAACAGCCTGCCCCGAAAAATGAACCATCGCCTACGTTCGGCTGTTCTGTGCTGAAGAACCAGCCAAATGACTTTAAGATACCAAGGCAATGACACAGACCCACTATGACTTGGTTATCCTCGGCTCCGGGTCGACCGCCTTCGCCGCTGCGTTGCGGGCCCAGGAGCTTAGCAAGACCGCGGTCATGACCGAGGAACGCACGACCGGCGGAACCTGCGTAAATCGTGGCTGTTTGCCTTCCAAAAATCTGATCGAGGCTGCGAGGATCATTCATGAGGCACGGTATCCACACTATCCAGGGCTGACACCGGCGGAGATCCGGTTGGATTTCCGGCGGCTCATCGAGCAGAAGGACGAAATCATCCACGGCTATCGCACAAAGAAATACGAGAGCCTGACCGGCGGGCAGTTCACGGTCGAAAAAGGCCATGCAGAATTTGTCGATGATCGCTCGGTGCAGGTCGATGGCAAGCGGATCACTGGCGAGAAGATTCTCATCGCCACAGGCTCGCGGCCGGTCGTTCCGAGCATCGGAGGCTTGCGCGACGTGCATTACCTAACCAGCGATTTGCTTACCAATGATGACGAGCCAATCGAGCTGCGGGAGCTGCCGCGCTCGCTGATCATTTTAGGTGCCGGCTATATCGCTTTGGAGTTGGGGCAAATGTTTCACCGCTTTGGCGCCAACGTCACGATTGTCAAGCGCAGCGAGCAATTGCTAGCGCACGGCTACGAGCCGGAGGTCGGCGAGGCCATCAGAGAAGCTTTCGAAAGCGAAGGTATCCAAATAATCGCCGGCGCCGTTACGCGCTGGGTGCGACAAGACGGAATGGCTGTCACCGTCAACGTCGAAACTGGCGGTCAGACGCGTGAGTTGCGCACCGAAAAGCTTTTGGTCGCTACGGGCCGTCGTCCGAATTCCGACAATATCGGCATCGAGAAAGCCGGTGTTGAGCTTGGCAAGGAAGGGCAGGTCCGGGTCGATGAATTCCTGCGCACGAACGTACCGCATATCTTCGCCGGCGGCGATGTGATCGGTTGCGAAGTCGGCAGCCAGATGGCTACTCCGGTGGGCAGCCAGGACGGCGGCATCG
>DATNNZ010000046.1:0-4869 GCA_035601575.1 Chthoniobacterales bacterium
GAATCAGCCGGAGCGGAACTTCGTCGTGGTTCGCCAATTGCACAATCAAATCTGCGATCTTGCGCGGGTCACCTTCCTGACGCCCTTCGAGACTTTTCAGGTGCTTTAGCATCGAGCCGACCGAAGGCTCGTAGTCGGGCATCAGCTCCGGCGCATCCTGTCCTGCCCGTCGGGCAAAGTTGGTGGCGGAGCTGGGATTCGTCGATCCTGTCGCCGATCGGTTGATCGGTTAAAGCTTCGGAACGGTTCACGTTCTTAAGAGCATACAAATTGGGCAGAACCCTTTCGAGGTACCAGGCGTGAGCCATCCAGCTTTCTTCGCCGGCTCGCATCACGCTTTCAACAGCTTCCTCATGGCGCCTCTGAAACCGAATTGTTTCGGCTTCTTTTATGCGCTGCCGCTTCGCTAAGCGGCGCAGACGCGTTGGCGCCGGAAAACGCAAAACGAAGAGCAAGCTTCACTTTTAACACCGCGTCGGATGCTTACGATGATTCGGCGCTTGGCTTTAGGGATTATTTCGGACGAAAGACCGTCGAAAAGCTGAACTTTTGCGCGGGTGCGCGGGTGTTAGACGTTTGCTGCGGCACCGGCTCATCGGCCATTCCAGTAGCCGAGTTAGTCGGGGCCTCGGGATTCGTAATTGGGGTTGATCTCGCCGATAGACTCCTCGCACTTGCGCGGGAAAAAGCTCGCGAACTCGCTCTGCAAAATATCACCTTCCGTGTCGCGGATATGCTGGAACTGGATTATCAGGCCGAAAGCTTCGATGCGGTCCTGTGCGTATTTGGGATCTTCTTCGTTCCGGACATGCCGGCTGCAGTACGGGAACTGTGGCTTCGTCCGACCAGGGGGAAAACTAATAAGCGACTTATGAATGTATGATAGCGTTCGTAAAGAGATTGCTTGGAAGGTTTTAGAGTCGTTAACCGCTCCCAAGTATAACCTTTTAAGCGAGAAACTTTGACTGCGTAGTCGGAACAAATTCAAGTCGCGCGTGGCTTGGTCGAATATAATTACTAGAATGCAGATCACTAGACATCCGCGGCTGCCAATGAACACTGCCTTTCAATACAAGCGTTACCGAGTGGAGATTATGGGCGATCCGTCTGCGCCTACGATTACGGTAAACGGCAAGGATTATACCCCCTTCTATAAGGGAAGCGACCTGTCGCCGGAGATGTGGATTATAAGCCATATCGACGCGCAAGCACACTCAAGGGCTAGAGTTCAAAGCTAAGAGACCTGAAGGTTAGGGAGGAAGAGCAGGCCAAAGGCCGAGGACCGGTATATCAACGGGATCGACATTTGGTTGGTCGGCACGCCACCACGGAAATTTCGAATCATCGGATACATCACCGATAGCCGGCCAGGCGGGGTAATCCCTATGGCAAGAAGATGCGGATCTTGCAGCCGCTGCGAAGAGAAATGGGGGACGGACTTTTGCTCAAGGCGGAACAAACCGATTTTCTCGGCACTTACTCAACCGGCAATGCGACGGCAATCACCAGCGGCAACATCACAACCGCCGTAGGCTCAGGCGTATCCGTGCCGATCATTCGGCGAGAAGGTCAATACTTCGTCATCAAGTACGTCGATTAATCCCGCGATGAGCAAATTTGCGTTCCTTCGCTTTCGCCATCATTTGCTACAACGCATTTCTGGTTGGCGCCCAAAGTCAGACCGCCACCGAAACGTCCCTGCCAACGAAGCGGCAGCGCATCCAGCCTCTCACGCGCTTACCAGCGTTTGGAAGACCGCCAGTACATCGTGCGCTTCGGTGGACGCTGGAAGCTTACCGACAGCAATCCTAATGATAACGGAATGATGCTTGCCTTTATGGCATGGGCGCAAAAGAGAGAGCTCTATGCACTATTGGGTTTAAAAGGTCCACCGCTTGAAGCGCTAGGGATCGAGCCCGCGAATGCAGGCTCGAACACTGAGCGACCAGGGGTGCATGTAGAATTCGTTGGTATTGACTAAAGCGCCCTGTGCGGCAGAGACTAAGAGCTTGGAGGCGCGCCAGCTTCCTTCTCAGAAAAGCCTAGGGTCGGGACTCATTGACCGAGCCAGAAGATAACGGTCGCAGCGATACAGATCGCACTGAAGAAGGTGTGAGCGCAGTGGTCGTAGCGCAGGGCAAGTCGGCGCCAGTCTTTGAGCCTGGCGAACATGTTCTCAACCTTGTGGCGCTGCCGAAACAAGGTTTTGCAGTATGTTGCGGGCAATCGGCGGGAAAAAGGGCTTAATGCGCTTGAGCTGGGCCTTGGTTAGCAGAATTGATCAGACATCGGCAGGTCCTCCTGCCGCCTTGAATCACGATGTCACGTCAGATGGAATCCTGGTTTGCCGAGGTCTGATCAGCGGGACTTCCAAGACATTGGCTTTGTATCACAGACTGGCAAAGGTCCATATGTTTGGTTCGTGTGAAGTCTCAGTGATGGTCGGGTCTCGCGGCGCGCTCGAGATCGGCGATGACGATTTTTTTCATCTCGAACATCGCGCGCATTGCAGCGGCAGCGGTCTCGCGATCGTCGCCGGATAACAGTTCTAGAAGCCGTGTTGGTGCGATCTGCCACGACAATCCAAACCGGTCGGTCAGCCAACCGCATGGACCTTCCTCGCCGCGCTCGGAGAGCTTGCTCCAAAGCTCATCGATTTCGCCTTGGGTTTCGCATTCGACGAACAGCGAGATCGATTCATTGAACTTGTACTGCGGTCCCCCGTTCAGGGCATGGAATTTCTGACCAGCAAGCTCGAACGTGACGAGCATGACTGAACCTGCCTTGCCGGGTGCTGCGTCCGTGTAATGGTTGATCGCGACAATGCGGCTGTCTTCGAACAGGGACGTATAGAAGCGGGCGGCTTCTTCAGCCTGGTTGTCGAACCAGAGAAAGGTTGTGATTTTTTGGCTGATCTTGGTCATTTTCGTTTCACCTTGCGAATTGAACGGAATGGGTGCGCGTGGTTCAGATCAGGGCATGGCCCCCGTCGATCTTGAGGACGATGCCAGTGGTCAGTTCGCTGCCGAGAAGGAAGCTGTAGGCCTTGGCACCTGCGATACGCAAGCGAAATTTGCTACGATAGCTTTGATGGCAGCAATGAAGCCGATCGCGCAGGCTTCCTCGCCGAACTGAATAGCCGGTTAGCGACGGACGGCGCGTGATTTCAATGACCGTGGTCATACCGCGAAAGTGCGTCAGCAAAGGGCTCGGAGCGGTCATCCGAAGCTTTCCGTAGGTTAATCGGTCCTGACCCTAGTTTCAACGGCTCTTGTGGCAGCAAGCGAGCCCTTTATATCTCTCTGTATCTCTGTACAGGGAGACTAAATCGTTCCTTCTTGTTCCTTCTTTGTTCCTCATACGCACTCCCCGGAGAAAGGCTCTGGTAAAGGATGTTCCGTCTGTTCCGTCTAAAAACATATTCCATCCACGCGGAGAAGCTTAGGAGGACTGCCATTCTCCCTACAGGAGAGGAGCAGAACCGGGACAGGCTACCCTACACCCCCCCGGGTATGACCACCCTTTTGCGAAATTACAGGGCCCCACTTGAGGGGGCGGCAATGCGCGCGCGACCACCTTTATGGCGGCCAATATCCCCCTTGGCAATGCCCAAACAATGCTCGGAGGCGCCGGACTAACGTCACGACGGAAACAGGTCCACAACAATTCCACCAAATTTGGTGCAATCTGGTGCGACGATGTGCGTCATTTTACGAACTCTCGTAGGGGTTGTGATTGCGCTCGCTTAGCGTGCGGAGCAAGCACTGGAGCCATTCCCCTAGGGAAAACTGGCGGTGAGGGAGGGATTCGAACCCTCGGAACCCTTTTGAGGTTCAACGCTTTAGCAAAGCGCCGCTTTCGACCGCTCAGCCACCTCACCAGACGGAAGGCCAAAAGGATATACTCGCAGCCTGGACCGTCAAATTAATAACGCCGGGAGCGCCGGCTTGCCCGACGACGTGTCCGCCATAGCTTTAGCGAAGGAGGAAGCTTCCGGAGTTTCGAACGACGGGCGAAGTCGGGTAGCGCCGTGAAAGTCGGGAGGACCAGAGCGGAAAATGGTGAGAATGCTGCGCGCCTATTCATGTTCGGCGGTTCGTGCTTCGCTGTTCGGCGGCTCAAGTATCGGGGTTTGGCCTTTCGCCGCTTGCCGTTTGCAACTTCTCTCCCCACTTCGGTGTCTTCACCTTGAATAGGAGGAGGTAAATGAAAGATAAGATTGTCCGTTTTCCGTCCGCAACAGCCAACCGAAGCGTCGAGCGAATCACAGCCTACCGGCCGACCACCAGAGCCGAAACACTGATTGCAGTCTGGTTATGCGGCTGGGCAATGCTCACTGCGGCTGAATGCATTCGGCAGATCAGCAAAACGCCGGTCCCAATGGCTCAGCCGGCTCAACCAGCGAACGCCCAGACTTATGTAGCGGCCATGCGCCCAATTGATTCAAGCGCGCCGAGTACTAGCCCTTGCCCCACAGAAACATGCAACTTTTCGGATACTGAGCGTGTCCTTTGGTTGAATTAATGGGGGTATGAACATGACCAATAAGATCGTTTATTTTCCATCACCGGTCGCTGCCAGGCATGTCGCGCGGATCAAGGAGTACAAATCTACCAGCCGAACCGAAATCCTGATCGTGATCTGGTTCTGTGGCTGGGCGATGTTGACCGCCGTGGAATGTATTCGCCAAATGAGTTTTCTCGCAATTTGATCGATCGCGGCAACAATTCTCACGATAATGGTTAGTACCGCAACCTTGCCGCTGGCCGGATACCATCGCCAGCCTCTCTGCGGACTCGAGACCACGATGGCGCAAGTCCAGGAGTTCGAGACGCTGGTTCGAAACTACCAGAATATGGTATTTTCGGT
>DATNNZ010000047.1:0-9401 GCA_035601575.1 Chthoniobacterales bacterium
AATGGTTGGTCGACACCCTTTTGGCGGATTCTTGATGTCGGGGGGAGGTACGAAGGCGGGAGGACGTGACTACCTGCTCCAGTTTACCGTCCCACGTGTGGTGACCGAAAACACCTTGCGGCGCGGATTCGCACCGGAGACGGAGGTGGCGGCCCGGACCGAAATTACCAATGAGCTGACAGTTGGCCGCTAACGGTTAGCAGCTGTCGCTACCGGTGTTGGGCGGTGTTAGCGGCGTTACGTGCGCTGTCAGCGCGACTCCTTGACTTCATCGTTGGGGAACTGAAATCGCCAGAACAACTGAGCGGCCAACGCTATCTTTGCGATAACAAATCCACACGCCAGCAAAAACAGAAGCCTCGGATTCAGTTCCGAAGTTCCAGCCAGATTGGCCCGAACTGCCACGTAAATGAATACGCCATCGGCGACGAACTTGACTGCGCCCAGCAGGTATATCCTCGAAGCGATCAAGTCCAATGTCCGATCTCGCCGGATCGGAGACATCCAGTAGTCCCGATTGGGGATCTGCACAATTTTGTCCGGCTGCCGCTTCACCAGTCGAATCGATATCAGTGCAGCGATAGCGATCAGAACCGGAATAGCTCCGCAAATCACAACGAAGATCCACTTCGGTCCTTCCCCATCGAGGGGGAGCCAAGAAGGAAAATGGGCGCGCACGCGTTCGGGTAGCTGGTCATACGCCCAGAATAGCTCGACCAAGCAGGCCACGAGCGTCAGGAGAAAGAGCGTAGCCGTCAAACGAGTCGCTGGCCGGCGCAGCTTTGCACGTTCATTCTGTACGAGAGTGTTTAGCACGATGAAAAGACACGAGCCCCGAAAGCCTCTGGGCTAGCGTGGTGCCCGTCGCTGCTTGCTCCCAAGCGCGTTCCGTACAAGCAGCAGCTCGCTAACGTTTTCTGGGGTGAAAAGGCCAATCAGACGCCCGGTATTATCCACCACCGGAAGCGCCGGCGCGCCGGTCTGTTGAACGAGCGCCAGTGCCCGCTCAAAATTGGTATTGGGTAAAATGGTTGGTAATCCGGTAGTCATCACATCGGTTACCAGTGTCTCTGGACCGGAACGGCGCAAAGCGAGTATCAGATTATTCTTGGTTAACAATCCTGCGAACCCGCCATTATCGTCGAGAACTGCAAACTCGTGCTGCGACGTGCCAAGCAACATATCGATTGCCTCATTCAGCGTCGCCCCGTGATCCAGGGCGTCAAAACGAGTGACCATCGCGCTAGAAACCGGCAAACCCGCTGTCATATACCGCATCTGCACCAGGGCCGACTCATTTTCGGCGCCCATGTAGATGAATATGGCGATCAGAATCAAGGGTATATTTCCCTTGAAAATAGCGAAAGCAGAAACACCCATGGCCAACGCCAGACCTTGACCGATAGTCGCCGCGATTTGGGTTGCTCGAATATACTCCATGCGCGTGGCCAGCAGGGCGCGCAGAACTCGCCCTCCGTCCAGCGGAAAGGCCGGGATCAGATTAAAAAAGAACATCAAACTATTGATCCAGAGCAAAACCCACAACAGGTCCATCGACTTGCCTTCCGAAAGCGATTCGAGATTGAGATTACCGGTAACCGCCAGGACAAGCACCAGAGCTATGGCAATAATCACGTTTACGAGCGGACCAGCCAAGGCCACAACTAACTCTTGCCATGGCTTATCCGGCATCCGTTCGAGCCGCGCCAGACCGCCTAGCGGATGCAGTGTAATGTCGACCGTGGCTATTCCGTAGGCTTTTGCAGCAAACGCGTGACCTAGTTCGTGGAGTAACACGCAAATAAAGACACAGATCCAGATCAGAACCGCATTCAATGCGCCGTTGCGATCTCCCGTATAAGAATAAATGTAGAGAAATCCGCCTAAGAGCAGAATGAATGTTCCGATGTGTACTCGGATATCGATCCCGGCGATGCGAGCGACTTTAAACGACCATCTCATCGGATTTGTGGTTATAAACTACCGCTACTGTGCACCAATGCCGACCACACTTAAAGTGCGCTTCATTCGCTCATTCTCGCCTGAGGCTCGACTGAAATAACAAATAGCAGATCGCAAATAGCAAATAGAGAACCACTCTGGCGCGCGATCGTTAGCTTGACAGAGATTTGGCGTTTCACTCTGTGGACCGCTAAAAACACCGGCGAGCCATTATCGCAGCTTGTGGGCGTAGCGATAAACGCGAAAACCAATATTTGCTATTTGCGATCTGCTATTTGTTATTTCATTCGAGCTTAAAGGCGAGAAATGAGCGGACCAATTGATGTGCATGTTCATTTGTCCGGAAACGGTAAAGCAGGAATGGATTGCTGGCACCGGCATCGTTGGATCATGAAACCATTTTTGCGAGCGGGGGTACGCGACATCGGGCTCAGCTGCAGTTTTGATGACCCGCACTTTGACAAAATGTATCTCGACCAACTGCTCCAATGGGTGTCGCAATCGTCGCTGGAAGCAGCCGTGCTGCTCGCTTACGAATGGGTCCACGACGATCGCGGAGCAGTCAGGAAAGATCTTTCCGACCTATTCGTTTCGAACGACGCGGTTTTTGCGGCAGTGAAACGGTCCTCCAAGTTGCTGCCGGGAGTAGCGATCCATCCAGCTCGGCCTGACGCCTTAGATGAACTTGAACGCTGTGCGGCGGCTGGAGCCGTACTTTTGAAACTCTTGCCCTGCGTTCAAAACATCGATTGCAATCTACCGAAATACAAAAGGTTTTGGACCAGGTTGGCCGAGCTCGGACTCCCCTTTTTGGCGCACACCGGGGGCGAGTTCTTCGTACGTAGCTGTCGAAACGATCTGAAGTCTCCGCTCTGCTTACAGCTGCCGCTCGAGTGCGGTGTAACCGTCATCGCTGCGCATTGTGGGACTCGCGCACTTCCCTGGGACGGCGATCATTTCGCGGAGTTCTTGCAGATGCGGAAACGTTTTCCCAATTTCTATGGTGACCTTGCTGCTCTTTCGCACATCACTCATTTGCAATCGCTGGAGCGTTTACGAGACGAGCCCGAGCGGCTGTTACATGGAACCGATTACCCAGTGGTGACGGCGGTCTTTCCTTCCTGGTGGAAAGGCTGGATCGACCGCGAAACCATGCTGCGTCTTCGAGCGATCCGTAATCCGCTCGAGAAAAAGATCCAACTCACCAAGGCTCTGGGATTTCCAGACCGGGTGCTCACCGATCTCTGGCAGCTCCTGCCGGCGGTGGCGAAGAAGCAAGAAGCAAGAAGTCAGGAGCCGGGGTGGTAGCGGCGACTGTCCGGTTAGCTCACTGGACAGTCGCCGCTCAACCACTCCTGACTCCTTGCCCCGTTCCCCCTCCTTTGCTCGATCGTCAAACAATGCTAGTTTCGGAATTCTTCTTATGAACTACAAGGAGACATTGAACCTGCCCAAGACCGATTTCCCAATGAAGGCCAACCTCATTACGCGGGAGCCGGAGATTCTGGCTAAATGGCAGAACGCAGGTCTCTACCGCCAGATTCAAGAACGAAGAAAGGACGCGCCTCTCTTCGTACTCCACGATGGCCCGCCCTTTGCCAACGGCGACGTTCATATGGGCACAGCGCTTAATAAGATCCTCAAGGATCTCATCGTGAAGAGCCGCTCGATGCTAGGCTTCCGGGCACCGTTCGTACCAGGTTGGGATTGCCACGGTTTACCCATCGAATTCAAAGTGGTCAAAGAGTCGCGCGGACTCTCGCCGCTGGAAGTGCGCCAGCGCTCTGAGCAGTATGCTCGAAAGTATATTGACATTCAACGGAATCAGTTTCGCCGGCTGGGCGTTTTCGGCGACTGGGAAAATCCGTATTTGACTCTCAACCCAGAGTACGAGGCGGTAATTCTGAAAGTGTTCGCGGACATCGTCGAGAATGGTCTGGTGTACCAAAGTAAGAAACCGGTCTATTGGAGCACAGGCGCGCAGACCGCTTTAGCCGAGGCAGAGGTCGAGTATCGAGACCGTTACGATCCATCGATCTACGTTGGCTTTCCGATCGTTTCCGGCGGATTAGCCGGTCACTGTTCGATCGCCATCTGGACGACGACCCCTTGGACGCTTCCAGCCAATCTCGCAGTCGCGGTCCACCCTAGATTCACCTATGTAGTGCAAAAATTTTCCCATCCCAACCACGAGCCCTCGCGAACGCTTCTCTTAGCAAAAGAGCTGGTCGCGGCGTTCACGGAAGCGACCGGCTGGGTAGCGGATGGAGACCCGCTCCAACAGCTGCTCGGAAGCGAACTGGAAGGAACCTCTTACCATCATCCATTCCTTGATCGGGATGGCGAAGTCTTGACCGCGGATTTCATCACGCTTGAAGCCGGTACTGGATGCGTTCACATCGCTCCCGGTCATGGTGAAGATGATTACCAGCTTGGTTTGCGGCATGCTCTCCCCCTTCTCTCGCCGGTGGATGACTACGGACGATTCACTTCGGAAGTGGGTGTCACCGAGTGGGTAGGAAAGTATGTTTTTGATGCGAATCCGGATATCATCAAACTGCTGAAACAACTTGGCGCGCTCTTGGGAGAGCAGACCTACGAGCACTCCTATCCTCATTGTTGGCGTTCGAAAACCCCGGTAGTCTTTCGAGCCGTCGAACAGTTTTTCATTCGGATTGATGAAATCAAAGACGACGTGTTGGCGGCCGTGGAACGTGTCAAATGGCTGCCGAGTTGGGGCCGCAATCGGATGTATTCTACCGTCGAATCTCGCCCCGATTGGTGCATTTCGCGGCAACGAAGCTGGGGAGTTCCGCTTCCGGTGTTTTATCGCGACGGAAAGCCGTTGCTTGAGCCAAATTGGATCCGGAAAGTGGCCGAACTGGTCCGGGAGCAAGGCACCAATGCCTGGTATGCGCTAAGCGACGAGGCAATCGCCGAAAGATTGGGGTTGCCGTCGGGATTAACCAGACGAAACGACACGCTTGATGTTTGGATCGATTCAGGAGTAAGCCATGAAGCGGTGTTGAAAACACACCCGGAGTTACGTTGGCCCGCGGACATTTACATCGAAGCGACGGACCAACATCGCGGCTGGTTCCAATCTTCTCTACTGACCAGTGTGGCCGTTCACGAAGAAGCTCCGTATCGGGAGGTGATCACTCACTCGTTTGTCGTGGACTTGGAAAGCAAACAAAAGCTCTCCAAGTCCCAACAAGGTGCCTACGCGAAACCGACCGAGGCCGAATACTACGTTAATAAATATGGCGCCGATATCGTGCGGCTTTGGGTCGCGAGCGTCAATTACACGGATGAGGTGCCCTTCGGCGAAAAGATGTTCGATCAATTGACGGACACGTATCGTCGCATTCGAAATACGTTGCGGATCTTAGTAGCAAATCTGGCCGATTTCGATTCCGGAAAGCATCATGCCGGTCAACCCACCCTAGTCGATCGATGGCTGTTGACTCGTCTTCAGGAAGTGACGCACCAATGCCGAGAGGCGTACGAGCGCTACGAATTCCACAAGGTTTACCATGCCCTAAACCAGTTCTGTGCGATCGAGCTGAGCAGTTTGTACGTCGATATTACCAAAGACCGCTTGTATTGCGATGCTCCCGATTCCCCTCGGCGCCGGGCCACGCAGAGAGTCATGCACACGGTTTTCGATCACATTGTGCGGTTGCTCGCTCCTATTCTTGCGTTCACCGCCGACGAAGCCTGGGCCCATTTTGGCCGATCGAATTCCGTCCATCTCGAATTGTTACCGAAAAGCGACAGCAAACTGGTCGATCCACAGGCAGTCGCCGACGTTGAAGCGCTGCTGCGAGCTCGGGCGGTCGCTGCCCAAGCACTGGAAGTGGCTCGCCAACAAAAACAGATCGGCAACAATTTGGAGGCTCACGTGAAACTCACTCTGCCGATTGGCGATCGGATTCATCGACTGGACCATGATGAGGTCGAAGAATTCCTGATCTTGAGTCATCTCGAAATCGTGACCCGCGAAGGTGATCTGGTGGCAACTGCATCCAAAACCAAGCGTGCTCGTTGTGAGCGATGCTGGCGTCATCGCTCGATGGTCGGCGCGATCGCTGCCCATCCAACACTTTGCGATCGTTGTGCGGCCGTAATCGACCAGGTAGCGATCAAGCAATGAAGTTTCTGCTCCTGCTGAGTGTACCGCTGATTGGTTTGGATCAGCTGACCAAATGGCTTATTCAAAGAAATATTCCTTACGGGAACGAAGTGCCGATCATCCCAGGGTTCTTCAGTCTGGTACATGTGAGCAACACCGGGGCAGCGTTCAGTTTGCTCCAGGGAAACAATCCTTTTTTCATCGTTCTTGGCACGTTGGCACTAGCCGTCGTCGTTTTTCTCCTGATACGAAATCAATGGGAGACTGAACCTTCACGCCAGCTTCACTGGATGACCAAAATCTCTTTTGCTTTGCTTACCGCCGGCATCGTAGGAAATCTGATTGATCGGCTGGTCAAGGGAAGTGTGGTTGATTTTCTTCACTTTTACATCCGCGAGTACGCCTGGCCCTCATTCAACGTGGCTGACAGCTGTATCTGTATTGCCGCCGGACTATTAATTCTTTCTTCCTTCCGCAAGCAACGGCCGGTTACAGAGAATTCGTAGCGCCCCGACGGCTAGGGCGACACAGTCCGGCGCTCAACACGTCGCGGGCCGAAAACGTCAGGCGCCGGACTCTGAGCCTTCGTCGCGCCCGGGGTTTGGCTCACACGCTTTGCCTCACTGTCGCACCCACGGTTTGGCTCACACGTCCTCTCGCTGTCGCTCGACGACGTGTATCACCCTACCCTTCATCGCGCTAACCCTCTCCTACCAACTTCCGTACCAGCGCTAGCGCCTCTTCGCGAGAATGGATTTCTCCTTCGAGTTGTGCCGTCTGCACTTTTTCCAGGATTTCACCAAACCGCGGGCCAGGAGAAAGACCGAGAGCGACCAAATCGTGACCGTTCGCCAGTGGCGGCGGAATCAACGGCTCATTCTCGAATTCAGTTTCCTTCTGGAGAAGAAACTCAAAATTCTCGAGATCGCCGTGGCTGCTAAGGCAATCGACTCGGTGTAATTCAAGTTCCAAAGGAAAATTGGCTCGTGCCATAAACCGGCGCAATTTCGCCGGACGCATCTTCGGCACATCTTTAAACATCATGTGCGATCGAACGGCCTCCACAACTGTTTCGATTTCAGCGCTGGAAAAGCGGAGCCGCTCCATCACAGCGACACTCATTGAAGCACCCACTTCGTCATGGCCATTAAAGCGAATGCGACCTTCCGACGGATCACAGGTTTGAGTTGGCGGTTTGCCGATATCGTGCAGCAGTACCATCAGGGCCAGCGACGGAGAGGCGTCCGGCGGTAACAGTTCCAGCATCTTGCGGGTGTGCACAAAAACATCGCCTTCCGGATGAAATTGAGGAGGCTGTTGGCAGCCTTTCAGAGCACTCACTTCCGGCAGAACCTGATCCAGCAATCCGCTCGCATCTAAAAGATCGAACCCGCGGAGCCGGTGAACGTCGGCCAGAATTTTCATAAGCTCGTCCCGGATTCGTTCTGGGCTTACTACTTTTATTTGATCGGCGTCCGTCCGCAACGCGTCCCATGTCTCGGGATCGATGGCAAAATCCAAAGCCGCAGCAAATCGAATGGCTCGGAGCATGCGAAGACGATCTTCGCCAAAACGCAGTCGCGCGTCCCCAATCGCTCGGATCAGCTTTTTTCCTAAATCCTCCCTGCCCCCAACGTAGTCGACGACGGTATCCGCAATCGGATCGTAGAACATCCCGTTGATGGTAAAGTCGCGGCGGCGAGCGTCCTCTTCCGGGGAAGAGAAGGTCACCGTGTCAGGACGACGGCCATCCAAATATGCGCCGTCGGAGCGAAAGGTAGCAACCTCAAATTCCCAGTCATTTTGAAGCACGCGGATGACCCCGAACTTGGCGCCGACCGGAACTGTCCGAGCAAAAATTCGCTGGACCTCTTCCGGACGCGCGTCGGTTGCCACGTCGATATCTTTTGGTCGAAAACCGAGGAGGGCATCACGGACGCATCCACCGGCGAAATAGGCAATATGACCGTGGCTGCGCAAATGGCTAACGATCGAAGTCGCAACTTCAACCAATGGGGATGAATCAAGCAGCTTCGGCAACTTCGCTACCTCCACCGAGCGAGCGCAAGTCTGCGTTCGCAGCATCGACGGCAGCTGCCAACGGCAGTTCCAGCTCCATATAGATCTGAGTCAACGCTACGAACCTCTCCTCTTCAGTCAGGTGGATCAATGGAATGTTCATTTTTTCCTCCTATTCGCCGCCGCCCATACGGTTCACAAAAAACCCACCGCCGGGCTTCAGCGGTGGGTTTTTCGAAAATACTGTAATTTTTTTCGAGCTTCTTCCTCACCGCTCATTGATAGCGTCACAGCACGGCATGACAGAAATGCACCACATCGTTACCGAGACGCATTTGCGGTGCTTGGCCTGGTGAAGAATCACAATCATCGCTCAACTTTATAAAGCAGACCAGCTTCGATCGCAATAAAAACTTCCACAATTGCTGTTACAATTGATTCCGCTCTTAACGCAAAGGTTTTAATAATGAAGTTGCCGTCGAACCGAGTACGACGTAGCATCGAAAGGCCCTTTAAAACGTCTTTGAACTCCCCCGAAACGCGCGGTCTTGCTACGCCTACTTTTGGATTCGACATTATGGAACTCAACCCCGCAAGTGATGTTGCGAACAGCAAGAAACGGACGACCAGCGTGCGACTGGAGAATCTGGAGCGTCTGGAGACGGTTGTTCGGGAATTCGGGTTCAAGGACCGAAGCCACTTTTTTCAGCTCTGCACGGATGCGCTTTTGCGGGCTCATCACAGCGGCCAGCGTCTGGACTGGCCTCCGCGATTTGTCACCCGTGAGTAGGAACGGCCTAGCCTGATCACGATCATTTTCGATCGTTCCTAAATCCGGATGTCAGACATCAAAACTGGTTTCGGCACACAGCAATGGATGAATTGGGCGCGGGGAAGGCGCGAAGCGCAGACAAGATTATAGCCTGGGCTGTTAGGCCCAGGGAAACGTCCTCATCGCGGTCCAGCGCTGAAGGCGCGGTGGATTTCGAGAACCATCCAAGCCCGAGAGATAGCGTTCGAGATGGTTCGCGGTTAGGTCAATTTACCGGTATTGCTCGCGACAATAAAGCAACGATTTCCGCCGCGCCTTCAGCGCTACTCGCCTTTATTTCACATTCCCTGGGCCTAACAACCCAGGCTCTTGGTCGATTCCGGCGCTTCCGCCTTTAGCCACTACCTTGCGCAGTGATCCTGCCAGGTTCTTTGGACTCCAGACTTTGTCGATCAGTCGAAACCATTTACCTCCTTCGATCCCCGTTTCCAGGGTTGCCAACATGCGTTCGGT
>DATNNZ010000048.1:0-2192 GCA_035601575.1 Chthoniobacterales bacterium
TCAATGAAAGCAAAGGCAGCAAGACAAACGATGACCGGTTCGGATGTCGTCGTAGGAATGCTTGAGGCACGGGGCACGAAATATGTCTTTGGAGTGCCAGGCGCAAAGATCGACAAAGTATTCGATACATTGATTGATTCCCCCATTCAGACGGTAGTCTGCCGTCACGAGCAGAATGCAGCCTTCATTGCTGGAGGGATCGGACGCATGACCGGCAAGGCGGGAGTAGCGATTGCGACGTCGGGACCTGGCGTCTCCAATCTAGTGACTGGGTTGGCCACCGCTCATTCGGAGGGCGATCCGATGGTCGCGCTCGGGGGTGCTGTCACAGTGGCAGATCGCCTCAAGTCTTTGCATCAAACGATGGACTCGGTGAGCGTGTGTAAGCCAGTAACCAAATACGCCGCGGAGGTGGATTCGCCGGCTTCCATCGCGGAAGTGCTCGCCGCGGCATTTCGCGCCGCTGAATCGGCTCGCCCGGGTTCCGCCTTCGTCAGCCTTCCCACCGATCTAATGACCGGCGAGGCGGAATGCAAGCCGATCGGTCTGAGCAGGTTCACGGAGCAGGGGCGGGCTGCGGAAGAGTCCATATGCGAAGCAGCGCGTTTGATCAATTCTGCTGAGGCGCCGGTCGTCTTCCTAGGGCTTATGGCCAGCAAGCCAAAAGCCGCTGACGCCATTCGCACCTTCTTAAACGCGTGCTCAATGCCGGTCGTCGGAACTTTTCAAGCGGCGGGGGCGATTTCTCAACAGCTCTTTCCCTTTTTTGCAGGCCGTGTGGGTCAGATAGCAAATCAGCCTGCTGACGAGGTGTTGGACAAAGCCGACCTTGTGTTCACAATTGGATATGATGCCGTTGAATACTGGCCATCTCTGTGGAACAAGGGTCGAAACCGTACGATCGTGCATGTTGATGTTGTCCCCGCTGAAATCGAGAAAGACTATGATCCCGCAGTCGAACTGATTGGGAGCATCGAAGAAACACTCGCAGGATTGAGTCCGCTCTTGCGCCGGCCCCCAATCGACGCCGCTTCCAAGGCTCTCCTGTCTCGAATAGCTCAGGATCGCGAACAGATGAGAGCCGAAGCGGCTAGCTTATCTGGCATTCCGATTCATCCGCTGCGGCTCATAGCGGAGCTCCAAGACATCCTCACACCCGATGTGACGGTGTGCTCGGACATGGGGTCGTTCAGCATGTACCTGGCGCGCTATCTTTACAGTTTCCGCGCGCGTCAGCTCCTCATCTCAAATGGCCAGCAAACGCTCGGGGTTGCGTTGCCTTGGGGGATCGCAGCCACACTCGTGCGTCCCCAGGAAAAGGCTCTTTCCATTTCGGGCGATGGCGGTTTTCTTTTCTCGGCAAACGAGCTCGAGACCGCGGTCCGATTGAAGTCCAACTTGGTCCACATGATTTGGATCGATGGCACCTACGACATGGTGGCTGAGCAAGAACGCATCAAGTACAACCGCGTCGCCGGCGTCGATTTTGGGCCCGTCGACCCGGTCAAGTACGCGGAGGCATTTGGTGCCACGGGCCTCCGAATCGATCGTCCAGATCAGATCACTACTACCCTGCGGAAAGCGTTCGACACTCCCGGACCCGTGCTTGTCGGCGTTCACGTGGACTACCGACAGAATGTGAAGTTGTTCGAGCAAGTGTACGAGGGCAGCATTTTGTAGGACCTCTCAAAACAAAGAAGGAGAAATAATATGACAGAGATTCGCAAGGAAACCGACAGTCTGGGCGAGGTGAACGTTCCAGCCGACAAGCTATGGGGCGCGCAAACACAGCGCTCGCTCGAGCATTTCAGCATTGGCAAGGATTTAATCCCTCGCGAAATGATCACCGCTTACGGGACTTTAAAGAAAGCAGCCGCTAATGCCAACTATGCCGGCAAGCGCCTCGACGACAAGTGCCACAAATTGATCGTGCAAGTCTGCGACGAAATACTCGCAGGTCAGCACCATGACATGTTTCCGTTGCACGTGTGGATGACGGGCAGCGGGACACAGTTCAACATGAACGTGAATGAAGTAATCTCCAATCGCTGCTGCCAGATAGCAGACACACCACTGGGAAGCAAGACCCCGGTTCACCCCAACGACCACGTCAACATGGCTCAGTCGTCCAATGACTCATTTCCCTCCGCGATGAACATCGCAGCGGCGGTCAATGTGAAGCAGCGACTAAT
>DATNNZ010000049.1:0-4319 GCA_035601575.1 Chthoniobacterales bacterium
ATCGCTGTCGGCTGGTCCAGAGTCGCTCTTCGGCGACATACCGTCACCGAAGTGTGCGTTGGTCTTGGGCTCGGTGTGCTGGTCGCGCGGCTACTTTTGTTTTAGAGGGGATGTCGCGCCGTCCTTTTGACGGACCATCGCCCACGAGGGTAGGTACGAAAACCTCCGGTTGCAAAAAACCGCCGCACTATTAGCTATTCTAATATTCGGCGGACGAGGTACTTGCTCCTGTCTGCTGCGACAATGACCATTTTTGATCTTCCTCTGATTAAACGCGACCTTGAACGGGCTGAGTACGCTGGCGATTACGGTCGGATTGTGCGTTTGATCGGCGCCGAAAAATGGGCAAATTCCCTCTCCCGATCTGGCTTTTTGGATCTGTAGCCGGATTGATCGTTTATTTTATGTTGTATCAGTGGTTTGCATCGACTCACTTTGAGGAAGTGAAGAAACGGTACGAGTTGAGGATGGAATCCGCTAAACACTAGTGATGACCGCGCTTCCTTTTGTTCACCCCGGACGACCGGCTGTATCCAATGGAATTCAGCCAGGGGGATTGCTGCTTCTTCTTTCCGCCGCGCTCTTCTGTTCTTCCTGTAATCAATCGAAGATTGCGATCTACCGCATTCCGAAAGAATCAGTGGCAATCGAAACCAGCAGCGGGTCATTAGTGCCAGCCCCTCCTGCGATGTTGCCAAAATGGACTGTGCCGTCCGAGTGGAAAGAGCAACCGTTGAGCGAGATGCGGTTGGCGAGTTTCAAAGCGGAAGGATCAGGCGGCCAATCGGCGGATATATCAGTCAGCTCATTTCCGGGTGATGCCGGTGGTATTGAATCCAACATTAATCGGTGGAGGGGACAGGTCCATCAAGCAGTTCTGGATGGAGACTCCTTAGCTCAAACGTTAGAGCGGGTAACCGTCGACGGTGTCCCAGTCGTTCTGGTAGACGTACAAACACCAGAAGGGGCAGAAAAGCCGGATCGTGTTATTGGCGCAGTGCTTCGGACCGCCGATCGGACCTGGTTCGTCAAAATGACCGGAGCACCGGCCATATTGCAGGCACAAGCCGAAAATTTTAAACAATTTATAAATTCTTTCCGCTTTCCGAACCAACCGGAAGCGAGTGATGAATCTGTCGGCTCGGGAAAGGCGAAATCGACCAATGACAAGTAACCTTGTCCGGTTCTTCAAACCGCTGGCCTCGCTGAAGCTGACGATCGTTTGTTTGGCTTGCGCGATGGTCCTTGTCTTTGTCGGGACGCTTGATCAGGTGCAAATCGGTGTCTACGAAGCGCAGCTGCGTTATTTCAAAAGTTTCTTTTTGTATTTCTCATTGCCCGGAAGCCAGCTCAAGATTCCATGGCTTCCCGGCGGGTATACACTAGGCGGCATTCTTTTGGTGAATCTGGTCGCTGCTCATGTTTCTCGATTTAAGCTCTCCTGGAAGAAAACTGGTATTCTGATTCTTCATTCGGGTTTGATCCTCATGCTGGTTGGCCAGTTGGTTACCAGCGTGTTCGAAGAAGAGAGCCAGGTCCAACTCGATCGGGGTCAAACGAAGAACTATTCTGAAAGCCCATATCTGGACGAGCTGGCAATTATCGACAGCTCCGGGGCTAACACCGATGAAGTCATCTCTGTTCCGGCGTCGAGGCTAGCCAAAGGAAGGTCGATCTCGTTGCCCGAGGCGGGATTGACTCTGCAGGTCAATGATTTCTACGAAAATGCGGCATTAGTTGGCTCCAATCAGTTGCCTAGCGAGAATTACCCGCATCTCCGGGTCGGTCCGATGGCAGTCGCGGTACCGATCCCAAGGACGTACAAGCAGGACGAGCGCAACCAGCCAGCCGCATCGGTAAGTCTGATACAGAACGGGCAGCAAATCGGTTCGTGGAGTCTCGCAAGCGGCTTTCCGCAACCGATTCAATTCAGAGCGGGGCCGAAACCCTTCGCAATCGTGCTCCGGCCTAAGCGCTATTATCGGCCCTTTTCGATCACCTTGGAGGAATTTCGGCATGATCGCTACGCCGGTACCGAAATAGCCAAGAATTTCTCAAGCAAGGTCCGTTTGGTCGATCCAAGCGTCCACGAAAACCGCGAGGCATTGATTTTCATGAACCATCCGCTGCGCTATGCCGGGTTGACGTTTTATCAAGCTGGCTTTGGCAACAATGACGCTACGACAGTTCTCCAAGTCATGAAAAATCCAAGCTGGCTCGTGCCTTATATCTCGTGCGGGATGATGGCGCTTGGTCTTGTCATCCAGTTCGGGATGCATTTGATCAGTTTTGTTAGGCGACGCGTGATTGCATGAAAAAGCTTGTTCCCTGGATCATCAGCGTGCTTCTCCTGGGGTGGGCCGTCTCCCACATGCTCCCAAAGAGGCCGGCCTCCGGTTTTGATGTCGCGAGCTTCGCCAAGCTGCCGGTGTTGGCGGGCGGCCGCGTCATGCCTCTGGATACTTTGGCGCGGGTGTCGCTCGCCCAAATGAATCATCACGGAATCGATGGGACAGCGAACAACGAGAGTTCGGCGCAGGTCGCGACCCAAAGCCAGTGGCTCTTGGATGTTTTCATGATGCCGGAGCACGCGGATATCGCCAAGGTGTTCGAAGTAACGAACCCGGATATCCTTGATCTTTTTGGTTGGCAGAAGCCGGGCAACTATTCGTTCAATGATCTGCAACCGTTCTTTGGACAGATCGAGCAACAGGCAGGGTTGGCGGCGCAAACGGATTCCGAAGGCAGGAATGCGTTCCAACGTGGAATTATCAAGCTGCGAGATGTATTGCGGCTTTACGTTCAACTAAAGAATACGATCCAGGCGCAGGATTCGCCCGACTTCGGAAAAGAAGTCCAGATTTTTCAACAAATCGTTGGACCGGGGCTACAGGCGGTGCGCGACCGGGATGCCGGAAAATCGTACGATCAACAAGCGTTCGAACGGATTCTACTCTTTACCCAGCGTTATCAGAATCTGGCCCAGGCCAAGTACGCATTGGCGATTCCCAATCGGGCGGGGAAAACGGAAAACGAGCGATGGGCTCCTGTTTCTGAGGCGTTACTTGCTTCAATCGGAACCGGCAATATTTCTTATCCGGTTATTGCCTACGGACGAATGATCTCGAGCTATCGCAACGGCGATGTCGCCGGTTTTAATGAGACTCTGGCGGAATATCAGAGTTTCCTGAAAAAAAATGTTTCGCATGAACTGCGCCGTCCAATCCTGGAATACTACTTTAACAGCGCTCAACCGTTTTATCAGGCGCTGATTCTTTATCTGCTGGTCTTTGTGCTGGCACTGTTCTCTTGGCTCTTCTGGCCGAGCACGCTAGGCCGAACAGCTTTGACTCTCCTTGGTTTCACGTTTGTGATTCATACCGCCGGCCTGATAATCCGAATGTATATTCAAGGGCGACCGCCGATCACCAACCTTTACAGTTCCGCCATTTTTGTTGGTTGGGCGTCCGTCCTCTTCTGTCTGATCTTGGAACGGATTTATCGGAATGGTATTGGAAGCGTTTGTGGTTCCGTAGTGGGATTTGTAACGTTGCTGATCGCGCAGAATCTTCAGTTCGACGGCGACACAATGGAGATGCTTCGCGCGGTGCTTGATACCAATGCCTGGCTTGCCACGCACGTGGTGGGCGAGGCACTCGGATATTCGGCCGTATTCTTAGCCGGCATCATCGGAATTATCTATATCATCCGCGGCGTGTTCACGACCTCATTCGAGGAAAACACAGCAAAGTCGATGGGTCGCATGATCTACGGAGTCGTTTGTTTTGCTACACTATTTAGTCTGGTCGCAACTGTGCTCGGAGGTATTTGGGCGGACCAGTCCTGGGGACGATTTTGGGGCTGGGATCCAAAGGAAAATGGCGCTCTGTTGGTCGTGCTTTGGAACGCGATTATCTTGCATGCACGCTGGGGCGGTTTTGCGCGAGAGCGCGGTTTGGCCGTCCTGGCTGTATTTGGAAACGTGATCGGAAGCCTTTCCTGGTTTGGCGTGAACATGCTTGGTGTCGGACTGCACTCCTATGGGTTCATGGATCAGGCATTCGGACCATTGCTGACTTTCGTCGGAAGCCAGCTTGCGATTATGGCTATGGGATTGGTGCCACTTAAGTACTGGCGCGGGATCCGGGCGAGAGCGGCGAAGATTTCCAGCGAAGCTACTAGGGAACCAGATCCGGTGACGGCGAGCTAAGCAGGCAGCGCCTGAGTCGGTACCGCAGTGCTTCCAATTGTGTGGATCTTTATCCGGTAGCGGCGACTGTCCTGCCTAGCCCGGAAATTTCATCATGGGAGCAAAAAAG
>DATNNZ010000050.1:0-2239 GCA_035601575.1 Chthoniobacterales bacterium
GCGTTCCTCGGACGCATCCACGGAACCAGCCGATTCTCAGATCGCGAACGGCATCCGGATAATGAATTGATTCCCGGCGCGCTGATTTTTCGACCCGAATCCGGTCTCGTCTATTTCAACGTGGACCATGTCTGCAAAACGATCCTCGATCGCGTAAGCACTCAATCGGCACCGCCGAGGCTCGTCCTCCTCGATCTCTCTGCTGCGCCACGCGTGGACCTGCAAAGCGCGCAGGCACTCGGCGAGTTGGCCAACGAACTCACGGCCAAACATATTCAATTTCAAGCCGTCGAAGCACGTTCATCGGTACGTGACCGGCTCCGTAATGAAGGTGTGGACGCCAAATTAGGTGGCATTAACCGCTTCACAAGTGTCGCAGACGCAGTGGAAGCGTTCCAAAAAACTGGCGCTCGATAAACGATGAGAACACTACCAACGCGATGATCGCAAAGCTTCTAATTGCCTCGGCACTTGTCGCGACGACCGTGGCAATTCACGCCTCCGGCCTTGGGGCGGGGCTAAGCTACGCGCTACGTTCAATAGAGCGCCTGGAAGCGCGGTTCTGGCCGATCACGTGGCTCCTGATTCGAATCGCCTGGTGGCTCATTGTTCTCCATCTGTTTGAGATTGCGGTATGGGCGTTGTTTCTCTGGTGGCAGAACTGCCTGCCCGATATTGAGTCTTCACTTTACTTTTCTGGCGTTACCTATACGACGGTTGGTTACGGCGACCTGGTGCTGCCGAAAGAGTGGCGGCTATTCGGTCCTTTAGAGGCACTCACAGGAATTCTAATGTGCGGTCTGTCCGTTGGATTTTTCTTCGCGGTGATTAGTAGAATCCACGCTCCATCGACGAAAGCCGGCGAAGCGTGATCCCCGTGAAACTTTCCATCTACTGGCTGCTCTGTTTCATTCCAATCACCGTCATACTTGAGTTAGACGAAAGTCTTATTCGACTTCGAGAGGGTTTCTGCTACGACTACAGTTCACTTTTTTGAGTAGCTCATGAAGCTTGTATCTGTCGTTGTCGTTACCACTGCGCTGCTGAGTATCTCTTACGCTGTGGAAAGGCCCTCATTGCACACCAAGGGCACTCCGGCCGGCAAACCAACCGGATCGCTCAAGCCGGGCGAGTACTGGTGGAATCCTCAACTATCTCCGGAGGGTCCGGTAGTCGTTCTCGTCAGCCTGCCGCTACAGACGATGCACGTTTATCGCAACGGGATCCTGATCGGCCGCTCTACCGTGAGCACCGGCTCGAAGGGCCGGTCCACGCCCCCAGGTGTATTCACGATTCTTGAGAAAAAGCGGGAGCATTACTCCAAAAAGTACAACAACGCGCCCATGCCGAACATGCAACGGCTTACATGGACCGGGATCGCGATGCACTCAGGTCAGTTGCCCGGCTATCCTGCCAGCCACGGTTGCATCCGACTTCCGTTCGATTTCTCGCAATTGCTTTTCAGCGCAACCGCGAAAGGCGGCACGGTCGTCGTAGGTGACGGCAAAACGCCCCAGCCGCACCTTGCCGCGAACCCCGGCTTAATGTTAGCCCCGAAAGATCTCAGCCCGGAAATGCTCCGCCCACTGGCTGCTAACGACTATGACTGGCGCCCAGAACGCAGCGAGACCGGACCGATCACAGTTGTTGTTAGCGCCGCGGACCGCGCTCTCTACGTCTACCGCAATGGCAACCCGATCGGACGCGGCGCACTAGAGATTGCGGGACGGAGCCGCCTTGGCAACCATGTCTTTACTTTACTCGAAGGCAGCACCGGAAAGCCGAGCCGACTCGCGCCGGGACGCGAGGCCCGGAGGTGGATGCGCGTGACGAGCGACGACAACAACCCTCAAGTCGATGCGGATGATCTTGCATCGCGGCTACGTTTCAATCCGGACTTCGCGATCAAGCTCGCCGATACGATCACTCCAGGCACAACAGTCATTGTCACCGACCAGCCGGCTGTTCGTAAGCCGATCGTAGATTCAACCGTCTTCGAGAATTAGAAATCGAAAGCTGAGAGGTTTGGTACGAACAGCGATGAGCTGATGTCTGAAGTAGTATGAAATACCCCTCGGAACCTGATCCGATTGGCGGTCCTGGCATTTTGAAATAAAAACCAAGTAAATAAAGAGGCGAGATGCCAGTTCAAGTCCACTATCAGCCTGATGACATCTGTGTCCTACGCATCAGCGGGATTTTGAAACGATCCGAATTTGGCGCAGAGCAAAGCGCCCTC
>DATNNZ010000051.1:0-107473 GCA_035601575.1 Chthoniobacterales bacterium
AGGGGACTTGGGTGGGAAGTGCTTGAGGGTTTGTCTTTGGTGGCGTCTTACCTCGGGTATGCGGTCAGGTGCTAGCCTTCGACCGTCCAACCTGCTATCCGTGTCCGGCTCTCCCTGTGGCGCGGTTCACATTATGCTTTATGCGAGCATGGTCGAGGCAAGCGAGCGCACCCAATCTACCAACGAGTGTGTGCCCAAGGGCGAAGCCGGGCGCGCGCCGCTTACCAAAGCTGTTTATCTAAAAAAGATTCTTTTCTGGAGTAAAGGAAGAGACTCCTTAAGCGCGGGGTTGAGGGTTAAGGATCAGTCCCAGTTCTTGGGCCGTGGTGCGGCCAGTGCGCATTTTCCAGATGTCGATTAACAGCCGCCGTGCCACCGCCACCGCCGCTTTTTTCTTGAGCACTTTATTACTGCCACTCAGTACTTCACGCCACTGCACCACCGGGGGATAGTTGGGCTGGAAAAGCACCACTCGCCACACCATCTCGATGATCAGAGTCCGGATCCGGGACGAACCCACTTTGGTAATCGAGCCCAAGCGTTGGTGTGTTCCAGTAGAATGCTCCCGGGGAACAAACCCCCCAAAGCAGCCAACTTTGCGCCGATTGGCAAAGCGATGGTAATCACCGATCTCCCGATCCAGTTGCACCATACTCTGGGCCCCGAAGCCTTTGGGTAGAGCTTCTTTGTTACTTTGGGCCAACTCCTTTTTGCGCTGAGCAATTTGCGCGTCCAGTAACCGCAAAGTGGCCTGCCACACTTCCAGCTTGGTTCGAATCCACTCCGGCAAAAGCGGTGCCCATTTACGGTAAGCCTTTGGCCGCCACCAAGCCCCTTTCATCATCCCGTAACCTTGGCTCAAAACCAGCGCTCGCCCTTGGGCCCCAATCGCTTTGCGCATCGCCACCAACTGATCATGTTGCCGGCTTTCAGCTCGCAACTGTTCTTGCTCAGGCGTCGGTACCCGCACCACCCGCAGCATCTCCGAATCGCCCTGTACGTAACTGTACAGCCGGCTGGTCAGCTTGCGGGCGTCCAGCTTGTTGTGCTTGCGTTTTCCTTGCTCCAAGCATTCCGGTGCGCAGACCAGAGCCTTAATCCCTAGCTCCCGCAAACGCCGATAGAGCACGTAGCCCAACGGTCCAGCTTCATAGACCGCGTAGACTTCTTCGGCTAAGCGCAATTGCTTTTGGGCAAAGAGCAGCAGCTCTTCCGCACTCAAGCTTTGCACCCCTTGGATCCCGCTGTTGTCAATCTTACGTGCCACCTGATTGCGCGCCAGGTGCGCATCGATGCCAAGAAATATTTGCTTGGCCTTTACCTGCTTTTGGTCGTTGTTTTTACTTACCGATTCGGTGAGTGCCGATTGGTTATTCATATTGTCCAGGTTGCTGGCTATCCAGCAGCCTGGCAATACCCCATGGCATCTACCTTTTGGGCGTGTACCGGCCTAGCCGACGTAGGGCTATCCGGCCAAGGCTGGTTCTGCTTTCTCTGCAGCCGGCTCCAGCCAACGTCCGTTTTCCTTGATGAGATCGACCAAGCGATCCACTGCTTCGGCCTCTGGAATGTTGAACTTCACTGGTGTCTTGCCAATGTAGAGGTTGACCTTGCCGGGGGCACCACCGACATACCCGAAGTCAGCGTCCGCCATTTCGCCAGGGCCGTTTACGATGCATCCCATGATAGCGATCTTGACGCCCTTGAGGTGCAGGGTGGCTGTTTTGATGCGCGCGGTCGTCGTTTGTAAGTCAAACAAAGTTCGGCCGCACGACGGGCAAGCAACGTAGTCGGTCTTGAAGATTCGGTTGCCGGCGGCCTGTAAGATGTTGTAGGCCAATCGGAGCGACTGACCTGGTGCTTCCTCGCCCTGCACCAGAATAGCGTCTCCGATCCCATCACAAAGTAGAGCTCCAATATTGGTTGCCGAGGTGAGCAATGTACGGATGAAGTCGCGGCGCGCGTCGGTGGATGGAATAAGCGTGTCCTTGAGCAAGATGGGGTGGCGTGCATCCAGCTTCACGGCTAAAAGCCGGAAGGCGGTGATCACCGGTAGATCAATACCATCAGGCACGGTGACCAACCGCGGTTCAGCGCTTTGGTTTGTAGCAGCGATGGCAGGATCGTCTCGCGGATCAATCGCAACGAGGTCCGCCGGCCTTTCGGCCACAAACTCCGGTTTAAAATCGCCCATTCGGTCGACCTTGTGCGCGATCTGATCAAAACTCTTTTGCCGTATTCCGACCCGAATCAGTTCGTCTCCCCCGGCCCGGACGTCGCCCAGGTTAATCTTCTCGGTCGGCCGGCGATTGTATTGGAATGGGTCGAACGAGAGCTCGATTGGATCGAGGTGCGCCATCTGGGCGGCTGTACGGTTATAGGGTTCTGCCAATGCCTGTGCGACCGGTATCTCGTGTACGCTGTCTTCGGTCAGAGAGACGCGAACTGTGTCGCCCAATCCATCTGCCAAGAGGGAGCCAATACCAATCGCGCTCTTAATCCGACCATCTTCGCCATCGCCTGCTTCGGTGACACCGAGATGCAAGGGATAACACCAATCAGGTCCAGCTCGATAAAGGCGTGAGACGAGCAAGCGATAGGCAGCGATCATCACCTTCGGGTTGCTGGCTTTCATGGAGAAGATGAAATCGTGAAAATCCAGGTCGCGAGCGATTCGAGCAAACTCCAGCGCGCTCTCGACCATTCCAAGAGGGGTGTCCCCGTAACGGTTCATGATCCGATCGCTCAACGAGCCGTGATTGGTACCGATCCGGATGCTGATTCCGCGCTGCTGGCAAAGCTGCACCAACGGTGTGAATCGCTCTCGAATTCGATCCAACTCTGCCGCATACAGTTCGGCGCTATATTCCTTCACGGCAAACTTCTTCGAATCGGCGTAGTTCCCGGGATTAATGCGAACCTTCTCAACCCACTGAGCCGCTTCCATGGCTGCCTCGGGCTTGAAGTGGATATCGGCCACGATTGGGACATCGCAGCCGCGGGCGAGTAAGCCCTCCTTAATCGGTTTCAGATTTTTGGCGTCCTTTGCCGTAGGAGCCGTAATCCGAACGATTTCGCAGCCGACCGCGACTAGATCGAGTGTCTGCTGGATACAGGCTTCTGTATCCATCGTATCACAGGTCAACATCGATTGGACCCGAATCGGATTTGGACCACCGACTCCGATCTTTCCTACTTTCACCTCGCGGGTTTGGCGCCGCTGGTACGACCAGGGGCTGGGACAAAAGCGGCTCATGGAGTTTCTGGAGGCGCTGCTTTGGCTGGGCTGCTGAACGTCGGTTTTTGGTTGTTACTCCAGGGAAGATCCTGAACGTCGTAAAACGAAATGTACAACATGAATCCGATCAGAAGAATGGCGCAGGCGCCTTGCAAAATCTCCAGCAGTTTCAGGTTTAGCGGGCGGCGGCGAATCGCTTCGAGGATCGCCAAAAGAATGTGACCTCCATCCAGCACCGGAATTGGCAGCAGATTAATCACGGCCAGGTTAATATTGAAGACGACACTGAACCAAAGCGCCAACTGCCAACCAAATTCACTCTGAAAAAGAATGTAGTAAGTCCGCATGATCATGATCGGACCGCTCATGTGCTGCAGCTTAATATCGGACTGCGGAGAAAGCAGTGCGCCGACTGTATTGGTAAGGGTTTGGACGCCAGCCGAAATCTGTTCCACCGGTGAGGTGTGAGTAATTGTCATCTTCCCACCCGCATCCCAGGTGATACCGTAAGACACGGGGGAGGAGTATATGCCCAGCATCGCTTGCTTTTGGCCATCTGGCGTTTGCGGAAGAATCCGGGCCTTTAATTGCTTATCGCCTTGCTGAACGGTCAAAGTTAATGGTTTGCCGGGGTTTTCTTCCACGTGCTTAACGACTGTTAGCCAGTCGTAGATCTGCTCGTCATTGAGGGCGATGATACGGTCTCCGGCGCGCACGCCGGCGACTTCGGCCGGGCTATTTTTGATCACGCTACTTATGACTGGCCGACCTGGGCGGAGCGATATTTGTAATTGCGCGTGATCCCTCAGCACCGTCAATGGAATCATCTGACCAGGATGCTCTTGCTCCCATTCCGTAATCCGGGATGGATAATAAATCTTCTGTCCGTCGATCGCAATGATTTGGTCGTTGGGCTTCAATCCAGATTCGGCAGCTGTCGATCCAGGTTCAATCTTCGCAACGACTGGCGTAACCGCGGCCAGAAAATCGACTTGACGGAGTGATTTGCGCTCCCATCCGGTGGTCTCCGGCTTTTCAAATTCGGAATTCAATTCCAAGACTTGATCGCCTCTTTGTACTTTGAAACGGATGGTCGCCCCTTCACTTCGCACGACGTACCAGGCAATGCTATCGACCATCCCGGTGAAACGAGTGACGGGATGGCCGTCGACCTCCAAAATCTTGTCGCCGGGGAGGAAGCCGGCCTTGGCGGCCGGTCCATCAGGCGTCACATATCCGACGGTCGTGGTCGTTTCAGCCTCTGGCATTGGACGGCCAACGGCCCAAACCAAAGTAGCGAAAGCTAGTGCCAGAAGAAAGCTGAACAACGGGCCGGCGAATGCCACAATGATCTTGTCGATCGGTTTGATCGGGGGTAATTCAGTTCGACCCGGCTTCCCTTCGATCGCTTCCATCGGTGCCATTTGGGGCAAAAGAACGAATCCGCCAGCGGGAATCCAACCGAGGCTGAATTCGACCCCATTGATGACCTTCTTCCAGATCGGTCGTCCGAACCATACCCCAAATTTGTCGACATAAAGACCGCGCCAACGCGCAGCCAGAAAGTGGCCCAACTCGTGGACGATAATAAGGAGGTTAAAGATGAGAACGACCTCGAGAATGATGAGGGCGATACGTAAGATGTTGAGGATCATATACTAATGATGTTCGAGCTCTGCTTGGACGTGTGCCCGAGCCTTGGCATCGGCCTCCATTATATCACTGAGACTCGGTCTGGCAAAACTCTCAACCTGTTCCATTGCGTTCTCTACCAATGACCATATCCGCGGGAACGGAATCCGGCCCTGTAGGAAAGCTTGGACTGCTTCTTCGTTCGCTGCATTCAAAATTGCCGGCAAGACTCCCCCATTTTCTCCGGCTCGTCGAGCGAGATTGAGGGCGGGAAACGCATCGTAGCGTGGTTCTTCAAAGTCGAGACGACCAAGTTCTGAAAGGCACAATGGCTTAAGCGAATGCGGAACACGATCGGGCCAGGTGACCGCATACTGAATTGGGAAACACATGTCGGAATGGCTCAGTTGCGCCAGAATTGAGCCATCGACGAACTCGACCATGGAGTGCACGATGCTTTGCGGATGAACGATCACTTGAACCCGTGACATCGGAACATCGAAGAGCCACCGAGCTTCGATCATCTCTAACCCTTTGTTAAAGAGAGTCGCTGAATCGATAGTGATTTTTTGCCCCATGTTCCAGGTCGGATGTTTTAATGCCTCAGCCACGGTGACCCGCGCTAATTTTTCTGCTGGCCAGGTGCGAAATGGACCGCCGGAAGCGGTCAAAATGAGATTACTGATGTGGTGTCCGGGTTTTCCCTCCAGGCATTGAAAGATTGCATTGTGCTCGCTGTCGACCGGCAACACTCGAACCCCTTTTTCCCGAGCTCGCTGCATCACAATTTCGCCGGCCATCACCAAAATTTCTTTGCTGGCCACCGCCAAATCTTTGCCCGTCTCAATCGCCCCCATAGCTGGGCGAAATCCGGCAGTCCCGATGATCGCTACCAAAACCAAGTCTGCCCCGTCTATTCGGGCCAATGCTTCGAGGCCATCTTCACCAGTGAAAACCTCTGGCCGATAGTTCAGCCGGTGGCGAAGTTCCGGTAACTGTGCTGGATCGACCAGACAAAGATGAGAGGGTCGGAGTCGATTCGCCGACTCGGCTAGTGCCGCCGCGCTCTGGCGGGCAGCCATTCCGACAATTTCCATTCGGTCAGGTATGCTGGCGGCGACCTTGATGGCGCTGGTGCCGATCGAACCAGTTGAGCCGAGCAGGATAACGCGACGTTTTCTCATCGGACCAGGAATCTGAGATAGAAATAGAGTAGCGGGCCAGTAAACAACAAACTATCGATTAGATCCATAATTCCGCCGATACCAGGGAGTATCGTTCCTGAATCTTTGACGCCGGTACTTCGTTTCACGATCGATTCGCCAAGGTCTCCCACGACCGCCGCAATCCCGATCAGTAATCCTAGAATCGTCGCATGAAAGTAATTCAGCTGCGCAAGGCGATCCGGAATGATCGCCAAAAGAAAGTAACTGGCAATGATCGCAAAAATGAGCGAACCGGCAAATCCCTCCCAGGTTTTCGCGACGCTGATGTGAGGCATCATCTGGTGCCGCCCAATCCGGCTGCCGACGAGATATCCTCCCATGTCACTGAATTTTGTCACGACCACCAAATACAAGACATAAAACTGCCCGGTAGTCGCTCCCGCTGAAGTCGGCGGAGTGATGTAAACAATTTTGGTGAGAAAATTGAAGAGCCAGGCGACATAAAGAATGCCGAAAAGTGTATAAGCCATTGTTTCCAAAGGTGCCTGTTTGGTGGATGGCCGAAACATTTGGCGAGCGAACACGCCAAAAAGGAAAATCACGAGCACCACCATCTCAAAGTCGTAAGCAGAACCGTATCCATTCAGATGGAAGAATACGAAGCTGCCAATAAAATAGGCTGCCCCGCAGATCATGCCGAATGCCTTGAAGCAGCGCATCCCGGACTTTTCGATCATTCCGAAGTACTCCCAGAGGCCGGCGAGGCCGAGCGAAGCAACCAGCAGCAGAAAAAATAGTTCGTTGGCCGAGAAGATAACCAGCAGCGCGATAACCCACATCGCGACCGCGCTTAATAATCTTCGCAAGAACCGACTCATCCGGTGGAAATAAAAAGTCAGGTGGGATGAGAAAGCCAACGCTACGCGATGCCCGGTAGCCAATAGCCGATAGCCGAAAGGGGTTTTACCATGGGTCGTTCATTGGTTGATTGATCATTGGCTATTGGCTATCGGCTATTCGCGTAGCGTTGGCTTTCTCATCCCACCTGACTTTTTATTTCCAACAACGATTTTTCGATTTTCGTCGCACGTTCCTGCAAAGGCAGATGTCGTTGGGTTTCCGCTTGGCAGAAGCTTTCGAGCGGAGCGAACGTTTGGCCCACCTCCTGGTAGAACGCGGTAATGGCGTGCCGCAACTGCGTTTCGACCGCTCCCGCTAGTTCTTTTCTTTTTTCGTCCATCCGCAGCCGATATTCGCGTAAAATGTGGCGACGTCGAAAGACGGCATACACGGTACCGGTAAACGCGGCCAGACCCGCAACCGTCCCGGTAACATCCAGAATTGCGGCATGAGCCAGAGCGGCGATAATCGTAAAAATTCCGCCGGCGGCTGCGACTCCGGCCGGGACGCGAAGCCAGCGGGCGGTTTCGCCAAACCACTCCTGGAGTTGTTGCTTGATTTTCGCATCAGACATTTGCTCGAGCAGTGTGAGCTGAAGCTTCTGTAAAACCACTCCCCGTTGACTGACAAATCCAGGAATGGCCGGCCGTACCTGTTTTCTGCTGTCAGACTCAAATTGCGCCTGCACCTTGTCTTGCAATTCTTGCCAGATTAGCCGCAGATCCGATTCTAACAGCTCGAGCGCGTGCTCGATCTTTTCTCGTACTTTCGCCTGAACGTCACTTTCAATTTTATCCTGAAAATCTTTTTCCCAGCGTCCGCCGGAGAAAATCATCTTAAAGGTCTGCAAAAAGCCAAGCCGTTCCTCGAGTAATTTCTCGCCACGCTCCCGACAAGCGTCATAGGCCATTTCCATTTCGCGAATGAAGCCACCGACCTGTCGTAAAGTCTGCTCCTTGCGCACGCCGAGACTGCCTCGGATCGAAGTGATCCTCTCCTGATCCGCTTTGAGAAGGTCGAGCGCGCTTCGGAGTTTGGCTTGAATGCCCTGCAGGACCACTTGTCCGGTTTGAGCAATGGATCGCAGTTTGCCTCCGCGTTCGTCGCTATTGGTGACAGTAGTGGAGATCCAGTTTTCTAACGCGCTGAAATTACTGTTTTGCCAGAGAGGATCCTCTTGGCCTTTTCGGTCCAACTTTGCTTGCAACGCTTGTTTGGCTGAAACGGCGAAAATTGGACGGCTGGAGCCGAGTAACTGGAGGATCGTTTGTTCCAAATGCTGAATAATCGTTTGCACTTCTGCCTGGGTTCGGAGATCGGCCTGTTGCAGCACGAACACGATATTCTTCTTCCACCCATGGCCGAGTATACGAAGAAAGTCCCAAGCAGAGGCGGCCCAGGGATTCACGACCGAGAAGACGAAGATGATCAGATCGGCAAGTGGTACGAAGCTAGTGGTAATATCCTGGTGACTGGTAACGATGGTGTTGGTCCCGGGAGTATCGACAACGCTGAAGTTTTTTAAGAATTCGATCGGGAGATAGCGTTCGGTGACGTCTTCGGCGATTGGAACATCTCGCGCAGAGTCCGCATATTTGAATATGTAGATTTTGTCCGTTGCCGGAAGAACATCGATCTTGCAAAATTCTTGGCCGAATAACGCATTGAGGAGCGATGACTTACCGGCCTTTACTTCACCGACCGCCACGAACAAAAGCGGGTCATTGAGACCGGCGCTCAGGCTCTGCAGGTTCTGGATGGTAGCGTCTGGTTCACCCGTTTGTTGCGATAGTGTAACGAGCGCGCTCAGGGCCTGGCTGAGGTGCGCACGCGTTTCAAGGTATTTTTCTACGACCATCGTTTCAGGTTCAAGGCAGCGAAGGTCGTTTCCAAAACAAGAGCTACCTTATTGCGCCGCCACTTTTTTCGTCTTGGCTTTTCGCGGCGGTTGGGTCGGGGAACTGCCGGGGGTCGGCGACGACTTTGGCCGGTTCATGGCAATGAGCTGACTGACAGTCACAAATTTAAAGCCTTTTGCTGCCAACGCGTCGAGAGTAGCCGGCATCGAATCGACCGTCTGCTTGTGAATGTCATGCGAAAGAATAATCGCTCCGGGACGAGCGCCCGCCAAAATACGCTGTTGAATAACCGAAGCACCCGGCCGCTTCCAATCAAACGGATCGACCGACCATAGAATAACGCTCA
This sequence comes from Chthoniobacterales bacterium, assembly GCA_035601575.1. Classification (GTDB taxonomy): domain Bacteria; phylum Verrucomicrobiota; class Verrucomicrobiia; order Chthoniobacterales; family JAFAMB01; genus DASTDH01. The sequence continues at coordinate 9,142 of DATNNZ010000051.1, forward strand.
AGCCAAACTGATTTTCGATCCACTCTTTCTGGCGACCGGTAATCGATCCATAAGGCGGACGGAGCAGCTTGGGCGTATAGCCGGAAGCATTCGTGATAGCGTTCTGCGTTTTCGTAATTTCTTCGGTAACCCGGTCATCCGGAAGCTTGGCGAGCTGCGGGTGAGTCCAAGAGTGATTCCCGATCTCATGCCCGTCGGCCAAAATGCGTTTCACAATTTCCGGATTCCGCTCCGCATTCTGGCCAATCATGAAGAAAGTGGCCTTAATGTTCCTTTGTTTAAGAATATCCAGGAGCCGTGGTGTTGTTTCTGGACTGGGTCCGTCGTCGAAAGTCATCGCGATGTAGGGACCATCGACATTGGCCTGGAAGTACGTAGCCGGTTTCAAGCCGGTCGGAGCGGGAGAACTGGCTGGTGACGGAGTGGGCCCTGCCGAGTCTTCCGCGCGAAGCAATGGGGCAATGCCGACGATGATCAAAAAAAGTCCGAGATGAAAGCGCATGAGATTAAAGAAAACGTTTGAGAATGACCTCTAACTTTTTAACCGTCAATTCCGGCCAAAGTTTCCGATCGGTTACCAACGCGGAATCGAGTGCTCGGTGTTCCGGCCAAGTCGGCTCGGTCGGAATTCTCGCGATGATGTTTGGTAGTATCCGACGGGCTGCGGCAGCATTTGCCAACAAATGTCCGATGACGATCTCTGCGGTCACCGGTTCGTCATCCACTTTCCAGCAGTCGTAATCGGTTATGAAACAAAGGGAAGCAAACGAAATCTCCGCCTCTCGCGAAAGCTTTGCTTCCGGTGAGTTGGTCATCCCAATCACATCGAATCCCATTCGCCGATGAAAGTCCGATTCCGCCCGCGTTGAAAAAGCGGGACCATCCATGTTGACGTAGGTCCCGCCGTTATGGACCGGGTACCCAAGTGCGGTTGCTTCTTCCGCGGCGATCGTGCGAAGCGCATGACTAACCGGATCGGCCAATGCCACATGAGCGACGATTCCTTCTCCAAAGAAAGTCGCATTAGCTCTCAGGCTCGTCCGATCAAAAAATTGGTCCGGCAGAACGATATCTCGAGGGCGATATTGCTCTTGCAAGCTACCAACCGCGCCAATGCTGATGATCCACCGCACGTTCAGTGATCGAAGAGCAAAGATATTGGCTCGATGATTTAGTTCCGTCGGCAAAATCCGGTGCCCTCGAGCGTGGCGCGGGAGAAAGAATATCGGCCGCTCATGGATGGTTCCACCGATAATAGCGTCAGAAGGGCTTCCGAACGGTGTTTCGATCAGAATTTCCTTTGGGGAGGCGAAACCTTCGATCTGGTAAAGGCCGCTCCCGCCGATAACGCCGATCGCGGCTGGTTGGTCATTCATGGACAATCGATAAGATTCAGGGAGTCTGGACGATCCGCGATGCCTTTAGCAGCCTTTGCACGGTATCATCAATCGTTGAGATGTCGGCTGAAGTTGTCTCGACGATTCCGTCCTTGTTTATTATCCAGATCTCCGGAATTTGGTGAACGCTATATTGCACCGCGTAGGTATTGTTCCAACCTTTGCCATCATAGTAGATCGGCCAATTGATTGATTTTTTAACCAGAAAACTTGCCATCGCCTCGCGATCGCGGTCGAGAGAAATTCCGATTACAACCAAGCCGGACGCCCGGTAGCTTTGATTGAGTTTCTTAATCTCGGGCAACTCACGGATGCAATCCGGGCACCACGAGGCCCAAAAGTCGATGAGTACGACCTTTCCGCGGAGCTGTGCCAGATCGATTGCTCTTCCGTCAGTTGCGGTAAAATGCAAGTCGAGCGACTTGCCCAAAAGTTCCGCTTTGGCTAGCCGTGCGCGCGCGGCTTCTGCCAGCGGTTGATCGGAATCATGGCTCAGTTCCTCCAAGAAGGATTTTGCCTTTTGCGCATCGACGCGATAGAGCAGATTCGCGCGAGCAATTTGGAGAGAAAGCTTTTTTGGATCCGCCGGGTTTTCTTTCAAGTAATCGCAGATCTGTTGTTCCAAATGCGGGGCCGACTCATTGGTAATTAAATCATCGTTATTAAGTCGCTGATGAATCAAACGAACGGTCATCTGCTGCCGTAACGATTCCGGCAGCGAATGGGTAGCGATAAAACTGCGCGTTTCTTTTTCCAACTGATCGAGCAAATCCCTGCGTTCGGTAGGGGAACCTGAAAACTCGGCGCTTTCCAGTTCCCATTCGAGCGCGGCGCCAGCGTGAGGATTGTTCGGATATCTCTGTACGTAAGCTCGGGCAGCGTTGAAGAGGTCACGGTCTCGCTGGGCATAAAACTCGACTGCGTTTTCCCCAGCGGCCGGTTGATCCTCAGAGCGTTTTTCAAGTTGAACGAGCTTTGTCCAATCTGTTTCGACCGAGTCCTGGCCGGGAGCGGCAGGGCCGAACGCTAAGATGATCAACGCCAATCCAAAAGTGCGCATCGGATAAGCTCGTTCCTCCTTGCCAGAACAGTCAAGAACTTGGTTTTTGAATTCCGGCGGGAGTCGTTCTGACCTCCGCTACCGGAGGTATCGCTTTGCGGCTGCGGATTTGCAGCAGGAGATTGGCAAGCAAGATGAGTCCGCCACCGGACACAACGGTTAACGAGAACCGTTCGTTAGCGTAATCAATGTGAGCCAGCACGCTGAGCTGAGCCGGTAGAAAGAGAGCGAACACCGTCGTAAACAGCGGCTCAGTCGTATACACGATGCCTGCTTCCGTTGAGTTAATCGCCGGCTGGCAATGGTTCATGAGATTAAAGGCAAGCAGCGTACAGAAAAATACGAGTAAGAAGGTGAGGAAGATTTTCGGAAACGAATCAATCGCAGTTGCGTAATTCATTCGCTCGGGCCGGGTACAAAGTGCGGCCAAACCGAAGATCAAGCCCATCGACAGAAACATTGTTGTCGAGACCATGCGAGTTCGATTCGGGCGAAAGACCGGTCTTTCCAACCAGAGGATTTGGAAGGTGAAGAACACTGCGCTAACGAGAGTCTCTAATTCACCTCGGCCAATTCGGAACGTACTCCAATCCATATTGGCCAGAATCCCGATGCCGGTAACCACCATGAAAATGGCCAATAGATCGCGGAATCCGGGTGCCGTCCGGTTGCGTGAGAAATGATAGAGCGGCAGAAGGATGCAATAGGCTTGGGCAAGGAATGCGGATATCGATGCGGAAGTGTAGGCGAGGCCATCCATTTGAAAGAGCATTCCTGCTCCGCCGCAGAGTCCGAGACCCACTCCCTGGATAACTTCGCGTTCGCGAAGGCTACGGAGTTCCCTCCAGCCGAAAGGTAGCATTAGCAGGCCGGCGAGAAGAAAACGAATACTTCCTTGAAGGCTGACGACGAACCAGCTTGAGGCTGCAGGCATTGATTGTAAGTACAGCAACGTCAAAGCCTTGCTGACCGGGAAACTGATACCCCAAAACAGACATGCCAAAACCAAAAGCAGAATGGCCTTTCGGTGATTCAATCCGGCGGCATCCAGCCTGGTTGCCGCGGCAATATCGCTAACCTGAGCCATCGTGGACCGGCACAGAACGAGATGAACCGTTCCTGGTCAAGAGGAGGATTCGGCGAAGTTGCGCGACCCATGAGACCCATTGAGGCAATTCACAACCCCAGCGACAACTGATTCTTCTCCACTCGCCGGAAGGCGTCACAACTCAAGTGTAGATCTCGTTCATTTAACCCAAATCTTCGGCTGGCGACCTCAAACAGCCGTCGAATCTGTTCGGCCAGTAACCCTTCGCCGCGCATCCGTTGGCCAAACTGAGGGGAATTTAGCTTTCCATTGCGCATCGAGCGAATTCGTCCAAGCACCGCATCAGCCCGGTCGGGGAAATGCGATCTGAGCCACGCGGGGAAAATTTCGGAAACTGCAAAGGGCAGTCGCACAATAGTATAGTGCGCGCAGCGAGCGCCAGCCTCGGCCGCAGCTTCAATGATGCGTGGAATCTCATGGTCGTTAAGGCCGGGAATGATGGGCGCAACGTTCACGCCGACGGGAATATCGGCTTGCGCGAGCTCGCGCACAGCAGCCAGCCGGGCACGGGGAGTCGAAGCTCTTGGCTCCAGTTTTGCGGCGAGATCTGCCTCGAGCGTAGTGATGGATAAGGTAACAATTGCCGCGCGGTGGCGGGCGAGGCATTGCAGGAGGTCAATGTCACGCGTTACCAGAAAGTTTTTGGTTACGATCGCGACCGGATTGCGAAACTCGGCCAAGACCTCTAAACACGACCTTGTCAATCTGAGCTTCCGTTCAATCGGCTGGTAACAGTCAGTCACCCCGCTCAGCACCACAACCTGGGGTCTCCAATTCCGGTTGCTCAGTTCGGCGCGAAGCAGCGGTCCCGCTTTCAGCTTCACGAGGATCTTAGATTCGAAATCCAGTCCCGCCGAAAACCCGAGGTATTCGTGGGTGGGTCTTGCATAACAGTAGGCGCAGCCATGCTCGCATCCGCGGTACGGGTTCACGCTCGTCTCGAAGCCAACATCGGGACTGTTGTTTCGGGATATGATCGACTGGGTGTCGTCATGGAAGAATTCGGTTGGTACCGGGCGGGCATCCTCCACAGCGCTGAATTCATCCTGCTCGTAATGTAGAGCCGTAAACCGATCGGTCGGATTTATGGTGGCTCCGCGACCGCGAGGTCCAGGCCGGTTTGGGGAATGGTCGGCACCGAAGCTCATGGGGGAAGGATGGACCGAGAATGGATTATGTTCAAGTGAACATGTTTAGTTTCGCAAAAGTAGCCACATCCCAAGGCCCGCTGTCGCTAGGCGACAGCTTTGCGGTGGGTCCCGGCTCAAACAGGCGCTCGAGGCGCTAGGCGTCTTTGAACCCGACTTTCTTGGATCTTTTAAGCCGGCAGTGCAGCTCCCTGAGGCAGGAGCATCAGGCTGCGTCAATTCTCTGCTACCCTGGATGAACCAGCGGGCGATACATCCAAGGGTCGTACGACCATGATGCCGGCAAATCTATGATATCGATAGACGTATTGGTGGATCGGAACATCGATGACGACGCGCCGCGCATCCTTTGATGCGTGCATAAAATGAACGACTCCAACGCCGTCACGATAAGCCAGCCCGACATGCTCGGTGAAACCCTCCGGTCCCCGACCAGTAATGCAGATCACGTCACCGCTACGAATCTTTGATTCACTCTGCGAGACTCGCTCACGCGGGATGTGGTAGATCGTGCGAGAGGCAATGCGCTGTTCGATTGCGGCGATTTGCGGCACCAGGGCAACATTGTGACGCATATACCGGGACTCACGCCAATGGTGGCTCATTTCGGTGAGGTAGCGTCCGCGCATGGGCACGCCCCCGAGTGCGACGGACAAATTCTTGACCAGTCCGCGTCGCTCATTGTCGTAAATCCAGTCCTCAAGAAAATGCAGGCGGGATGTGTAGCTACCGTCGCAGCGGCCACCACGGTAACGGTCCAGTTCGATCATCCCGAGTAAGTCACTTGGGGTGTAGTTGCCACTCTTCATTTCCAACATTCGAGCGAACCCGACGGAGATTTCGAAAAACGTCCAACAGTCAAGCCCGTCCATGTCCACCGATGGCGCCTCGATATGGTCGTCGATTTCCAAGGTATAATTCAGGTAGTGAGTTCCTAGAAAGCTCTTTGCTACCGCAATGATTCGTTCGCCGAGAGGCAATGCGCGCCAGTTTTGGCGTTCTGCCTCTGCTGCCAGGGCGTAAAACCGTGATTGGCCGCGGAACAGGGTCGACAAAGGCAAGCTGCTAGCCTTAGCTGTCAACCCGATCGAAAACGACAGAAGGGCTATCAAAAGGACCGGCGAACGCATCTTACTATTTTGCAATATTCGGTCGAATGAGCCAGCAGATTTACTACATGGCCGAAATAGTCGGTAGCGGAACGCCGGGAACGCCGACTTGCCCGACGACTTGTCCGCCAAAGCTTTAGCGAAGGTGGAAGCTTCCGGAGTTTCGAACGACGGGCGAAGTCGGGGAACGCCCCGAACTCAATCTGAGCGATTAGTGATTCGGAAAGCCGGCAAACTCGGAATTTTGATGGAGAAAGAAAAACGAACCTACGTACTGGTTGCAGGCTGCCAATCCGTTACCGGCGCTACCGGCGTTCTCGGCGATGCCGGCGTTATCCTGCTGGCTCCTGGCTTCTAAATTCTGGATTCTGATTTACCTTCCCGCATGACGCTCCAAGAAAAGATCGATTCGGATCTAAAAGAGGCGATGAAGGCTAAAGAGGCAGAACGGTTATCCGTACTCCGTATGGTTAAATCGGCGATGATGAACGTTGCTATCGAAAAACATGGCGCCGGAGGTAAGTTAGCGGATTCTGACGCGATCGCCGTCCTCCGGAAACAAGTGAAACAGAGGCAGGATTCGGTGGCTGGATTTGAAAAAGGAGGTCGTCCGGAACTAGCGGAAAAGGAGCGGAGAGAGATTGGAATTCTTTCGAGTTATTTACCGCAGCCGTTGACGGCTGAAGAGGTAGCCAGCATTGTGCAGATAGCGATTGCGGAGTCCGGTGCATCGTCCAAGGCGCAAATGGGCCAGGTTATGAAGATCGTGAACGAGAAAGCGGCTGGACGAGCGGATGGCAGAACTTTAAGTGAGGCGGTCCAAAAGGCGTTAGGTTAACTGTTATTTCTCTCGAATGATTCACGAATATCCGGTTCGATCCAACGCTCTCTGAACCAAGGAAGGGTTGGCACGTCATGACATCTGCGATCGTCGTTGCCGCTGGGACTAGCCAGCGGATGGGATTTGATAAGCTGACAGCCAAATTGGCCGGATGCCCGGTTTTTATTCGTACCCTCCAACGATTCGAAATTTGTTCGGATGTGAAAGAAATTATCCTGGTAGTTCACCCCGACCGCTTGAAGCAATTCGGCTCATTGGTTGCCGATTTTGGTTTAAGCAAAGTCAATCGAGTGGTCGCGGGCGGGGAGCAGCGCTATCTTTCGGTGGCTGCTGGTCTGCAGGCAACAAGCCCGGCCGTCGACCTAATTGCGGTTCACGACGGTGCGCGACCGCTCATTTCGCCAGATGTGATCGCGCTGGCCATTCGGGAAGCTAGTGCGTGTGGCGCGGTCTCGGTGGCGGCGCCAATCGTCGAAACGCTCAAGCGGGCTGACGAAGAACAGCGAGTCGTCGGAAGCGTGGAGAGGGTCGGTTTGTGGACGATGCAAACCCCACAAGTCTTTCGGCGCGAATGGCTGATTCGAGCGTATGAGGCGGTGCTGGCCGGCGGCATCCCAGTGACCGATGAGGTTTCCGCTATCCAAACAGCAGGTTTTCCAGTGAAGCTATTGACGAATCCAGGTTGGAATCTAAAGATAACCTACCCAAGAGACCTAGATTTGGCGCAAATCTTGTTCAATTTGGAATCTAGTAATGTGTGATAAAAGGGTGGGACTGTTTTTACGTTCCCCCCACTCGGTGACCGTCTGATGCTTTATCGAACCAGTAGACTGAAAAACGGGGTGCGGATCGCTACCTGCGAAATGCCGCAAATGAAAAGTGTCAGCGTTGGCGTTTGGGTCGGAGTCGGCGGTCGACACGAACCTGAGCAGCTCTGCGGCATCTCTCATTTTCTGGAGCACCTTTTGTTCAAAGGAACTGAGACGAGGTCTGCTCGCAATCTCACGGAGGCGATCGAAGGATTGGGTGGATTTATCAATGCTTTCACCACCGAAGATCACACCTGTTTCTATGCGAAAGCGGCCGCACCGCACCTTCCGGTTCTAGCGGAAGTTCTGATCGACATGTTCCGGAATTCTCTATTTGCGGAGACTGAGATCGAGCGTGAACGAGACGTTATTCGCGAAGAAATTCTGATGTACCGGGATCAACCGGCCCAATTTTCGCAGGAGTTATTGAGCGAGGCGATTTGGCCTGCTCACGCCTTGGGTCGACCTTTGACTGGTTCGCTGGAGTCGATAGGGAGAATTCGACGACCGGAGTTGCTCGAATACGTACAGCGCAATTACAACGGCCGCAGCACGGTCGTTACGGTCGCCGGAAAGTGCCGGCATGACGATGTAGTCGAAATGTTCGGGAGCGGCTTGGAAGACCTGCCGATCGGCGCAGCCCCGGAGTTTGATCCCTGGAATGGTTCGAAAAGGAACAAACGCCTGATTGTAGCCACGGACGATACAGAACAGACCCATCTGGCGCTCGGCTATCATGCGATCAGTCGAACTGATGATCGACGGCATGCCTTGAAACTGCTCAGTGTCATTCTTGGCGAAAACATGAGTTCGCGATTGTTTCAACAACTGCGTGAGCGGTACGCTTTCTGTTATTCGATCAACAGCGGCACCTTGGTGTTGGAGGACTCCGGTCTGGTGAGCATCTGCGTCGGGCTTGAATCAGTCAAACTGCGGCGGGCGTTGCGGGCGATTAATCGGGAGCTGGAAAAGTTCCGGGAACGGCCGCCGACCAAAAAAGAGCTGCGGCAAGCGCAGGAGTACACATTGGGGCAGAATGAGCTCAGCCTTGAGAGTACGACCAATCAGATAATGTGGATGGGTGAATCGCTGATAGCCTACGATTACGTAATCGACCCGGAAGAGGTACAAACCAAGGTAAAGGGTGTTACTCCTGAGACAGTTCAATCCGTGGCTCGGCTGTGCTTTTGTCCTGAGCGTATGGGAATCGCGGTGGTAGGCGCGGTGAAAGAAGATAACGTCCAACGCTGGTTGTCGGAAAACGAGATGTGAGGACCCTAGGGACGCCGACTTGATGGCTAGGCCGAACCGGATTAGCGTCGGGTTTCTTCTGATCTCATGAACGTCGAAGTAGAACAGTTACCCAATTGCCTGGCGTCTATCCACGTGGAACTCCCACCGGAGCGGGTCAAGCAGGAGTGGAGCGAAATAGTGAAAGGATTCCGCCAGGCGGCGCGCATCCCCGGGTTTCGACCCGGTAAGGCGCCTCAAAGTGTAGTGGAGGCCAAATACCGGAAAGAAATTCAGGAAGAGCTCACCCGTAAGCTCGTCCAGGAGACGACCAGAGAAGCGATCAAGGAAAAAGGACTGAAGGTCTTGTCGGTGTCTAATGTTGACGATGTTGAGTTTACGCCGGAACGCAGCATGCGTTTTACCGCCACCCTGATAACCACTCCTGAGTTCGAGTTGCCGGAATACAAGCGTATCCAGGTCAAAGCGCAGAGCACCGAGGTTACCGAGGAAGAAGTGGACTCTGCATTGGATCGGCTCCGGGAACGTCACGCGACATTTAGCGAACTGGAGGGTCAGTCGCTGGAAATCGGCAGCTTTGCCGTGATTGACTTTACGACCGCGGTAGACGGACAGCCTTTATTGGAAGCGTTTCCCGATGCGCCGAAAATGTTGAGTGGTAATAGCGACTTCTGGATCCGGGCCGAGGACGACATTTTATTGCCAGGATTTGGACCATCTTTGGTTGGGATGCAGATTGGCGAGATTCGCGAATTTGATCTGCCGGTTCCAGATAAGTTTCCGACGGCCAGTTTAGCAGGGAAATTGATTCATTTCCGAGTCACTTTGAAAGCGCTGAAAAGGATGGATCTGCCGGAGTTAAATGATGAGTTTGCTACTCAGGTGGGCGAAGGTTTAACGGTCGGGAAATTGCGCGATTTGGTACGAGCAAGGTTGCAGGAGGAGCGCGCGAAGGCGGTAAATGCGGAAAAACGAACTCAAATCGTCGACTATCTGGTGAAGAACGTTGAGTGCGAATTGCCGCAAACTTATGTCAGAGACGAAACGCGGCGGATCATGTCCGAGATCGTCGAACACAATCAACAACGGGGGATAAGTGAGGAATTGTTGCGGGAGAGCGGAAAGGAGATCGTCGATACGGCGTCGCGCAGCGCCAAGGACCGGCTCAAGGCAAGCTTTATTTTGACCCGAATCGGCGAAAAGGAGAAGATTGAGGTTAGTCCGAATGATCTAAAACAGCGAGTGGCAGAACTTGCGACCCAGTACCGTATGACTTTTGAAAAGGCGATGTCTGAACTCGACCGGAAGGGCGCGATTCCGCAGATCTATGAAGAGATCCAGATCGGCAAGGTCCTTGATTTCCTGACCTCGAATGCTACCGTCGACCACAGCTCGGAAACCTCCTAGGAAGCTGCTTTAGAAGACCAAGCGAATGTCCAACATCGTTTACACTCCGCACAGCAACTATTACCCTCCAACAGTTATCGAACGGGACGGAAATCAGGAAAGAGGGTACGATATTTATAGCCGATTGCTCAAAGATCGCATCGTTTTCATCGGCACTCCGATCGATGATTTCGTAGCAAACAGCGTCGTTGCGCAACTGCTGTTTCTGCAGATGCAGGATCCCAAGCGTGATATCAACCTTTACATCAATTCCCCCGGTGGCTCGGTTACCGCCGGTCTCGCGATTTACGATACGATGCAGTTTGTGACCTGCGATGTTGCCACCTACTGTATGGGTATCGCGGCGAGCATGGGAGCCGTTTTGCTTGCAGCCGGCACCCAAGGAAAGCGCTACGCTTTGCCGAACTCGGATATCATGATTCACCAGGTTTCCGGCGGAGCTCAAGGTACGGCCAGCGATGTGGAGCGAACGGTTGAGTGGATGTTCAAGATTAAGCGCCGGCTGATCCACATCCTCTCGGCTCACACCGGCAAATCAGACGAACAGGTGCAGATTGATTCCGATCGAGATTACTGGATGTCCGCGGATGAGGCGAAGGCTTACGGGTTAGTCGACGAGGTTGTGAAATCTCGCAAAGATGTTCGCGCGGATCTGCTTCCACAGAACACCGGGAGTGTGGTACCTTCCTGAGGTCGTGAAATTCAGTTGCTGACGTAAGATGGCTCGGGCTTCCAATCTCACCATGTGCTCTTTCTGTGGCAAAAGCCACGCGGAGGTGCGCAAGCTTATTGCCGGCCCTGGCGTCTATATTTGCGACAATTGTATCAATGTCTGTAAGGGTATCCTCGACAAAGAGCTCAATGAAGACGCCCGTCGCCAAACGACGACGCTCCGCGTGCCGAAGCCGGCGGAAATCCGGCGGCAACTCGATCAGTACGTTATTGGTCAGGACGGAGCCAAAAAGGTGCTTTCGGTAGCGGTACATAACCACTACAAACGCATTTTAAATTCTGGTGGGGGGAAGGATTTGGCGCTTGATCCTTATGCCGACGTGGAAATTGAGAAGAGCAATATTCTCCTTATCGGACCGACCGGTTGCGGGAAAACGCTATTGGCGCGCACGCTGGCTCGCATCCTCGATGTACCATTTTGCATCGCTGATGCTACGACGCTGACAGAGGCTGGTTACGTCGGAGAGGATGTCGAAAACATCATTTTGCGGCTGCTGCAGAACGCTGACTACGATGTGAAGCGGGCCGAGATCGGAATCGTTTATATTGACGAGATCGACAAGATCGGCCGCAAAACGGATAATGTCAGTATCACGCGCGACGTCTCGGGCGAAGGCGTACAGCAGGCTTTGCTTAAGATTCTTGAAGGCAGTAGTTGCAATGTACCTCCTCAGGGCGGCCGCAAACACCCGCATCAAGAATATATCCAGGTAAATACCGAGAAGATTCTGTTTATCTGCGGAGGCGCTTTCGTTGGTCTTGATCGCATTATCAATCGGCGGTTAGGTAATCGAGTTCTCGGATTTCAGGCCGCCATGTCCAGTACGTCCACCGTGCAAATGCACGAGGTGCTGCGATATACTGAACCGGAAGATCTCCTCTCGTTCGGCATGATCCCCGAGTTTATCGGGCGACTACCGGTGGTCTCTGCATTGGACGCTTTGACCGAGGACGAGCTGATGCTGATTTTGACCGACACGCGGAACGCGATGGTCAAGCAATATACCAAGTTATTGGCAATGGAGGGAGCCAATCTGGTCGTAACGAAAGATGCGCTACGAGCCATGGCGCAACAGGCGGCCACCAAAGGGACCGGGGCTCGGGCTCTTCGCTCAATGTTTGAGAAGATAATGCTTGATGTGATGTACGACGTTCCCAGTCGCGAAGATGTTGCAGACGTCGTCATCAATCGTGCGGTGGTAGAAGGCAAGCGCGCACCTTTGATTCGTCGCAAACAAGATAAAGATGCGGCGTGAGTTTCGGGCCTGCTGAACCTAGTGCACCAAGTCTGAGGCTCGTGCAGCAGCCCTTCGGGTTGGGTTGGCGCACTAAGGCTTGGGCAGCATTCGAATTTCTTTTCCCCACCTTGTCCGCTCGCAACTGATAGATTAGTCTCGAGTGAACCGCCTTCCCGGCAGTTCAAACGTCAGTAGTTCGTTGGTTTGAACGCAAATGGCCCAGTTCGAGTATACCCGACGGTGGATCGCGATCGCTTGCTGCGTTGCCCTCTTTTGCAGCTGTCAAAAGGCTCCGAAGGATAGCGACGAAGAACTCATTCACGGGTTAGTCGGAACTTGGGTTACCGATGAATCAGGAGGTAATTACCGCTTTTACGGAGAGAACAGTTTCCATCGCGACGGCATGCATTCAGCCGACGAAGTGATGCACGCCGATGGCGGTACGACAAAGTGGAGCTTCTCCGGTATGTGGGACGTGCGCGGCGGAAAGTTGCTCGCATCCGGTGAAGTTTCCCGAAGCGATTCGGCCGCAGTTGAAACTTACCAGGTCGAGGAAAAAATTGAGAGTCTGACCAGCGACGAACTAGTGCTCGTGAGCGCGAATGGGACCCGGTTGGTCCGACATCGCAAGAGATGACCGGGCTAACGTTATCCCGAATGGCGAGGATCATTCCGATGGTACTGCTGCTTTCTTGGCCCCTCTTGTGAACCGCGCAAACCAGACAGTTTGGGCGACAAAAGCAGTGGGGAACTCGCTAGCTTCGGTCGGGACGTGTGGTAGGATGCTGGCGGAATTATGCGCAAGTTTTCGTTGGTGGCTTTGGCGCTACTAGTCTGTTTTAATTTAGCGGTCGGTTACAAAGTCCTGACGAGCAGCGCATCCGCTGAATCGAGCGAGACCGAGTACAGCAATCTATCCATCTTTACGCGTGCTCTTCAGCTGGTCCGCCAAGACTACGTCGACGAGAACAAGGTCGCGCTCAAAGACCTCACTTACTCGGCCCTTCGCGGAATGCTTAACAGCTTGGATCCGCACAGTCAATTCATGGAGCCGACGGACTTCCGGGACATGCAGGATGACACCCGCAGCGAATTTGGCGGTCTAGGGATCATTGTTTCGACCAAAGATGGAATTATTACCGTCGTTACTCCAATGGAAGATACTCCTGGGTTCCGGGCGGGAATCATGCCGGGAGATGAAATCTTGCGGATCAACGGAAAGGTGACCGATCGGATGAGCCTGCAAGACGCTCTCAACCAGCTCCGAGGCGAGCCGGGCCAGCGCGTGACGCTCACAATTTATCGCCCGCCGTCCAAAGAGACGAAGGAATTCAACCTTCAACGTGAAATCATCAAGGTCGCGAGCGTAAAGGATTCGAAAATACTGGATGCAACGGCCACCGGGAAGTTCAGGATCGGATATCTCCGAATCACTCAATTTAATGAGCCGACTGCGCAAGAGCTGCGGCAACGATTGGACGAACTCCAGGCGAAGGGCATGCAAGCTCTGATTGTCGATCTCCGAAATAACCCGGGAGGATTGCTCAACAGTGCGGTCGACGTCTGCGCCAATTTTGTTCCTCCCAAGACAATGGTGGTTTACACGGAAGGTCGCGGAGGGTCGCAACACCGCGAGTATCTCACCGATCGCAATGCTAAGCCGGTCGCAAATTTTCCACTGGTGTTGTTGGTTAATTCGGGCAGCGCGAGCGGTGCGGAAATCGTTGCCGGGGCGCTGAAGGATCTCAACCGAGCTATCGTCGTGGGAGACACTACGTTCGGCAAAGGCTCTGTTCAGACGGTGATCCAGCTGCCGGACGGTTCCGGTTTGCGCCTGACTACTGCTAAATATTACACGCCGAGTCGACAAGTAATCCATCAAAACGGTGTCACTCCAAATATCAAGGCTTCGCTCACACCGGATCAGGAGAAAGCGCTGGTTTTGCGGCGTCGTGATGGTCCGTTGACCGGGGACGAACAGAAACTGGCGAACGAGCAGCGAGATGCGCAACTCGACCGCGCAATCGACGCCTTGAAGAGCGTAATGATCTACACTCAGAACGCCGGTAATACAGAGCAGGGACATTGATTAAGAAACGCGAAATGCGGAACGCGGAAACAAGGTATGCAATCTGGAATTCGAGGGACGTAATCGGGTGGACGGGCCGCTGGTTCTGGCGATAGAGACTTCATGTGACGAAACCGCAGTAGCGCTACTACGGAATCGGAATCGACTCCTGGTTTCGAAGATAGCGAGCCAAAGCGCGATCCACGATCGTTACGGCGGTGTCGTCCCGGAGGTCGCGTCGCGCAATCATCTGGTTAAGCTACCGTCGCTAGTGGAGACCGCTTTGGCCGAAGGGCAAGTTCGATTAACCGATGTCGATTGTGTCGCAGCTACCCGCGGACCGGGGTTGCTCACTTCTTTACTGGTTGGGTATGCGGCAGCCAAAGGAATCGCGATCGGGCTGCGAAAGCCATTTATCGGGGTCAATCATCTAGAAGCGCATCTGCTTTCGCCGTTTTTCAACGATCCAGGCGGGCCGCAGCCATCCGTGGGCCTGATCGTCAGCGGTGGTCACACTCAGCTGGTTGCCATGGAGGCGGTGGGCCAATACCGGATATTAGGTTCCACCCTTGATGACGCAGCCGGTGAGGCGTTCGACAAGGTGGCGAAGCTGTTGGGTCTCCCATACCCAGGCGGACCAAGTATCGAGCGCTGCGCCCAACACGGCAATTCCGCCCGTTTTGATCTTCCTCGCAGCATGCTGGGAAGCGGCGATTTCAATTTCAGTTTCAGCGGCCTGAAGACCGCGGTTCGCTATCTGTTGCCCAAGTTATCTGGGGATTACCAAGCCGACTTGTGTGCTTCCTTCCAGGAAGCGGTGGTCCAAGTCTTGGTCCGGAAAACGATTGCAGCCGCTAAATCGGTTGCCGTCCAAACCGTGACCGTGAGCGGTGGAGTGAGCGGTAATTTGCGGCTACGTCAGGAGATGGAGCGTGCGGCGATAGCTGCCGGGATTAATCTACGTTTGGCCGCTCCGGCATTAACGACCGACAATGCCGCGATGATCGCGTTTGTAGCAGGAGAACGTTTCCGATCTGGATCATTCACCGCTTGGACCCAAGACGCAGACCCGAATTTGAAGTTGGTCTAAGGCAGCGCGGGCGCGTCCGCCTTCACAAACTTTCGCACCATGATCTTGCCAATTCGAGCAAAGACTGTCAGGCCGCCAGGCCATCTTGAACCGCACCTTCGGCGCTGCTAAAGGAGAGACGTGACACTTTTGTTGATCGACGGACACTATTATGTCTATCGCTCGTTTCATGCGATCCAGACCTTGAACAACTCCCGAGGCGAACCGACGAACGCCATTTACGGATTTGTAAAAACGGTCCGCAAGATGATCAAAGATTTGCGGCCGGATCTCGCTGCGGTTTTCTGGGACGAAGGAATGCCGGAAAGAAGAGTTCAATTGCAGCCGGCTTACAAGCAGCAGCGCGAAGCCATGCCGGAAAAAATGATCCCGCAATTAGACTTCATTCGTTCCTTTGTAGGACCGATGGGAATTAAGTCCGTAGCGCTGCCCAATACGGAAGCAGATGATCTAATGGGGTGTTATGTCCTGGCGGCGGCGCAGGATCAGCACGACGTCATTTTGTCGACGAACGATAAAGACCTTTTCCAACTGGTCAGCGACAAAGTCAAAGTCTACTCAACCAATAAGACGGACCTGAAGCACCCGAAGGACTCGCATGCGCTTCTCGGCGTTGAAGAGGTGACCGAAAAATGGGGAGTGCCCCCAGCCGGGATCGGCGAGATATTAGCCCTGACCGGAGACTCGGTCGACAATATTCCAGGAGTTGACGGTATTGGCTCGAAGACGGCTTCGGCTCTTATTCGGCAATTCGGCACTATCCAGAACTTGCTGGACAATCTGAAAGACGTATCCAGCGAAAAGCTGAGGAAACGGTTGGAGGAAAGCCGGACACAGATTTTGCAAAATCGCGAGATGGTCAAGCTTGATCTGGACCACGCATTGCCGGTGCCAATCGCGGATCTCAAGATCCAACCGATATACGATGAATATCTCAAAGGACTCGAGCAGTGCGAATTCAAATCGTTGCTTGATGAAATTCGCGCAGAAGCGGCCAACGCTGCGCGCAGCCAGGGAGAATTGTTCTTTTCCTGATTTAGCTCGCGCATGATTTAGGCTAAGGCTCTAGCGAAATGCCAAATCATCAAATGGATGAAAACTCCTTGAATGATTCGTAGGCCTGCTGGTAGTGAAGCCAAAAGATAACAAATCGCGGGCGAGCGTAGGCGTCCTGCTCGGTGCAATTGCTTTCGTGATAGGAGCAATTTTGACCTGGGTCATTCTCACACAATTGTCCGGGCGCTTTCCAGCCTCTCCGTCGAGAGAAAAAGACGTTCTTCCGGATGTCTCCATGCTCGCTCCGAGCCAAAGCGCGGTGATTCTGGGCAACTGGTATTTCGATCATCATGAGTGGGCCAAGGCGACCGAACAGTATCGAAAAGCGATCAGTCTTGGGTTGGACAATGCCGACATTCGTTCCGATCTCGGTAGTGCGCTCCGCTTCAACAACCAACTGGAAGCGGCGGCGGCTGAGTACGAAACCGCGCAACGCGAGAACCCAGAGCACGAAAATAGTTTGTTCAACCTGGCAACCCTTTATCTCCAATCCTTAAATCAGCCCGATCGTGCCGTCGCGGTTCTGGAACAATTCAAAGCCAGGTTTCCCCGCAGCGGAGCGATTCCGCGTGTAGACGAGCTTCTCGAAGAGGCAAGGAAGAAGGGAGCGGCGGTGTCGCCCACGTCGGGTAACGGCTGAGTACCGGATCAGAATGCAGAATCTCGAATCCAGAAGGTAAGATCTAGGATTTAGAAGCCAGCGTGGATACTCCTCTGGCAGTTAGGACAAAGCAGTCCGGTAAGCGTTGTGCGCCAACATAGCTAAACGGCGTACTGTGAGCCGCCGCCTTCATCTGGCTTACACGCTTGGCTCACACATCCTCTCGCTGTCGCTCGACGATGTGCCGCCGTCGCTGCGCTATGGCGCGCCCTAGCCATGCAGTCAAAGAAAATCACCAGACCAGCCGCGACGCAGGCTTGGCGGAGTCGGATTTCGCCCTACCTTTCCGCCTGTATCGCCCTACCTTTTCTGCGTGTTTCGCCCTGTCGGGGCGTGCTACAATCGTCCTTCCCGTTTCTAAAGCCACCGTCTCCAGAATGGGTACCAGGAGGGCGTGTTTCCATCCGCATCGACCGGATGGATTCGTCTCTTGCGATAGCCTTTTTCGCAATGTTTGACGATCGCCGTGAATTTGGGCAGCGACATCAATTCGAACGGTTTAATCAGATATTCCTCTTCGCGGGTACGAGTTGTACTGTGGCTACCACGGCCGCGAGTGTAGGATCGTTTCCAGATCATTCGTTTTCCGATGAAATCAGCGGAGCTTTCCGCACACGCCCGGTCGGCCGCCTTGAAAATGATACGGTTTCGTAAATTAAGAATAGTGACTTCCGCTTTTTCCTTCGATCCGAGGGCCGGCAGAAATGAAAGTTTCGATTGCGCCGCAAGCACTGTGGTCGTCTGCGCCTGGCGAATAACATCGACATTGCCGTCTGATTCAGTAATGAAACGTTGAGCTTCGTCTTGCCAGCAAACCAAGAGGTTATCGTCTTCGAATTTCCGGCTTCCAGGTGGCCGTGGATCGAACCGGCGCAAAGCGTGAGTATAAAAAAGGAGTTTGAGAATCGTGGTGATATAGCGGCGTTCGGTCTGATATTTCTGGGGCAAGGAGACGCAGATGATGGCGCCTTCATCCAAAGCCGCAAATTCAAAACTATTCTCCTCCGCACCGAATACTTCGCTAATCTCAGGATTGGTGAAGTAATTAAGATAATTGTAGATCGTCGAAATCACGCCCCCGAGCTGTTCCGCCGGTTGATGCAAAAACCCGTTCAGGAAATGATCGTAACATTCGCGAGCGTCCGGATTACCTGCATTCTTTAGCGGTTCCAGTTGTTGAAGCATCGCCCTGAGCACCGGTTGATACTGCAGCATTTCCAGGAGGTGGTGCATTGTTGGCACCAGCCCGAGCAGCCGAAAAAATTGGATTCCTCGTCCGATATTCGCGTGGGCCTGGGTTTTGAAAAAACCCTTATCTTCGGTGCCAGAGGTCAGAGATGAGGCGGTATCAACAATGACGGTTGCATAAGTCGACCATGGTATCGTTTCATCGGAGAGGAGATTAAAGCGGGTCGGCGGGGTCCAATCTTCAGATACGCGATCCGGTCTGGTTTGCAGAAGTAACAGATCCTGTTCGCGTCCGTATCTCTTAGCCATCTTCACCAGCGTTTCGTGATAAATTCCCTTCTCATCACAACAGAGACCTCCCCAGTCTGGCTCATTCCGAAAGACGCTGTGGAGCAGAGCATTGATGGCAAACGTTTTTCCAGCGCCGGTATCGCCGGTCACAAGCCAGCCACGGCAGAAATCGTTTCGATCCCAATGAAAACCGGCCAATGAAGCGGAGATTGAAGTGCGAGAGCGTCCGGCCGCGGAGTAGAAGGCGAGGGGTAGACTAACCAGGATCGGAGCGATGCTGGCCCAGCCAATGATCGGGTAAAAAAACCAGCTGAAACTAAGTAGTATGCCCGCGAGCAGCAAGACCGTGGGCGAGAACAAAAAGTCGAATCGTTCCCTTTGGCGTTCCGCGTCGATCCAGCGCCGTGCTCGATCGACTGCCCGAAAGAGCGACGTCTCGCTCGCGACGTAACGACGCACATAGCAAAGCGTGCCGCCAAAGCGAATCTGCAGAAGAAAACGAGGAAGCGCGATTGTCCCCGTATCGCCGGACCGGACGAGCGGAAACAAAGGCTTTGCGCGAATCTGAAAGCCTGACCGTTGATCGACCTCGACAAAGGCGGTTCCGGGCGAGTAGTTAGGCAGCCGCAGGATGGTCCCGTCGGGTCGACGATAAGAAAGCGGATCGGGAAGCTCGGAATTGACGAAGCGTTCAGAGCGCTGGAAAGGATTCCCAGTAGTTTTCGCGCTTTCCCACATGGAGGAAACAGTAGTCGATTGACATATAATAACAAGCCAAAAGATAGTTGCGTAATATTTACCCTGGTTGCGACCGATGGAGTCCACGTGTCGCTCAAAATCCGGGGAGGTGCCGGCTCACACAGCTTTCCCGCTTTCGCTCGAGCTGTGTGTCGCCCTACCTATCGTGCTTCCACCGCGCGCTGCTGACTGGTCGCCCTCAGCTAGTTCTGGTTACTGGACCTTTAGTTCTGTTACAAAAGACTCTTCACCTTTGGCAAATGCGATCCAAACCGAGTGCGTCTTCGGGTCGACGGCGAGCGTGTGGGTGCCGGCCGGAGTCGCAACGTCGCCGAGCGATTTTGCGGCTTCCTCGGTTTCTTCCAAGACGGTGAGCTTTCCTTGTCCGGAGGCACAGTAGATACGCTGGTTTCCGGGATCGAACGCGATCTGATCCACTCCTTCGGCGATATCGACTGAACCCAGCGATTTTCCAGAAACAGAGTCCAATACAACCAGTTTACCGTTTTTTCCGGCGGAAAACAGCCGATGGGTTTTCGGATTGAAGGCTAAGCCGTGAGGGCCCTGGGCTGGGATTGTTGACCAGGTAGCCGCGACCGAATTTGGTCCGGGGTCAATGACCAGCGTGACCGGTTGAGACTTGATGTTCTGAAACACCTTGTCACTGATCGGATCGTAGACAACGAACTCCGGATCGGCTGGAATTTTGATGGCGGTGACGATTTTTTTGGTGCTTGGATCAACGACCCAAAGGTCTTGTCCATCGTCATGGCAAACGTAAACCAATCCATTCTTTGGGTTATAGGCGAGCGCATCGGCTGGTCCAGGTAACGAGACCGTGCCGGTTATCTCGAGAGTCTGACGATTAATAATCGCGAGCTTATGCTCGGCGCTGATACTGGCGTAGTACTGGTTGTGATCGTTATCGACCACGGCTCCCTGGATCGTACCGGTACTCACGCTCTTGATCAGCTTTCCATCCGGAAGACTGATGATATCCAAGGTTTTGTTGCCAGTGTGAGCGGCCAAAAGGCGATTCAATTTTTCATCGACTTGCAGGTAATCAAATCTTCCCTTGGTTCCGGGCAAAGCAATTGGCTGACCGAGAGTTAATGGTGCGGGCTCAGCCAAAAGTGCTGTTGGCAAAGAGAGCACGAAAACCGCGATGGAAAAGCAAGCGCTTGTAAGGTTCGTTTTCATGATGATGTAGTTCGACCGAGTATTAAAACGTAAACTTCATTCCTGCCTCGTAAGTGAAATCGTAGTACTCCTGCTGGATCACGCGATCGCGTCTACCTTCATAGATTCGCCAAGGCGCATCGGTCAGATTCTTGACGTTGAAATAAACACCGACGCCGTTAGCAAAGGTGTAGCTCGCCGCGAGATCCAGGGTCGTTCGAGCATCAAAGTACAGGTCCGTTCGGGAGCTGGCACCCACCGAGCTCAGATTTTTGTCGGTATGTTGCGCCGCTAAGGTGACGTCGATACCGTACTTTCGATAGAAAATGCTCCAGTTATACAAATTTCTTGAGGTGAAAGGGAGTTGGGTCGTTTCGCCCGGACGCGCTTCACCTTGGCTATCAACGTAGGTGTAGTTGAACCCGGCTCCGAACCCATTCAGCGGTCCAGGTAGAAAAGCAAACTGCTGTTGGTAATTAAACTCCACTCCTCGAGCGTGCGCATTTGGGCTGTTGAGAAAGGTTGATTCGTTAAAGGTTACCCCGTTGATCGGGACGCGAATGGTACGGGTAAAGATGTAGTCCGAGAACTCCTTATCAAAAAAAGCGACGGTGACCAAGGCGCTAGGTGCTGGGTAATACTCTAGCGTGAGATCGAAGTTGTTGGCGGTGGTCGGCTTGAGGCCGGGATTGCCGGTGACAATCGTCTGGTTGCCTACATTGGTAGTGGACGATGCAGTGACTTGATTGAAAGCTGGGCGACCAATTGCGGTTGAGTAGGCAAAGCGCGCTTGCAGATTGTCGAGGATTTCGTATCGGGCTTGGAAGGTGGGAAAGTAATTGATGTAATTGCTGTTCCGGTTCACGAAATGATAGGACGCGGGATTATTAGGATCCGAGCCGGGGGAATTCTCGTTTGCTCCGTAGGTGGCATCCGTTGCTTCGATCCTTAGTCCGCTGAGCAAGTTCAATTTGCCGAAAGAGATGTCGTACTGGAAGTAACCGGCATAAACGTTCTCGAAGTCATCGAAAAACGCTTTTCTGCTGGCTACCTGATCGGCCACAAAGCTGCGAACAAAATTGCCGCGATTGGCATCAAAGAATTTACTAACGAGGCCGAAGTCGGGCGAAAAGCCGAGCTTGTAGTTACCGCTGTAAATGCTGTTGAACTGGTTGCGCGTTACGTCGGCTAACGTGAACGCTCCATTGAAGGCAGTGTAAGTCTCTGGATCGTTGTAGGCACGCTTAGTCCGGAAACGCAGATTGGTCCCAAATTTGAAGATGCTCGGAAAATTGAAAATCGTGAATGGAACCGTTACATTCGCGCTTCCGGCGATTTCCGTATCGGTTGATCCGTTATTATCAAACGATAACTGGTTAAAAGAGTATTTTTTGGGATCGAAAACATCGGAGCCAGCCAGCAGGAACTGCGGTTGTCTCATGAGTCCTTGGTCGTTGTAAGATATCGTCACATCAGGCTTGGTCACAAAACTGATGTTGGTGTCGCGCGGATTGTAGTCAGTGGCTTGGGCAAACGAGCCCTTATAATCGATAATGAAGGGACCCAGATTATTTTTACCGCCTCCCTGCACGATCCAGTTATCAAAATGTTCTTCGTTGTGGCGAATGTTGGAATTGAGCTGCGCATCCTTTACCAGAAAGTTGCCCGGGTGTGTCGGATCGTTTTGCGGTTGGAAAAAAGTGCTCCCGTCCGGATTCGTGAGTTGGGTTCCGCTGCCGTTTGAGCCGTCGAGACCCGAATAATTTTTTATCTGCCGGTCCACGCTTTCCACATAACCAGCATTCACGAAGCTGATGTAGTAGCTGTTTTTGCTGTCCGGTCGATAGTCGAAAGTTGCTCCGTAACCGTGTAATCGTCGGTTGTATTGGTAACGCCGTAAATCAATGCTGCTCAGGATTTTGTCGGCACCAATTGGCTGTTTCGAGTCGGCAAACGCTGGTTCAAAATCATCAACCCCGCGCCAATCTTCGTAATAGCTGAATTGACCGAGTACGCCAAAGGGCCGGGGATTGGCGAGACCTTCGCCGCTGCCTGCGTTTTTTGTATCGATCCCTTTCCCGTCCTTAGAGGTTTCATCAGGGGCGCCTGTCGAATTCGTGGGCGACGAATAGGATGAAGCCAAAGGATTCCCTCCAGGTCCTAAGCCGAAGCGAAAACCGCCGATGATTTCGCCATTAATGATTTGATAACGGGGCCGGAGCGGTTCGTATCCGGTGCCAACGCGTCCTTGGAGGATCGGTTTATCAGAATCGAAGGCACTCCGCGGGGTGAGTTCGATTTGTCCGCCCAAGGCTTCGGCGTCCATCTCCGGCAGGTTGGTGTCGAACACGGTAATTTGGCTCACCAATCCGGATGGGATCTGGTCAAACGCGACATGCCTTCCGGTCGAATCGGTTGATGGAACTCGCACGCCACCAAAAGTGACACCGACCAAGTTGGAATCTAAGCCGCGCACGGTTACAAAACGTCCTTCACCGGTGTCGTTCTGTACGCCGACGCCAGGCAACCGTTTCAACGAATCGGCGAGATTCACATCGGGATAGTGGGCAATCTCTTCGGCGGATTGGACTCGCTTGATATTGGGGGCATAGCGCTCCTGCTCGATTGCGGACTCCTGCCGCGTGGGATCTTCTGCGGTGACGACGACCTGCTCGAGATGGCTCGACGGCGTTGGCGATGCATCTTGTGCGACCGCGGAATGCGGGATCGAAACGAAGAGCGCCCCCGCCAGAGAAACAAAAATAGGCAGCGATGGCTGCGCAAAAAGTACTTTACGTAGTTTCACGAACCCGGTCCTTCCCCAGATTGGTTTGAGAGGGTTTAAAACCGACAAGCAGACCCTAGAGTCACCGGATGCGATTTTGTGGTCACATTGATGAAGGGGAGTGACCGGCGTTGCAAAATGAGGGACTTCAGAAGACTATTTTTTGTCATAGCTGCTTTATCTTGAACGGTGTTGGAGGTTGGACCTGTTCAGAGTGAAGGACGCGGCATCGCCACGTCGTCCACCCATTTTCGCGGTACTAGAAACCAAGATTGGAATGGCCGGCTCTTTTTGATCCAGTTGCCGGAATTGTTGTCCCAACTGCAGTTCGGACGTTAAAAAAGATTTATGACATCCGAAGGGGCGTGCCGGACTGAGCCGAACTTACGGCGCCGGCAGCCTGGTAGTGTCCCTCGAGCTCTCGGCCGGGGCGCTAAAGCCCAGCGACGGCGGCCTGTCGATTGGTTCGCCAGCCGCAGGGTGGCTCCGTCCGGTCGACGATAAGAAAGCCGGTCGGTCAGCTCTGAACTAGCGAAGCGTTCAGAATGGTTGAAAGGAGTTCCAACGTTTCCCCGTTTTTCCAAACGGAGGAAAGGTTAGATGATTGGGTATGAAAACAAGTCGCGCTACCAATCATCGCAAGATCGTGCGGTGTTGGCTCACACATCCTCTCGCTGTCGCTCGACGATGTGCCGCCGTCGCTGCGCTATGGCGCGCCCTAGCCATGTAGTCAAAGAAAGTCACAAGACCGGCCGCAAGGTAGGCCCGGCGGAGTCGGGTATCGCCCTGTCTCTCTTTGGGCGCGTTCGCCTCCGGTTCGGCGATAAATTACTTACCCCAGCGGTTTACGACGGCGTTGGTAACGGCTTCGCGAACAGCTTCGTGTCGCATTGCCCACTGGAAATGATAAATCGGATTTTCGTACTGTTCGGCGAATTCACGCTTCATTGCTTCTGCGATGCGGGTCGAATCGACTGGCCCTCGCATTCGAGAGACCACGTCCTCGACGATTTCCAAGCAATACAAGATCAGCATCTTTGCTGCGCGCTGAGAAATATCATCGAGCTCTTCCGTACACACCAAAAAGAAGTTTTCCCAAGAAACCTTTGTGACGCCTTTGAGCCACTGCTCCTTCCCCTCATAAAACACTCCTTGTTTTCTGTAATTTTCCAGAAAATCTTCCAAACTGAGTGGTTGACCATTGCTCGAGAATGACCATTTCTGAGTTTCTGTCGAGATTTGGCGAGATTCCTTAGTGGCAGCCATTTTATTGCTTCTCTTATTGACTAATTCGGTTAAAAGATTCTTGTAACACCCTACCCCAGAGAAAGTAAAGTGCGTAAGTATAACAAAGTTTTCGGAACGTTACCACTATCGAATCGGGAGGATCAGCTTGGTTTTGGTGACGATCTAATCGAGGCCTACTATAAGCTGACCAAAAACGAACGCAGCATCGTGATGTCGATCGTCGACCGATTGAAACCCGGAGTGACAGCATTTGAGTTTGACGATTTTGGCCTGCAGTCGGCGGCGCTTAAGCTGCTGACCTATCATCGACTGGTTCTACATAATGGAGATAAGCAGAATTCGGTGCTCTATGCGCGCTGGCTCAGTGCCATCACCATGGTAGAGAAGAAGATGATTCTGCACATCGATCCAGGATTACACCGCCATCTTGAGCGCCTTAAAGACCACCAGAGAGAAGATGCGGAGCGATCGTCGGTGAAGTTGGCCAGCCAGTACTCGATTCGTCTGTACGAATGGGCTTGGAAATGGCGCAACGTGGGACTAAAGCGAATCTCGATACCAAAAATTCGCACAGTTCTCGGCGTGGACGAGGTGCGTGATGCTCAGGGCAATATCGTGAGCGAGAAATGTTTGGTTCATTGGCCTAATCTCAAGCAACGCGCCATCGATCGGGCCTTGCACGAGATCAATGAAAAGACCGACCTCGGGATCCGTCTGGTTGCGGTTGGACAGGCTAAGTATCGGCGGGTGCTCTCGCTCGCCTTTGAGATCAAGGAGAAAAAGAAGCGCACCCGAGGGAACGGGGCGGCATTGACTAAGTAGAGTCAGAAGGTCGTTCCACGGTGCGAACGGCCAGCCGAAGACGTGTTCGAAGGGAAACAAATGGGCGACTCACATAAGAACTCGCCGGAAACCAACGGAAAAGGATTGAACGCCGATGAGATTCTTGCGCTGCGAGAGTTGCGGCTCAATTATCCGTATAACTTTGCTGAGCCGCCCTACCCTCAGATCCATTGGCAGCTATTCGAATTGATCGATCATGCATCCTTCCCATTCGCTAAAACGGATGCCTGTGACAAGTGGAACTGCAGAGAAATCTCGCCAGAAAACTTTTTTCAGGTTCTCGATCGGGATCGATTGGATGAGCCGCGGTTTTTGAGTGCTTTGACGGTTGGCAAGCTGGTTTGCTACTGCCTTTTGGTGGCTGAATCGACCAGTGAATCGTTCCATATAGTGGCGGAGGAAGTTGAGCTTCGAGCCGATACTCTGTTGGAGCGAATTCGGTTGAATGCGGAGTATCTTAGCCTTGGGATCGAAGAACACTCGCCCTGGCACCAGTTCTTTGTTGCTGTCCGACACCCCGTGGTGCGTTGGGCCGTGAACAATGCTTTGATGAACCGTTGGGGCGCGGAACGCTACCCGGTCAGCAGCCCGTCCGCTCTAGCAATTGAGCCGGACGGTAGATAGCGAATTCAGGTGAGAAACAGGCGGTCGTGCCGCCTCCGCTCTTCGAGCTGCGGCGAGCCCGCAGAGACAAGGCCGCGCCAAAGCGAAGCGACGGCGGGGTTGACAGGCTGTTAGAAAATCTCCGATTTTTCCGATAACGGCTCCATTAAAATACGGATGCCGATCTGATCTCCAGCGGGGATCGAGGCGACACGAAAATTGGCGAGCTCCTCAAGCAACTGCCGGCGCGCGGTGAAGGCGCGGCCCAGGGTCAATTCCACATCGGCAAATGTATAGCGAAGAATGATTGACTTCTCGCCGTCGGTATCGATGCATTGGAGGTATGCATACGGGATGCACTTCGTTCGCGGAGGTGACGCTAACTCAAATGTGCAGGCAATGCCGGCATGATTTCCGGCGTGCGTTACATACGGTTGGTTTTCAGGCCGAAGAATAGGTATGGCTCTCGACACGGACATGTAACCGGTTGGCAGTTTCCGAGTACCGCAAGCGGTACCCGACTTACCACGATTGCATTTGTTTCATCAATTATTGCGTACTTTTTTCAAAAATACCAAAATCAGGTTCGAGCCAGGCGAGCGCTTCGCCGACAAGATAGAGCGATCCCGTCACCAGGATCGGGTCGGGGAGAGTTCGTGCCTGATCGATGGCGGTTTTTACATTGGGGTAAACTGTGCTCGGCAAATAACTTGGAGCTTTGAGGTCCGAAGGAGAGGCAGATCGATCGTTTTGTACCGGCACCAGGAAAAAGCCGCTGGCGATTTGGGACAATGCTTCGAGCATCTGTGAGAGGTTCTTGTCCTTCAAACCGCCGAAAATGACGGTCGGTGTCGTGCCGCGGTGACATTCCTTCCACGTTTGTACCAATTGCCAACTTGCCGCCGGGTTATGTGCGCCGTCGAGGATCAGATTGGGCGCCACCTGCTGGAACCTTCCTGGCCAGAAAACGGAGGCCAGGCCGGTCGTAATCGCCTGAGGAGAGATAGCAAGATTAGCCTGGGCGAGCGCGTCGACCGCCACAGCTGCGTTTAACTGCTGACGAGATCCGGCCAACGCGAGGCGAAATGGAGGAGAGGGAAATTCTGCGTATTGGATCTGAGTGTCGTGGCTCTGTGCGACTGATTCAAACACTCGACAAACTTCCGCATATTGGGGAGCCGAGACGACCGGCACCCCTTGCTTGATGATGCCCGCCTTTTCCCGAGCAATCTCGGCGAGAGAATTTCCCAAGATCCTTTGATGGTCCAGATCTATTGACGTCAGGACGGAAACGATTGGCATGACGATGTTAGTAGCGTCGAGCCGTCCACCCAAGCCGGTTTCTAGAACGACGATATCAACCGCGGATTTGAGGAAATAAAGGAAAGCCAAGGCCATCGTGATCTCGAAAAACGATGGATTTAAATCATGTTCTGAGATCAAGGCCTGAATTTGGTTGATGCCACGAATGACCTCCTCGTTTGGGATAGAGCGTCGGTTCACTTGAATTCGCTCGTTGTAGCGGACCAAATGCGGCGAGGTGAAGAGTCCGGTCTTTAGTCCGGCCGCACGACAAATCGATTCGAGCATCGCGCACACCGAACCTTTGCCGTTGGTCCCGGCGACATGAACGAACCTCAACGATTGCTGCGGATTTCCGAGGACATCAGCTAAAGCTTGGATTCCCGCCAGACCGAGTTTGATGCCACGGGTCTGGGTGCCGTAGAGCCAGCTCAGCGTGTCGTCCAACGCTTTCTTAGATGGTGACACAAGCTACTTTGTTCTGCCCAGGTAATCGAGCAACTGAGATAATGTGGGACGCAGCTCGGAACGACGGACAATCAGATCGATGAAGCCATGTCCAAGCAGAAACTCGGCCGTTTGAAACCCAGCCGGAAGATCTTGGTGGGTAGTCTCACGGATCACCCGTGGGCCGGCAAATCCCACCATGCATTTCGGTTCGGCAACAATGAGATCTCCGAGGGAGGCAAAGCTGGCCATCACCCCGGCGGTCGTGGGGTGAGTTAACACGGATATATAAGGGAGCTCAGCCTCAGCGTGTCGTGCCAAAGCGCCGCTCGTTTTTGCCATTTGCATGAGGCTCAGCATCCCCTCGTACATGCGCGCACCGCCAGACGCCGCCACAATAATCAAAGGGCGCTTTGTTGCAGTCGCTTTCTCAATAACCCTGGTGATCTTCTCGCCCACGACTGAGCCCATGGTCGCCGCCAGAAAATTAAAATCCATTACCGCAATTGCGATCGGCTTCTTTTCAATCTTGCCGAACCCGGTGACGACGGCATCCTTCATGCCGGTCTTTTCTTGATAACTGCTCAGCCGATCCGAATAGGCCGCGACTCCGGTAAACTTTAGAACATCCTTTGACGTCAGATTAGCATCGAATTCCTCGAGGGAATCGGGATCCAGAAGATTATGAATACGCTCCGCTGCCGATAAGGTGAAATGGTGATCACATTTCGGACAAACCTTCAAATTCTTGGAAAGCTCCAGATTGTGAATCACCTCTCCGCACTCAGGACATTTCTGCCAAAGACCTTCTGGCATTTCACGTTTTTGGGTTCCAGACTTGAGGGAAGGCTTTTGAAAGATTGGCATAACTGGACTGTGCTATCCACGGGCAACCGTGACCGCTCGGACCGATACCGCACCACCCGAACGCAGAACCTTAGCACATTCGTGCAACGTAGTACCGGTGGTCAGGACGTCATCCACTAACAAAATGCGTTTTCCCAGCACAGCGGTACTCTGGCGCAGGTCAAAGGCATTGTGCAAGTTTCGCACCCGGTGGTCTCGATCCAGAATCGTTTGGGTCTGAGTATATCGGTGTCGCCGCAAACATTTTAGCAGCGGCTTAGCCGCCCTCCGCGCCACAATTTCAGCCAAGGCGGAGACCTGATCGTACCCCCTTTCTCGTGTCCGAACGGGATGAAGTGGAACTGGAACAATTGCGTCGAACGGTTCCTCCGTAATCCGGCGATCGGAGAAGGCGGACCAAAGCCAGTCGGCGATGGTGTTTCGCAAATGAAATTGTCCGTTGTATTTGAACCGATGAATTAACTCCCGTACGGCGCCTCGAGCCAGACAAGCAGATACCGCACAGTCGAATGCGAAGGCGTTGTCTTCGCAGTGAGGGCACTGGAACGGCTCGGCAATCAAACCGGAGAACGGACGGGAGCACGTTCGACAAAACGGTGACTGGATCCGCTGGGCGGTCGCCTGACATTTCGCGCATAGCCAGTCTCGGTCCAATCCAATTTGGCAGATTACACAAAAATGAGGATAGACCAGATCAGTGATCGTTCGAGAAAGTGCGTGGAGAAAAAGCACGACGCAAGAATAGTAGCCAAATCAAGAACCAAAGGAAAAGCAACGTTAGGACTGAGCCCAAACCGATGGTCAATTCCGGCCCAAACCAGGGAGGCGCCTGGGTCAGTTGTTTGGTAAGTTTGTTAAAGCTCATTTTTCCAAACGCGGTCCCGGCATGCAGTCCGATGGACAACCAAAGGGAGCGCGTTCGTACGACGGAATCAGCCAGCAGGAGCCCCAGAACAAAAATGGTCATAAAACCGCCGCCGACCAGGAGTGGATCGGCAAAACGCCCAAACAGTTTCCCGATAAGCTCGAATCCTGAATACCATTGAACGACCGAGATCTGGCCGTCTACGGGTCGCAAGAAATGAATGATGGAGAACAGAGCTGAGACTAGCACCACAGCGGGCACCGTGGAGATCGTCTGACGCACCAGTCCGAGGATGGCACCCCGAAACAGAAACTCCTCAATCACAGAGACGATTAACGCAGGGAGGAATACCGCCGCCACCAGGTTCCAAGGCAAATGACCTTTCCAGGTATATATTCCCAAGTGGATCGCAACAAAACCGAGCACGGCCGTAACTGCCACGGACAGGAGAAAACCCGCAATGATGTCTCGCCACCAAAGAGGATTGCGACTGAGTCCCAAGTCGCGGAAACGGCCCAGACCGATCGAGCGAATCACCAGAGGCAGCAGTAGAAATGCAGAAATCAGAATGGAGCGGGCGAAGTAACGCTGAAAATCCGTGTCTTTGAGGAACTGCAGAGCGCTGATTTGAGAGCAGACTTGTCCCAACCAATAAAGTGGAGGCGCGAGCAAGGCGCCGAGCAGCACCACACCCAAAAGATAAGCAATGATCTTTCCTGCGGCGGTCAAGAAGCGAGGAATTAGCGTGGACTGCAAGCCGGCGCAAACTAAAGTTGGTTTTTATGCATAATCGCCACGCTTGGGTGCACAAAACGGAGGAAGGTGTGAAGCGAGAGGTCCGGGTGATCAAACATGGTGGCGAATGGCGGTTTCAGTCGAAACGCGCGGATGAACCGGAGTGGGTTTACTACTGCGAACCACCGGCGGCTGATTTGGAGGAATTCCGTGATGTCTTATTTCGAAAATATCAGCGGAGAAGGGCTGCCTATGAAGATGTCGTTTGGGCTGATCGGCAACTAGCCAAGCTCCGCTCAGGAAACTCAAATGCAGTCTGACTACGAGAACCTCGGACTCCTTGATAAACGGTATCTTTGGCACCCATTTACGCCGATGCAGGAGTGGTTAGCCGAAGAGCATCACCCGTTGATGCTGGTCGCAGGCGATGGCGTCTGGTTAAATGACGCTGAAGGTAACAAGTACCTGGATGGCAACTCCTCAATTTGGACGAACATTCATGGCCATAATCACCCGGCGATAAACTTGGCAATTGTGCAGCAACTCCAGTCGGTAGCGCATACTTCCTTTCTCGGTGCTTCGAATCCGGCTGCGGTCCGATTGGCAGAAAAACTCGTTCGACTGATTGGTGATTCCAGGCTCACCCGGGTTTTCTATTCCGATGACGGCTCAACCGGGATCGAGGTCGCCATCAAGATGACTGGTCAATATTTCAACCAGAATGGAAAGCCGCAGAAAACCGATTTCGCGGCCTTCGAGAACGCCTACCACGGAGACACCCTCGGAGCGTCAAGCCTCGGCGGGATCGCCCAGTTCCATGATCGTTTTGCTCGATATCAGTTTCCAGTCGAACGCCTCACTACGGTCGAAGATCTGGATCGGCTCGAAGGAGAGAAGACCGCCGCCGTCATTATAGAACCACTCGTGCAAGGGGCCGCAGGTATGCGGATCTGGCCCTCGGGCATGCTCAGGCGTCTACGAGATTGGTGCGACCGGCAAGACGTTTTCCTGATTTTTGACGAAGTGATGACCGGTTTTGGGCGAACCGGCAAAATGTTCGCGTTTCAACATGAACAAGTCGTTCCTGATTTCTTGGTTCTGGCAAAGGGTCTTACCGGAGGTTACCTGCCGCTCGCCGCGACCATTACTTCGGAGCGCATTTTTGGCGGATTCTTAGGCGCTGCCGAGCAGATGCGAACGTTCTTTTATGGCCACAGTTACGCTGGAAATGCGCTCGGTTGCGCGGCGGGGCTGGCCAGTTTGGAGTTGTTTGAGTCGGAAGATATCTTAGCCAAGCTTCCGCAGACGATCGAGCACTTGTCTCGTAGGCTTGCGCATCTGGGCCGTAACCGTCGGATCCGTGATATCCGGCAGTGCGGAATGATCGCTGGCATCGAAGTGGGGCAGGCAGACGGGGCTGCGTTCGATCCGCGGGAACGGATCGGAATGCGCGTTTGTGTGGCTGCCCGCAAATATCAGCTTCTGACGCGTCCGATCCTGGATACGATAGTCTTTATGCCGCCGCTCTGCGTGAGCAACGCGGAGATTGACCTGGCACTCGAGGCGATCGAGCAAGCGATAGACGAAGTCTGCGGGGGATAGGCGTGGACGAATGGGCGAAGGGGCGTGTCGGCCAAGGGGTGAAGGGGGACTTCGTCCTGACCTGTCCGCCGCTGATACGCCATTACGCCCCTCTGCCTTCAGCCCTCACCTGTTCGAGTATCGCTTGATTCCGAGGATCGTTTGGTTCGAGTTCGAGCGCTCTCTTTATCGCCGACTCGGCTTCGGTGGTGCGGCCCAGGCGATTGAGAGCAAGGGCCAAGTTGCTCCATGGAGCCCCAGAATTCGGCATGAACTCCACGCTTTTGCGGGCGGCCATTTCGGATTCTTGCCATTTGCCCATTTCCGCCAGACACCACGTCAGTTCCAGCCAGGCTTCACCATTGGTTGGCGCAATCTCCAGGACATCAAAAAATCGATCTGCGGCGTTCTCCCATTGGCGCACCATTCGGTTAGCCAGCCCCGCAACATAAAAACCCAACATCTGATGTGGTCCGGGTGTTTGAGAGAAAGCATATGCTTTTTCTCCGATCCGTTGGATTTGCGCTTCCCGCTCTGCAACAGCCGGTTCATCTCCTCTCTGGCTGGCAAGGTCTGCTTCTTGCTCAAGCTCCCAAAGGTAATTTCCCATCTCTCGCAGCTTTGTGTCGTAGTCCTCTTCGGTGAGCCTGGTGTAGCGGGAAATCGCCATTAGAGAATGTGATAGGTGAATGATGCGCCGCAACCTAGAGCCACTGAATTCGCTGAAAATTGGCCAAATTACCCAAAAAAAAGCCGTTTTTTAACCCTGAGAAGCTTCCTATTCCAAGAAAGAACTTGAACAAAATTGGGTTTTCGGAGCGTTATACGGGTTAGCGGATGAGCGCCAAGATTCTTGCTTTTATTAATTTCAAGGGCGGAGTCGGTAAAACTGCGAGTGTTGTCAATCTCGGGGCCACCTTGGCTAAACTTCACGAAAAGAAGGTTCTGATCGTTGATCTTGATCCCCAGTCGAACTCCAGCCTTTGGCTCATGCGGCCAGACCATTGGCGAGATCACGTGGCGAAAGGGCGGCGTTCGACCTACCAGATTTTCGACGATGCCATCCAGGGAAAATCCCGATTTAATTTTGAAGAATCGCTGGTCAAGGGAGTGGTTACCTGGACCGGCTTCGTCGAGCTACCGCGCTTGCATCTTCTGCCCGCATCGGTCGAACTGCTTCGGATAGAAGACCGGATTCATGAGCTGCGAGCACCCGGCGTTTATCGGCTGGTTGAGCATGCCATAGCGGAACATGTGAAGGCTTACGATTTCATATTTTTTGATTGTCCGCCCAACCTGTACAGCACTACCAAGAACGCGATTTTTTTCGCCGATCACTGCGTAGTCCCGTATGTGCCGGATTACTTGTCGCTCTCTGGTTTCCAAGTACTGGCCGAGTATATCACGGAGATGAGAGAGAGGTACGGTGATTCGATCGGTGGCGGCAAACGTCCGAATATTGGTGCTCTCTTGGTCAGCCATTATCGCCAAACCGGGAACGTCTTCCGCCTCGCCATCAATGAACTAGAGATAGAGTTGGCTTCGTTCCGTGACCAAGGATTTGTGGATGGAGATGCCGCGCTACTGGAGCCGTATGTGCGTCATTGCGTGCGAGTAGCAGAGTCCACGAGTGAGCATCTCCCCGTCGTTTTGTATGCGCCTGGCAGCATTGGAGCTCAGGACTATAGCGATCTAGCTCAGCACTTTCTTAATCACTTCCAAAACCGACGATGAACTATCTCGATCTTTCGACCAGGCTAACGAATTTGGCAGAGAAGCTCAGCAAGCAAGCAACGAAAATCGAAGGCAATGACGCGGCGAAATCTGCCATGAAACTGGTGACCGAACTCGATCGTTTCGAAGCTGTCCTGGATAGCTTTTTGGCCAGCCGGAAATCCGGAGAGTTTTTTCTCGAGACACTGCTTCGTTCGCCTTCGGCGAAGAGACATTTATCGCTCGATCTCCTCAAGAAAGGGCTCCGGGAGATCTGCGGGAAGCGCCTGAAGGCGGAAGAATTTGGGCCGGCAAAATTAGAGTTCGTAGAGACGATTCATGCCCAGGACAAATCCGCCGCCGCCGCTAAATTTTTGAAACATGCGTTTGCCGAAGCCGCTTCCGTTGAATCTGGCGGAAAGGATAAGGCGGCCTTGCAACAGGAGTTTATTCAGCTCGGCCGGTTGAACGAAGAAGAATTTGCCAAAACAATAGCCAAACGGACATTCGGAGAACTGAGACGATTGGCCGGTAGCAATGCAGTGCGTTTTACGGATAAGACGACTAAACCGCGTTTGATCCAAGTGATCCGTCGTTTCTCCGTCCGCGCGGCAATCAATGCTACCCCGATCCACCTCAGTCGATAACGCCAAAGCAGCCTGTCGGATTGGCAGGCTGGGTTAAAAGGCGGCCTGATTATCTCATATGAAAAATCCTTGGCCCTCTCGACAGGCCGCCTTCGCAAGCCGCGGCGCGCCTGAGCTTTTAGAACGCGTGTGTCTTGGAGCGCGGTCGCGACGAAGCCTTGTGCGTAGTCGGGCTGCTCAAGCTCCGCTTCGCGGAGAAGGATTGGTTCTTTTGTTCCGTTCGCGAAGCGAAATTTGAGGAGGCCGTCTCCATGGCCAGCTTGCCTCTCATGCAAACTCACTATTTACAGTCACGCCCAACTTCAAATCCGACGGACTCCTGGTGATGTACGGCGACCTCGACAAAGTCCTCTTTGAGGAGGAAGAGATTGCGGCCCGGCTCGATGGTTTAGCCTCTGAGATCACGGCTGATTATCAGGGATTGGATCTCACGGTAATCGCAATCCTCAATGGGAGCCTTATTTTCATGGCCGATTTGCTGCGCCGTATCCCGCTTCCGCTCCAGCTCGATTGTCTGCGAGTCCGTAGTTACTACAGCGGCATGGTCTCGACCGGCCAAGTAACATTTGATCCGCAGACATTGCCGGATCTAAGGGATCGCCACGTTTTGCTTTTGGACGATATCTTGGACAGTGGCCACACGCTTGCAGCAATCATTGACACCATGCGGACTCAGGTAAAACCGCTCAGTGTCCACAGTTGTGTGCTTCTTCGAAAAATGAAACAGCGCGCCCGACCGGTCGAAGCCGATTATGTCGGGTTCGATATCCAAGACGAATTTGTTGTCGGCTACGGATTGGACTATAACGAAAAGTATCGGAATTTGGCGGTAATCGGCGTACTGCGACAGGAGTGATGTTAGTTCAAATTCAATATTTTTCCCGGTTGCGCGATTTACATGGACCCGAGAAAGCGGAAATCGGCGACGAGGCGTCGATCGGAGACCTGCTCAATCGACTGTACGCCTCCGTTCCCGGCTTGAAAGCGTGGGACAAATATCTCTTGGTCGCGGTCGGTACGGAATATGTCTCGCGGGAGCATCTTCTGACGGCGGACGACGTGGTATCCCTTATGCCACCGGTTCAGGGCGGCTGAAGTCGAATGACCGATAGCCCATAGCCGATAGCAAAGAAGCGGTAGCGGCGACTGTCTGATCAGGGCCGGAGGATTCACCTGACCTAAGGAGCCCGCGGAAGCTGCTCGGGGGCCAACGACCAAAAACCGCAGTCGCCATCGTGGACGTTCGCGACCAAACGGTGAACTGGACAGGAGATCGGAGCCAGGAGATAGATTTGGCTATAGGCTACCAGCCATCGCTATTTCTTTACGGCCATGAGGATTGTCGTTCTGGGAGCAGGAATCGTTGGCGCGAGCGCGGCTTATCATTTAACCCGACTCGGCGCTGAGGTCTACCTGATCGACCGAGACGCCCCCGGGCGAGCAACTTTCGCTGGAGCCGGAATCATCTGCCCTTGGCT
Source organism: Chthoniobacterales bacterium (assembly GCA_035601575.1). Classification (GTDB taxonomy): domain Bacteria; phylum Verrucomicrobiota; class Verrucomicrobiia; order Chthoniobacterales; family JAFAMB01; genus DASTDH01. The sequence goes on from DATNNZ010000051.1 coordinate 44,627, forward strand.
GCACGATTGATCTAGTTTGCTGAGAAGTCTTCAGCGCATCTGGCTCCCACTCCATTGTTGGAGCTTTTCGGCGACGGCGTTCGCTACTAGCAATCGGGCTTCACCACGGTCCATGCCTCGGAGAAGTAGAACGTCGTAATTCGTGCAGCGATGGCGAATCGCCGCCGTGACCGCTAACCGAATGGCCCCCTGATCAAACTCCTTGGCTGCGGCCGAGCGGCCAACGCGTCCGCTGTACTTGCGACAAGCGTGTTCTGCAATCTGAGAGGCTTCCTGGGACGGACATTGCGGGAAATGCTGTCGAATCGCTTTTGCGAAATCACTCACGAACCTCTGATCGACTTCGGCTTCTCGCAATGCTCGCCGCTCCGCCTTCCGCTGACGCTGGTCCGCGTCGGCCAAACATTCTTTCTCAGCCCGCTCGATAGCTTCCGTCTCCACCAGGATGCCCTGGCGTTCGTATCGCTGTCGAGTGCGACTCCATTGGAGAACGACCGCCTTGAGTTTGGAATACTTTGACGCGCGCCTTGTCACCGCTGCGTCTCCACTTGGCAAGAACTCGAGATGATCCAGATCAGCGCACACCAGACAAAGGGCGCCGCGCTGCCGATCGAGGGTGGTCATGCTGCCGGAGTACAATTCCTGAGCGCATTCCGTACATTTGGTGTCTCTGCGAACAAAGAAGGCGAGAAGCTCGCCCTTATTCGGTGCCGGCGTATCGCGTTCCACAGGCGACAATTTGATCTCAATCCTATGAGGATACAGCCCTTTTGGCTCTGTCGGGTAGCTCGAAACGCACGCTGATTTTCGCTCGCTTGTCCAGAATGTCCAAACTAGCCTAGCGAACCGAATTTGCTGGTTTGATCCGGTCCGCCGACGACAAAAATCAGATGGTTGCCGAGACCATGCAGAAGCTCGAAACTGATCGACTGGATTGAATCAATCCGGAGTCGTCTCCGCTGGTGGAAGCCACTCAGGAGCCTAATCCCGAAAATTCTTAAACGACAGAGCGACCCCAAAATCCTTCTCGCGGAGTAACTGGATCACCGCTTGCAAGTCGTCCCGTTTTTTTCCCGTAACTCTGATTTGCTGGTCCTGCAACTGGCTCTGAACCTTTAAGTCGAGCCCTTTGATTGCCTTGATGATCTCCTTAGCCTTATCGCCTTCGAGTCCTTGCTTGATCAAAATTTCTTGCCGAGCATGACCAAGCGGCGAAATTGCGGGATCCTTACGTTCAACGTTTCGTAAATCGACGTTCCGCTTAGCAAGTTTGCCGATCAGGATTTCGTGCAACGATTTTAGGCGACTCGCATCTTCGGCTTTGAGTTCAATCACATCCGGCGCCGAAAGTTCAATGGTGGCTTGACTCTGCTTGAAATCGAAGCGCGTGCTGAGCTCTTTTCTTGCCTGATTCAGAGCGTTATCGATCTCTTGCTGATCCACCTCCGAGACGATATCGAATGAAGGCATATTCTTCTCCTTAGGTGCAAATTAGCAGGCTATCCCGTGCAAAGGTAGCGTGAATGGTAGGACTAACACGAAAAAACATCTAGCTCTCGCGACCGGCCGCTCGAACTCCGCCCCACGGAGAAGGAATGACTTTATTTTCCCTCGCGCAACGAACTTAGAGCAGCCCGTCTGCACGGTCCGCTGGTGTATCACTCAGACTCACTATCAACCATGCCGCTCAATTTCAAGTCCCGCGGGCTGCTACGGCGTTTGCAATAGTTGTTCTTGCACGAACGCACCAATCTGAATTGGGTGTGGCCGCACCGAAGAAGCCGGCTGGACCACCAGGTCCTGCAAGTCCAGCACCCGATGGATTTGGCCATTTTGCCAAATCCAAGCGTTTTTGCGGTACGGACCGACCTGTTTCGGATCGCTCCAAAAGTGGATAGACAAAAGCTGCTGAGAGATGGCAGCCGCCAGGTGCATTGGTCCGCTGTCGACGCTGATTACGAAGCTAGCCCGTCGCAAAAGCCAGATCAGTTGAAGTAGATCAGTCTGGTTCACCAGGGAAGCCGCATTCAACGCAAATCGAAAGTCCATTTCGGTCTTTCCCACCACGATCACCGCCAGGGGAGCAAGCGCACGAGTCAGTTCATAGATCTCCGATGCTGAAAGCGATTTATTAGAGCCGCGTGCAAACGGGTGCAACACCACGAACCGATCCGGTAGTTCAAAGTCGGGGATCGGCCGACCCGGGGGTAATCCGAAATGCGGTTTGTCCGGAAGGGAAGCGCCAGCCAGAGCGGCCAGCGCCAGATACCGTTCTACGGAATGTTGTTCCGGATTGACCTGAGCGGTCTGCTGGTAAAAAAAACGAGCACCTTCTCTGGCATCAGATAGTCCCAATAGCATTTTGCCCCGGGTGCTTCGAGCAATCCAGGCGCTGCGCAGGAGCCCCTGGAAGTCCAGGACGAGGTCCGGCTCGAACCTTCCCAATTGCCGGCACCAGCTCAAGAATTTGGGCGCTCCCCCAAGTCCGCGAAAACTTTGGCGCGGAAACGGAATCACCTCCGTAAGGTCAGGATTGCCCAACAAGAGGGGGCTCCATTCGCTATTTACTATCCAATAGAATTGGCGGTCGGGAAGGCTTTGTCGCAGCGCGTGGAGCGACGGAAGGGTATGGACGATATCGCCAAGCGAGCTTGGTTTGACCAAAAAAACTGCCCTCATCGGCCATGGAACAGGCGCTCAGCTAATTTCGAGGGGAGGCCGGCATTCACGATCTTCGCTTTGGTTGAGGCAATATCGTAACGTACCCGCCGTAATCGCACTCTATTTTTGTCGTAGTCAAAGATGGCGTAAGCCGCTCGCCAATCTCCGTCTCGCGGCTGTCCGACGCTGCCGACATTAATAAAATATTTTCTTTGTGGCTCGATGACCACCTGTTCCAAAGGAAGGCCAACGACGGACCCGTCGCGAATGTAGAGGCGCGGTGCATGGGTATGGCCAAAGAAGCACACCTGCGCCTTCTGCTTTGAAAAACTCGCGGCGGCATCGAGTTGATTGAGCACGTAGCCCCATTCGCCTGGTCCATCGAGAGTGGCGTGCACAATGGTGAAAGACTCCACCTCATTGACCAACGGCAAATCGCGCAAAAACGTTTTGTCCTCTTCGCTAAGTCGGTCTCGCGTCCAGCGGATTGCCGACTCGGCTAAGGGATTGAAGTTGTCCAACGAATTCAGCGTGGATGCGTAGTCGTCATGATTGCCCTTCACGATTGGGCACTTCAGTTCTCGCACTTTGTCCAGGCAGGCTTTTGGGTCGGCGTTGTAACCTACAATATCACCGAGACAAATGTTTCGATCGCAACCCTCCTTTTCTGCATCCGCGAGCACGGCCTCAAATGCCTCGAGGTTAGCGTGAATATCACCGAAGATCGCAAACCGCATTTCCCACTGAATATGAGACCGAATTTTCAGGCCGTCTAGAAATTTGCGAATTTATGGATACGTCGCCACCCTCCGAGACGTCATGCTCAACGGCCACGAACGGTGGCCACACGGCCGTAAATTCGCAAATTTCTATCTCCGGATGGCGAATCCGCGAAGCGATTCAGTCGGATCGATGTTTTGGACTGAGTGACGGTGAATATGGGACCGAAGGTAGCTTTGAAAGATTGCTTCGAGAAACTGTTCGACTTCTTCCGGGGTTCCTTGGACCTCGAGCTGGACCTTGCCGTCCGGTAAGTTTGCTACCCACCCGGCGACATCAAATCCCTGAGCGATCTCCTTAACCGAGAAGCGAAAACCAACTCCTTGGACGCGACCCTCGAAGAACACGCGTTTCGCGCTAAGTGGTTTCATCCCTGACGGAATAGCCAAATGCCGATCGCCGATAGCCAAAGTTTGCTATCGGCTATTTGCTATTGGCCATGACGCTCAGCGCCCCCACTCCAGCGCTCCCTTCTTGATGGCATAGACAAATCCGACCATCAAGATGGCGACGAAGCCAACCATGCTCCCCAAGATTGGAAGAGCTCCATACTTCACAATGAAATCCCGGTAGACGACCGCCCACGGATACATGAAAACGATCTCGATATCGAAGAGGATAAAGAGCATCGCCACGAGATAGAATTTGACGCTAAATCGCGGTTGCGCTTCTCCCTTCGCGACCATTCCACATTCGTAGGCGGTATCTTTGACCGGATTTCGCTTACCGACCCGGCCAACGATCACACTCATCAACAGGGCCACTCCAGCGAAGCCGATCGCAACGATGACCTGGAGCAGCACCGGTAGATAGTCTTGCGTCATAGAAACGCATTAAGGTTTCGATGCAATAGCCGCGGCTTGTGCCGCGTTCGCGGCCGCCATAGCCGCCAGCGCTCCTGAATCTCCCTTATAGATCTTGCCGTTCTTTTTGACGACACCACGGGCCACCAGATTCTGCAGTTTCTCATACGCTCGCAGCCGAAGCATTTCCTCGCCCCCGCTTGCAGCGTTTCTCTGACGCAAGTTTTCGTGAACAATTGCAAAGAGCTGCTTGAACTCGAAAGACTTCTTCTGAGAAAGTACTGTAACTAGTTCTTCGGTGACGAGGTCTGGCAGACGACGCGAAAAGGCGTTTTTCTTCTGAATAGCCATAGGGACGGCTAGTATAGCATAAAACAGTCCGAAAACGAGGGGGTTTCGGCCGATTTTTAGCAAATTACCCCTAAAAAAACGGTTATTTTCGGCTGGATCCTGCGATTTGGACGCTTTTTCTGCGGCGCCGCTATCCCCCGCAGATGTTTCTCCTACCAGCAGAATTTTCGTCGGGCGAGGGTCCCTGATCAAGCGCATACCCTATTCGCAGCCATTAAATGTGTGTTCGTGGTTCGCTAGGGACCATCGATCCACTACTCGGCCGAAGTTTCGTCCCACCAAATTCCGGGGCTGATACGCTCTCCCAGCGTTGGAATGCGCGAGAATCGGTTGCTCCAAAAGCGGTTGGTTAGCGCAAGCGGAGACGGGTTTTACCGGCTGCGGAACGAATGCGGCGAAAAGAGGCAAGCAAAAACGCGCGAAATTACTCGAATTTAATTGACCTGCATGGCGCCGAGTGGGTAGAAGTGGGGCATTGTGGTTTGAAATGGTTTTCTTGACCATGATTTTCCCATGGAAACACCTCAACAAGGTTTGCCAATTTTTGCCGGCGAGTTCCGGCACGCGATGGACGCGAAAAATCGCGTTACCATCCCGGCACGCTGGCGCCGCGGTGAGGTGGACGAGTTCTTTGCCATACCTGACCTGGAAAACGGATTTTTGATGATGATGCCTCCTGAGGTCATGCAGGAGGTGGCGGTGCGCGTTGAAGGCGACTCCAGGCTGAATGCGCAGGAAAAGCGGGGTTTTATTCGCCAATTTTATTCCCGCGCTCAGCATCTGACGACAGATAAGCAAGGTCGTCTTGTCCTACCAGACGAGCATTGTCGCCAACTCAAACTCAGGCAGGAGGTGGTCCTCGTCGGAGGACATTCACGTTTTGAGGTGTGGAATCCAGATACTTGGAAAAAGACGTTGGACGAAGAGACGCCGACGTTCCAACACGTGCTTGGGATGCTGGGGGTGTAGCAGATCCAAACTAAACAACTAACAAATTCTTTAACCAGGAGAGCAAGAGAGGAAGTGATGATCGCCTTGCCGAACGACGCGGAAACAGACAACGAAACCAGAGGGTATCACCTACCGGTGCTATTAAGGGAGGTCTCGGACTATTTACGCCCGGGGCCCGGGGAGATTTTCTTGGATTGTACGATCGGCGGTGGTGGTCACGCGCGAGCCTTTCTGGAAGCGGGAGCAGAAGTCATTGGAGTAGATCAGGATCCGGATGCGATTGCGGAGAGTATGGCGTCGCTGGCGGACTTCGCATCCCGGCTGACGCTGATTCGATGCAATTTCGTGGATATTACTCGCTCTCTCCAAGAGATGGGCGTGTCCGGTTTCGATGGAGTTCTGATCGATCTTGGGATTTCGTCTCACCAACTCGACACGCCGCAACGCGGGTTCAGTTTTCAACATTCTGGCCCACTGGATATGAGAATGGGCCCGAACATACCGCGGAGAGCGTCCGATCTGGTAAATTACGCACCGGAAGCCGAGTTGGTCCGAATTTTTCGAGACTACGGGGAAGAACCTGCGGCTCGGAGAGTTGCAGCGGAGATCGTGCGAACCCGAGTTTCTCGTCCTTTCTCCACTACGGTGGAACTCGCGCGCGCCATCGAATCGGTTTTACCAAGGAGAGGGCCGCGACATCCGGCAACCCGCGTTTTTCAAGCCCTCCGGATCGCAGTGAACGATGAGCTTGGAACGATCGAGCGTGCGCTGCCTTTACTAGCCGACTACGTCAAGCCGGGTGGCCGGTTTGCGGTGATCACTTTTCAATCTTTGGAAGATCGATTGGTGAAACAGTTTTTTCGAAAAGTAACCCAGGAGTGGGTAGACCGCCCGGAGTGGCCCGAACCGCGACGCAATCCGAGTTTTGGATTTAGACCACTCACCTCACGCCCGGTTGAACCGAGCGAAGTTGAACTTGCCGCCAATCCGCGATCCAGAAGCGCCAAACTAAGAGTAATCGAACGGAACCTGCTATGAACCGCATCCAGAAAAAGACTACTTATTCGATCCGGGCCTCATCTATCTGTAAGGTGATTGTCGCGATGACATTTGCTGCGGTTGCTGGTCTCTCTTATGTCTATCTGAAGAATCAGTTAACCGAATTTGGTCACGAGCAGATCGTGTTGGAAAAAGAGCTCGCCGATCTTCAGCGTGACAATCAAATCATCGAATCGACTTTGGGCTCTCTGAGTTCTCGGCGTGAACTCATGAAGAGCTTGGCGAAAGATTCTCGGGGATTGATCCCGATTACTACCGATCAGGTTGTTCGCCTTAACCAAGGACACGGCCCGGTTGGAAATGAATTGAGAATTGTTTCCAACCGTGCCGGCAACCAATGAGATGGGATGCACAAACACGAGCCGTCACTGTGTGCTTTGGGTTGGTTGCGATTTTCAGCGCCTACTCTTATCGACTGATTTATCTCCAGGTCATCAAGCATGACGATTACACGGCACTGGCGACCGAAAAACATGTCCACAAACAAATTATCCATGCCCGCAGAGGCATCATCCGGGATTGTCATCGGGAGCCGCTCGCTGACAACCTACCGGTCCGACTCGCGATTGCCGATGGCTCGCATATCCGGGACCCGGTTGCTTTGGCACAGGCAATCGCAGCTGAGTTGGAAATGGATCCGGGTGACCTTGCGGATAAGCTGACCGCGGCGAAGCAGAACAAAAAAGAGTACGTCGTCCTCAAGAAGAAGGAGGTTTCGGAAGAGACCGCCGATCGCGTCCGGAAGATCATTGGCGACAGCAAAGGCAAGCTGCGCGGTATCTACTTCGACCCCGATTTCGTGAGAGTATATCCAAACGGACCACTCTTGGCTCAGGTGATCGGGTTCCTCGATCACGAGCATAAAGGGAAGCTCGGGATCGAAATGGCGATGCAAGAGTTTCTCCAGGGAACCGACGGGTACCGCTACAGCGAGCAAGACCGCACCGGGCGCGAGCTTGTCCAGTACCGCGGTCACGAAAAAGCGGCCAAGAATGGGTGTGATGTTGTTCTGACCGTTGACTTGGGTTTGCAAACAATCGTTGAGCAAGAACTAGATGCGGCCTGGGCGGAGTATCAGCCAAAAATGGCGACCGCCATCATGGTTCGGCCCCAGACCGGCGAAATTCTGGCGATTGCGAGCCGGCCGACATTCGATTGTAACAACATCGGGGAGGCGACCGACGATGCGCAGAAGAATCGCCCGATCGTTGACATGATCGAGCCCGGCTCAACTTTCAAAATCGTCGCGACATCCGCTGCATTGGAGGAAAAGTTGGTAACCCCTGACACAACGATTTTCTGCGAGAACGGACACTTTCAATATGCGGGACGAGTGCTCCGAGACGCCCATCCGATGGGAGTTCTGACCGTTCACCAGATTCTCTCTAAGTCGAGTAACATCGGCGCGGCCAAACTGGCGCTGCAACTTGGTGAGAGCCGGTTTTATCAATACATCCGGCTCTATGGTTTTGGAGAGCGCACCGGGATTTGTCTGCCGGGGGAGATCCCGGGTCTAGTGAACCCTCCTTATCGCTGGAGCAAGCTTGACATCACCCGCATTCCGATGGGCCAGTCCGTCGCAGTTACTCCGCTGCAAATGGTGATTGCGATGTCGGTGGTCGCGAATGGTGGTAACCTGCTGAAGCCGATGATCGTTTCGCAGATTGTCGATTCTGATGGCCGCACTGTCGCCAATTATTCACCGGAGATCGCTCGCCGGGTGATTTCAACGAACACTGCGCAGAAAGTCGTGGCAGCATTAAAAGACGTTGTCAGCAAGGAAGGTACCGCTCAGGGTGCCGCGGTTCCGGGGTTTGCGGTGGCGGGAAAGACTGGCACTGCGCAGAAGATCGATCCAAAAGGGGGGTACATGGAAGGCAGATATGTGGTTTCATTCGTCGGTTTCATGCCGGCGGATGATCCTAAGTTCACACTTCTGGTTCTGCTGGATGATCCCGTTATGAAACAAGGCAAAGCGTTTGGGGGAACCGTAGCCGGTCCGATCTTTGCCAAGATCGCCAAAAAGGTGGCAGACTATCTCGATCTGCAGCCAACCGAGCCGACCCCTCCGCCAGATTCCGGCGCCGAAAGCAAGAAAGTTGTTTCCACGCTCCAAAGTCATGATTAATCGAAAGAGTATGGAATTGGAACAACTCGTTCGTGAGCTCACCGACCCGATTGTGACTGGCTCACTGGATCGGCGAATCACCTCGTTGGGTTACGACTCCCGAGACGCGGGTCCGGACAGTCTATTCGTGGCCATCCGCGGCCACGTCGTGGACGGCCACAGCTTCATTGAGCAAGCGATCGACCGCGGAGCCGTCGCGATCGTGTCCGAAGAACCTGGTTTGACCCAGCGCGTCACGCATATCCAGGTACCGGATTCACGAGACGCATTAGCTCGGTTGGCCGCTGCGTTTTATTCCAACCCCTCTAGGCAACTACGCATGATCGGGATTACCGGCACCAACGGAAAAACGACGACCACTTATCTAATCAAGCATCTGCTGGAACGGCCAGGACAACGCACCGGCTTGATCGGGACGGTTTCCTATGAGATCGGAGAGCGAGTCTTACCAGCTTCTCGGACCACCCCGGAGTCACTTGATCTGCAATCCATTCTTGCTCAGTGCGTCGATGCTCGTTGTGCCAACGTCGTCATGGAAGTCTCTTCGCATGCGTTGCAACTCGACCGGGTTGACGGAATCAGCTTCCGAGTAGCGGTTTTTACCAATCTTACGCAAGATCACCTCGATTTTCATCGTGGGATGAAGGAGTACTTTGAAGCTAAAGCGAAGTTATTTGCCGGTCTGCGCGACAGTGACGCAAAGAGCCGAACCGCGATCATCAATGTTGATGACGCGTATGGGCAACAATTGATCGCTCGATTTGGTCGGGATGTGCCGATTATTACCTTTGGAATGGGCGCTCGAGCCGATTTTCGAGCAAGCAATTTCAAGATCGAGCCGACCGGTACTTCCTATCAGCTCGACATAAAAGGAAAGAGTTTTCTAGTAAGGCTGCCGTTAATCGGGAGGTTTAACATTTATAATTCACTGGCCGCGTTGGCCGTGATCCAAGCACTTGGGCTGGACGTTCGTGCTGCCGTCCTTGCGCTGGCCCGAGCTCCTCAAGTTCCGGGTCGCTTGGAGGCAGTACCGGCTAGACGACAATTTCAGGTCTTTGTGGATTACGCTCACACCGATGACGCGCTGCTCAATGTGATAAAGACCTGCCGTGATCTGAGCCCGAATCGATTGATTCTGGTGTTCGGCTGCGGAGGGAATCGAGACAAAAGTAAACGCCCGCTGATGGGTGCCGCTGCTGATCAAAACGCGGATTATTCGATCATCACTTCTGACAATCCCCGAAAAGAGGATCCGGCTCAGATCATACGAGATATCGAGGCCGGCTTCAGAAGTAAGCGATTCGAGACGGTACTTGACCGGCGCGAGGCAATTACCCGCGCAATTCAGCTCGCGCAGCCGAGGGACATCGTTCTGATCGCTGGCAAAGGACACGAAAAATATCAGGAGTTCGCCGACCGCACTATTCCTTTCGATGATATTGAGATAGCGACACGGGCGCTGGAAGAAAACCCGGTGGAGATGAAGAGTCATGGAACCTAAATCGCTTCGCCAGATTGCGGTTGCGACCGGAGGCGTGGTCTGGGGTCCCGAGGAGACGATCGTCACCTGCGTCGGAACCGATACTCGAAACTCGACGCCGCAAGAGCTCTTCGTTGCTTTGCGCGGTGAGCGATTCGACGGGCACCAGTTCATCGCAGCGGCCCGGGAGCGGGGGGCCGCTGCCGCCTTGGTAGAAACTGTCACTTCCGAGTGGCGCAGCTTCCCTCAGATTCAAGTAACCGACAGCTTACAAGCGCTGCAACGGTTGGCCCGGGCTTATCGCGCTGAGTTATCGCTTCGAGTAGTCGGCATCACCGGCAGCAATGGAAAGACCAGCACCAAGGAAATGGTCGCTGCGGTGCTGAGCGAAAAGTATGCGGTGACAAAAACGGAGGGCAATCTCAACAATCATATTGGAGTGCCGTTGTCCATTTTAAAGGCCGACCGGAATCATCAGGTGGCGATCTGGGAATTTGGGATGAATCACATTGGCGAGTTGGCGCCCCTGGTTGAAATGGCGAAGCCCAGCTACGGGATAATTACGAACATCGGTGTTGCCCATATTCAGTTCCTCGGATCTCGCGAAGTGATCGCTCGAGAGAAAGCAGTACTGGCCGAAAATATTCCGTCGACCGGTGTGGTGGTGCTCAACGCGGATGATGAATTTTCCGATTGGATATCGGCGCGTTGCAGTGCTCCAACTATTAAGACTGGTATCGATCAAGGTACGATCCAAGCCCGCCAAATTGCTCATCACGTTGATGGTGAGGAATTCGTACTCGCGGATGAGAGCGATGAAGTTGCCGTTTTTCTTCCGGTACCTGGCGAACACATGATAAAGAACGCGGTGCAGGCAGTCGCAATCGGGCGCGCTCTCGGTTTGTCACTGGCCCAATGCGCGACTGGGCTGGCGAAGACATCGTTGCCTGGAGGTAGATTTCGGATTGAGAAATTGGGCCAAGTTTTGGTCATCAATGACGCCTATAACGCTAACCCTGACTCTGTCATCGCTGCCCTCCGGACCGTCGCCAAGTTGCCGGTCAAAGGGAGAAGAATTGCCGCGTTGGGGTACATGGGGGAGCTGGGTGAGCAGAGTCTCTCCAGCCACGAACGCGTTGGATCGGCGGCCGCGGAAAACGGATTCGATTTTCTCATTGCCGTTGGCGAGCGAGCCAAGCCGATCGCGTCCGCTTCATTCAAAGCCGGTCTTGATCAGACTAGAACGGTAGCGACCCAGACAGAGGCGGCGGACGCACTCGCGGAATTTCTCGAGCCAGGGGACCTGCTTTTGGTGAAAGGGAGCCGAAGCGCCGCAATGGATCGAATCATCGAGCAACTTGAAGCTACCCCGAAGCAGGTTAAGTGGAGGTCGCAATGATGTACTACCTGTACTACCTGAGTCTGCCCCCGCACGTTATCAATACGGGATTCAACGTATTCCAATATATCTCGTTTCGGGCGGTGTGCGCGGCGATGACGGCATTCCTGCTGTGCCTGGTCTTCGGAAGCCAAGTGATTCGAAAATTGAGTTCTTTGAAGTTCGGACAGCCGATACGGACAGCGGAAGAAGTTCATCGTCTCAATGAATTGCATGGAGCGAAAAAGGGAACACCGACGATGGGCGGAGTGCTTCTCATGGGCTCGGTCGCGGTCTCGACAATGATTTGGGCCCGCTTGGACAACAGTTTCATTTGGCTCTGCCTGTTTACAATCGTGTCGACCGCCGCGCTCGGATTTGTCGATGACTATCTCAAGGTCACGAAGAAGAAATCGGACGGCGTGCCCGGCCGGGTAAAACTGTCGTGCCAGTTCTTGCTCGCACTGATCGTCACCGTCTTTTTTCTGTCGAATCCATCACTCGAGATCCAAGCCAAAGAGCTTTTTATCCCGTTCTTCAAGGAACCGATCATAAATAACCTGGGATGGTTTACTCTCATCTTCTTCGCGTTCGTTATTGTCGGTTGTTCTAATGCAGTCAACCTGACCGATGGTCTCGACGGCCTAGCCGCCGGCTGCACGGTTACTGCGGCTTCCACCTATGCGATTTTAGCCTATGCCGCGGGCAACGTTGCCGTTGCTACCTATCTTGATCTTCCTTACTATCGCCAGAGCTCTGAGTTGACCGTCATGTGTACGGCACTGGCCGGAGCCGGGCTTGGATTTCTTTGGTTCAATTGTCACCCAGCGCGAGTCTTCATGGGGGACACCGGATCGCTTTCCATTGGCAGTACGCTGGGAGTGGTTTCTATCTGTTGCAAGCAAGAGCTTCTCCTGGCCGTGGTCGGCGGCGTGTTCGTTATCGAGGCCGTTTCCGTGATCTTGCAGGTCCTTAGCTTTAAAACCCGAGGGAAGAGAGTGCTGCTGATGGCGCCACTCCATCACCATTTCGAGTTGAAAGGTTGGAAGGAGAACACCGTCATTGTCCGGTTTTGGATCATGTCGCTGATGTTCGCGCTGCTTGGGTTAGCCACGTTGAAGTTGCGATGAATTTCGAGCACAACACCGCGATCGTTTTGGGATTGGGATCGAGTGGAGAAGCAGCGGCCAATCTGCTCCGGCAGGAAGGTTTGGACGTGACGGTGTTGGATAGTGTGGAGTCAGATGCATTGATCGAAAAGGCGCGACGACTAAACCAAACCGGTGTCCAAACGATTCTGGGAGAAGCAGCGGAGCGAGCGGATCTTCGCTCCGAGCTGGTCGTTCTCAGCCCGGGGATTGATCCGCAGGTGGAGTTGGTTCAGAATTTCAGGCGGCGAGGAGCGACATTTACCGGAGAACTGGAGCTAGCCTATCGCTTTTGCCACAAGCCTATCGTGGCGATTACCGGAACGAATGGCAAAACCACGACCACTCAGCTCATCGAAATGATGTTAAATGATGGTGGGGTCCGAACGATGGCCTGCGGTAACATTGGAATGCCATTTTCAGAAGCAATTTCGCTTCAGGCCAACATCGATGTTTTCACGGTCGAAGTGAGTTCATTCCAGCTGGAAACCATTTCGCGATTTCATCCGAAAGTAGCGGTATGGCTAAACTTCACGCCGGATCATCTGGACCGTTACCCGAGCCTGCAGGAATACCATCGGGCGAAGCTCCGAATTTTCGAACAGCAGGGAAAAGGCGATTTCGCAGTCGTCAATGCCCAAGATTCGTTGCCATCGTTAAAGGCTCAGCGGATATCGTTCAGCGCCTACAATGAGGCCGCCGACTTGGTCTGCCGCGAGAACGTGATTCATTTCCGAGGTGACCCGATTCTTCATTTAGGAGAGACTCGGCTCGCTGGGCTCCATAACACCGAGAATCTAATGGCAGCACTAGGGGTAGCGCATGCACTCGGTATTGAGTGGGATGCTGCGATCCCTGGGCTGCGTCGATATCGATTACTACCTCACCGGTGCGAAAACGTTGGGGAAGTCGATGGTGTTACCTTTATTAACGATTCCAAGGCTACTAACCTGGACGCGTTAGTTAAAGCGCTGGAATCAGCGCCGCGACCAGTTGTTCTCATTGCTGGTGGCAAAGATAAAGGATTCGAATTCGATTCAATCGTGGCACTGGTCGAGCGCCAGGTGAAACATGCAGTGTTGCTAGGGGAGATGGCAGAGCGAATCGCCAAGACTTGGTCAACCCATCTGCCCTGTCACGTCGTACCCACACTTTCTGAGGCCGTGTCGACGGCAAGGCGACACGCTCAGCCGGGAGATACCATCCTTTTTTCCCCGGGTACCTCTTCTTTCGACATGTTCAAGAATTACGCTGATCGCGGAAACCAATTCCGACAACTGGTGGAGGAACTAACAAGGTGAAAATGGTAAAACGAACACTTCGGAAAACGCCAAGGAAGCAATTGCGAGCGGCTGCGCCCCGCGCCGCGGGCAGGTACAGCGAGGACGAGTACCTGATCGAAGAACCAAATGTAAAATTGTCCCGGGCGTTTGTAGTCGTGCTTCTCTTACACGTGGTGGCGGTTGGCGGCATTTTTGCTTTCAGTGCGCTCAAAGATCGTCAACAGGCGAATGGTTTACCGAAAGCCGATGGAACTAAACAGAATCCTAATCCGAGCGGGTCAACGATCGCAAGTAAGCCGACCAGCAAAGAGCCGGCCGCTCCCCCGGGTGGAACGTATAAGGTTCGCACGGGCGATACTCTCGCAGGAATCGCGGCGCAGTTTGGATTGACTGGCCACGATTTGGAACAAGCGAATGGCCTGCGAGCCGGCGCGCCGCTCGCCTTAGGTCGAGAATTGATCATTCCGGAGAAATCAACGACCAGATCGGTTTCGTCTGAAGTGCAAAAGCTATTGGAATCAAAAGAGAGCAAAAACGTATCGAGCCAGACTTCCAGCGCTGGAACTTCGGAATTGGAGAAGTATTACGTCATCCAGCGCGGCGACACCCCTGCTTCCATTGCGAAGAAGCTCAAGGTGAACTCGGTCGACCTACTCAAGGTGAACAACATCGAAGACCCAAAAAAACTACAAATCGGACAACGACTGCAGATCCCATCTAAGCTCGAATAAAATAATATCATACTTCCCAGGGTTGGGGCAGACCACATCCCGACTGTGTCCGGCGGCTGCCGGAAGGCGGCCAAGCTTAATTAGGGGGGCGCCAAACCAGAGCGACGGCGCACGAGGATCCGCCGCCGTTCAGACCGAAAATTTCATCCTTAGGCCCAACTACCATGCATAAACAGAGCGCTTATATTTTGTTTCTGGCGGTCGCGGTTCTGGTTTCGATCGGCATTGTGATGTTATTCAGTACCGGTGCATTTGCTCCGGACAGTCACGGGGATCAATTTCGATTTTTGAAGAAACAAACCTTTTGGCTCGGAGTCGGTTTTATCGGCGCCGTTGCTTGTACGCTGATTGACTATCATTGGTGGCAGAAAACCTGGATGGTTTGGCTGACTGGGTCGGTCATTCTGTTGGTTCTCTGCTTTATTCACCCCATCGGTTTGCGCATCAACGGATCTTCCCGATGGATTCAGGTCGGCGCCTTTACTTTTCAAGCGTCTGAATTGGCAAAGTTTGGTGCGATTGTGTTTATCGGCTGGTGGTTCGCTAAGTTTGAACAAGTTCAACATCGGTTGCTTCCCGGAATCGTGGTGCCGTTAGCGGTGGTTGCCGTCCTGCTCGGTTTGATTGCCGCCGAGACGGATCTCGGTTCGACCGCGCTGATCGGAATCACCGTCCTTTTGATGATGTTTGTAGCCGGCGCCAATTATCGATACTTGGGTCTCATGGTAGCGATTGGCATCGGTGGCGTTCTCAGCTTGGCTTGGCGTATTTCGGAACGACAAGGGCGGCTGCTGGCGTTCATCCATCCCGATCAGTACGAGAAGACCGAGGGTCATCAACAATTCATGAGCCTCATTGCTTTTGGTTCGGGCGGTATCGAAGGTCTGGGGCTGGGAAACGGCCGGCAAAAAATGTCATATTTACCATATGCCCATACCGACTTCATTTTTCCGGTCATCGGCGAGGAGTTAGGGCTGCGCGTGACACTCGTCATCGTATTTTGTTATCTCTTGATCCTCACCGCCGGCACCCTCATCGCTCTGAATGCTAAAGACCGATTCGGAATGCTGTTGGGTTTTGGGTGCACTTTCATCGTCGGACTGCAGGCGCTGGTCAATATCGGCGTCACCACTTCACTTCTCCCCAACAAAGGATTACCGCTGCCTTTCATCAGTTACGGAGGATCGAATCTGTTTTTTTGTCTTATCTTCATCGGTATTTTGATCAATATCTACCGGCAGGGAAAGGAAGAGGGAGGAACTTCGCAGACCGCGATGATGGTCCGCGTCCGGCACCTTTCTGAATTTTAGATTCTATTTCATGAAATTTGCGATTGCATGTGGTGGAACCGGTGGTCACCTGTTCCCAGGGTTAGCTATTGCCGAGCTTCTTCGAGGTCGCGGCCATGAGGTGTTGCTACTTATTTCCGAAAAGCAAATTGACGCAATTGCGGTAAGGGACCGCACTGATTTTGAGATCAAAAAGATTGCGTCGGTCGGTATGCCTTCGATTTGGTCGCCACAAATTTTTCCTTTTGCCGTAAAGTTCATCAGCGGCTTTCTCACCTGCTGGAATCTATTCCGGTCCTGGCGTCCATCGGCCATCTTAGGTATGGGCGGATTCACCTCGACGGCACCAATCCTGGCCGGACGTTTGCTCAAGACGCCTACGTTCATTCATGAATCGAACGCGATTCCTGGAAAGGCGAATCGGATCAATGCGAAATTGGCAGATACTGTTCTCTTGGGCTTCGCTGAGTGCCGACAGTACTTTCCCGCGAAGCCTGTCCAGGTGACCGGTACGCCAATTCGTACCAGCCTGCGAGGTGCAGTCGATCGCGAGACCGCAACGCGAAATCTTCGACTGAAATCTGGACTGCAGACGGTTGCAGTCTTTGGCGGCAGCCAGGGGGCCCATGGTATTAACGAAGCCGTAGTGGCTGCCTTGCATCATTTTGCAATGAAGCCGGTGCAATTCGTCCACTTGACCGGGCGGGAGGATCACCAGTTCGTTTACGATCGATATCAGAAGGAGGGGATTCCTGCGTTTGTCGCTGCGTTCCACTATCAGATGGAGGATGTGTATGGAGTGGCGGATCTGATCGTTGCTCGCTCGGGAGCCGCTAGTTTGAGTGAGATCTCGTACTTCGGGTTGCCGGCGATTTTGATGCCATACCCGTTTGCGGCCGATAACCACCAGTCTTTGAATGCAGCGATCTTCAGTCGGAATAGCGCCGCTGAAGTTCTTGAAGGAGCCGAGGCGAACGGCGAAAAGCTTGGCCATCTGATCGACGAACTGCTTTCGGATCTTAAACGGCGGCGTTTGATGGCGGAGAGCATGCGATCAATGGCGATTACCGACGCCGCGGAAAAAATTGCTGAGCTTCTGGAGGCACAAGCTGGATGAGGACCCGAGAAGAGCTCCAGCAGCTACTGCTTTCGCCGCCCAGAAAGATCCATCTCATTGGGGTGGCGGGGAGCGGGATGAGTGGAATCGCCGGACTGGTTTTGGCGTTAGGTCATGAAGTAAGCGGAAGCGATCGTGTAAGCTCGTTGGAAACGCGTCGCCTGGAAGCGGCCGGTCTCAAATTTCACCTTCCGCAAACCGCTGAGACAGTTCACGAAGCAGAACTCGTGATTCACTCTTCTGCGATCCGAGCCGGAAATCCCGCCTATGACGAGGCGACTCGGCTGGATCTGTGGATGGTTAGACGGGCCGAGGCGTTGGCTGCGATCATGGCAATCCGCGATGGGATAGTGATCGCCGGGATGCACGGAAAAACCACCACTTCAGCAATGGCGGCGCATGTGCTGCGGGTGGGTGGCCTGCATCCGTCGCATTATGTTGGGGCAGAGATTCCAATCCTCGGTACCAATGCGCATTGGGACCCGAACGGACAATACTTCGTAGCGGAAGGGGACGAGAGTGACGGGACGCTTCGGTTTTACCAGCCCAGACACGCGATCATTCTCAACGTCGAACTTGAGCACTTGGATTACTACGCGGATCTCGCCGCGATTGATAGCGTGTTTCGCGATTTCATTGCCCAGACTCGTGGGAATATCCTTTACTGTGCGGATGATCCGCACGCTGCACGATTGTGCCGGGATCTTCCCAATTCGATCAGTTACGGCGAAGATCGGAATTCTGTCTATCGTTTCGATCGGGTAACCGCAACTGATTTCGGTTCACGCTTCGAGATATGGTACCGTGACACTAAACTTGGTGAGCTCGATCTGGGGGTACCGGGAAAGCATAATGTTAGTAATGCGCTGGCGGTCGCCTCACTTGCTACCGAGGTTGGCGTCACGTTCCCCAAAATAGCGGAAGCGCTAGCTTCATTTCGTGGGGCACGACGACGTTTTGAGGTGAAGCTACAAAATGAAGATTTCTGGGTAGTAGACGATTACGGCCATCATCCGACAGAAATCCGGGAGACTCTGCGCACCGCTCAAGCAATCGGACGAAAACGAATTGTTGTGATGTTTCAGCCGCATCGCTACTCCCGGACTCGAGCTCTCCGGAACGAGTTTGGTGCGGCGTTCGATTCCGCAGATCTAGTGTTTGTTACTGATGTTTATGCCGCTAGCGAAGAGCCAATCCCGGGTATTTCCGGAGAGACCATCGTGAGTGCGATTCGCGAGCGCGGGAGGCTTCCGGTCCAGTACATTAGTAGGAGGGAGCGATTACATCGGGCGTTGGCCCGTGCGGCTTGCCCCGGTGATCTCCTATTGAGTCTCGGGGCAGGGGACATTCATGAGGAAGCTTCCAAGCTGGTCCAAGATTTGGAGATCGCGCGCCAACTGCGCGAGGCGATGGGAGCAGGAGCGGTCACACTGTACGAGCCGATGGCGAACCATACGACTTTGCGGGTGGGCGGACCGGCTCAGTTCTGGGTTGAACCTCAGACGCATGGCGGATTGGCAAACGCGCTCGGATTTTGCTCGGCCAATCGCTTGCCCGTGATGATCGTTGGCCGAGGATCCAATCTGCTGGTGCGTGAGGGCGGAATTCCGGGTGTCGTAATCCATCTCTCGAAAGGGGACTTTTCGGCGGTGAAAATCAACGATTGGGAAATTGAGGCTGGTGCCGGAGTTCGCCTGAAACAACTAGTGGGTGCTGCCCGGCAAGCCAGGATTGGAGGATTTGAGTGGATGGAAGGGATTCCGGGCAGTGTGGGCGGCAGTCTGCGGATGAATGCTGGAGCGATGGGTGCGGAAACGTTTCAGCAGGTCGTGAACGTGCGCGTGGTCAATATGCGAGGGGAGTTCGAAATTCTGACCCCGGAAATGATGCAAGTGCATTACCGAAATGTTCCGACTCTGCGAGATCGGTTTGTAGTATCGGCCGTCTTTCGGGGTACGCCGGCCAAGCTTGAAGAAATTGAACAGCGCCTCGATGTCGCCAGCAAAAAAAGACGGAGTACACAACCAATTGCGGCTAGCGCCGGTTGCATTTTCAAGAACCCAGTTGAATGCCCCGCCGGCAAACTCGTCGAACAGCTCGGACTCAAGAACAAGATGATTGGCGCCGCGCGAGTCTCAGAGATCCATGGAAATTTCATCGTGAACACAGGCGAAGCGACGGCTGGAGATGTCATCCGCTTGATCTCGGAAATTCAGGCAACAGCCAAAGCCGAGCGCGGAATCGAATTACAGACCGAGGTCCAAATTGTGGGAGTGGACGATGATTAAACACTGCCGGTTGGCATCGATTTCAGGTTCCAATGATGGGTTGCTAGCGCGTTCCGGGAAGCGCAAAGCACTGGGAAGGGCGTTGCCAGCCAGTTCGAATGTTAGTTGGACTAATAAATTACTAATATTTTGTATTTACGCAGTGCAAAGCTTGGACCTTTTGTTGGAATTTGTTAGGATAAGCAAAACCAGCCTTTCTCAGGCCGGACGTTTTCGCTTCGCACCTATCGAGTTGTTCGTTGCGAGTAAGCGACGGTTTCGGGGAAGGAGCGTGGCAAACTGGCAGTGACAACCCCAAAAAAACCGCGCAAACAAAACCGAAGAACATCGACGTCGTGGCAGCGACGACAACAGCATCTTCTGGATGTAAGGGTTCGCACGCGAAAAGCGGCCGCTCGCCGAACGCAACAGATCTTTTTTCTTTTCTCGGTGCTGCTGATCGTTGGTTCCTCGATTGCCGGAGTCGTTTTTGGCGCAAAACGAGCTTTGAATGCCTGGTTTTTCGAGAATGTGGACTACGCCGTACGCAATATTGATGTAACGACTGATGGTAAGCTAACCCGGGATGCGATCCTGAGAACCGCTGATATCGCCGAGGGGGCCAACATTTTCCAGATCAATCTGCTTCAGCTGCAAGAGCGGCTCCGGAGTTTGCCGCAGGTCGAAGAATCGAGAGTGCAAAGAGTTCTCCCCAATCGGCTGGTGATCACCATTCAGGAGCGACGACCGGTCGCCTGGGTAGTAGCATCCGATAGCGTCCCGCCGACCTTTGAAAATGCCTTTCTCGTTGATCGGCGAGGTATCCTGCTTAAGCCGAAAGGTTCTGCTCCGGAATACGCCGGTTTACCAGTGATCTTAGGCGTCGAGACGTCGTCTTTAGTCGCTGGCCAGGCGCTCGATCGAGAAGAAGTAAAAGCTGCTTTGGAACTGCTTCGGGATGCTGCCGAAATCTTGCAAACTCGATTGCAGATCCAGAGCATCGACGTTTCCAAGGAATATTGTCTGGTCGTTACTGATAAACAGCGCTCAGTCGTCACGTTCGGTACGGACGATCTGGTTCTGCAACTGAGGCGTCTCGAGCGGTTAATGAACTATTGCGAAAAAAATAGCAAAGAGCTGCAAACGGTGAACTTGTTGGTGCAGCGCAATATTCCAGTCACATTCGTACAGTCGACGGCTCTGGAGCCCGAAGTGGGACCGACTCCTTCGCCGGAACCGGTTAAGCCAAGCGATGCTGCGTCACATCCGCCGGTGAAGACGTCAAAGAACAGTCATGGACGAAAGGTCTCCCAACCGAAGAAGACGCCGATGGCTGGGAAATTCTAATATGGGTAGAGAAAATATATTTGTGGGTTTGGAAGTAGGAACATCGAAGATCTGTGTTGCAGTGGCAGAAGCGCATCACGACGGAACGCTCAAGGTCTTGGGGGTCGGTAATGCGCCATCTCGGGGAGTACGAAAAGGAGAGATCGTTGATTTCGAGACCGCGAAACGCTGCGTTCACGACGCCATCGTCGACGCTGAAGAGAAAAGCGATGTCGAAATCAGCGAAGTTTATCTCGGAATCACCGGTGGTCACATTAGGAGTTTCAACAATCGCGGAGTGGTGCTGCTGGAAGAGGGTCGCGAAGAAATTGACGAGCATGATCTCGAGGATGTGCGGACCAACGCACGCGAGGTGAGCCTCCCGGTTGAGGATTGTATCCTTCATACTATCATTCAGCACTACTATGTGGATGGCCAGGATGGAGTCCTGAACCCAGTTGGGCTTTTTGGGAAGAAACTGGAAGCGGACTTTCACGTTGTCTATGGTATTCGGACCCGAATTCAAAACGCGATTCGTTGTGTGAAAGAGCTTGAGCTGGATACCGCGGATGTGGTTATTAACTCCTTCGCCACGGCGCAAGCGGTTCTAGACAAACAGCAAAAGCAGCTCGGCGCCTTGGTCATCGATATCGGTGGAGGTACCACCGATTTCTTAGTGTACGTGGACGGCGCAGTGAAACAGAGCGGCATCTTGGCGGTGGGCGGTGACCATATCACTAACGATATGTGTATTGGGTTAAAGATACCGACCACCCGAGCGGAAAAGCTAAAGAGCGAAGAAGGGAGCGTAACGCTGGGGACCGCGTTTCCGGGCGAAACCATCGTTTTGCGAGATGAAACCGGTTTTGCCGGCCGGGAAATAGAACGTGAGTTGGTGAATCAGATCGTGCACCTGCGCGTGCGCGAGGTTCTGGAAATCGTTCGTCGCTTGATCGACGGGGAACAAAATCTTCATTACATCGGTGCGGGTGTTCTATTGACCGGAGGATCGAGTCAAATTCGCGGGCTGGAAGATCTCGCTTCCGAGATTTTTGGTATGCCGGCGCGAGTAGCGCATGCGTTGCCGCTGGCGGGTGTGACTTCCGCATTCGAGAATCCTCAATTTGCGACTGCATTGGGTTTGGTTAAATACGCGCACCTAGCTCACCTCGACCGCCCGCTCGAAGGTGGCTTATTCAGTCGGGCAATCAGGAAACTCAGCGGAATGTTTCGAGCGTAAAGAGTATGGTCCAGCTCAATCGACAATATGATCGGGATGAAGAATCGGCGTCACCGATTAGTATCAAAGTAGTAGGGATCGGAGGCGCCGGATCGAACATCCTGGACCGAATGGTTCTGGATGGATCTGAGGAAATCCAACTGATCGCAATCAATACCGATGTGCAATCGCTGGCCGGATCGGTAGCGACTCACAAGGTGCAACTGGGTCGAACTCTCACGCGCGGGCTCGGTTCGGGTGGTGATCCGGAGCTCGGTTTGGCGGCCGCGGAAGAAGCCACCGAAGAAATTCGGAAAGCGCTTGAAGGCGGAGATGTGATTATCGTTTGCGCCGGCCTGGGCGGGGGAACCGGTTCGGGCGCGACTCCGTGGGTTGTTCAGTTGGCCAAAGAAGAAAAAGCATTGATCTTGGTAATAGCGGCTTTGCCATTCACTTTTGAGGGGCGACGCCGGTGCGCGCAGGCGACGGCCAGTTTAGAGCAACTAGGCGCTAGCGCCGATGCGGTCATCTGCTTTGAGAATGACCGCATGGCGGAAATCGCTTTGCCGCGAATGGGCATCCACGAAGCATTTGCCGCCGCCGACCTGACGATCAGCCGATGCATCCGCGCAATCGTCGCTATTCTCCGCCGACCTGGGCTGCTAAAGATCGGTTTTGATGATGTCCGGGCGGTACTGCGGGGCAGGGATTCCCGGGGGCTCTTTGGATTCGGTGAAGCAGTTGGTGAGAATCGAGCGCACGAGGCATTGGCTCTGGCGTTAAAAAATCCATTGATGAACCGCGGAGAAATGCTTCACGATTCGTATCATGCGATCATTTACATTCGTGGCGGCAGCAACGTGACACTCGGCGAAGTGCAGACCATCATGGAAGAATTGAACCGCCACATCAACGATCGCACTAAACTATTTATGGGTATCTCAGTTGATCCTGAGATGGGGCAACGCCTTTCGGTGAGTATCATCAGTTCGTTGGGAAGCCCGGTTGGGCCCGAGGTGTCGCGCTTGCCTCAAGCCGTCCCGGATGAACGAATTTCGAAAGCAAAATCAGAGCATGTGATCGACGCTGGCCGGTCGGTTCCAGACAAACCGGCCGAGTTTCCAGAGCCAGACCCAAGCTGCTCGGATGCTCTACTGCCGGAGATGGATATCAAAAGGTTCAGTGTGCCTGAACGAGAACCGGTTCAAGACAAGGAGAGCGCACCACCACCACCGCCGAAAGAACCTGCCCCTAAGCCCGCTTCGCGCGCGCCGGATGTCAAGAAGGCCGAGGCGAAACAGGAGGTTCTTCCTTTTGAACCAGTTTCCCGCGGCCGCTTCGAGAAAAGCGAGCCAACTATCGTAGATGGGCAAGATCTTGACGTGCCGGCATTTTTGCGGAAGCACATCAAATTTCGGTAATATTAGGGTCGATTGGTTTCAAAGGCTTCTTGCGCATTGGTTTGCGTTTGGCACGCTTCGAGTGCATAGATGAGTAATGTGGTCGGGATCGCAGGTGAGGAGGAGTGAATGACTTTTGAGCGTACAGAATGTGCGATGCACCGGCTGTCTCCCGGAGTTTTCCCCGTGAGCCGCCCGGGTCCGCCGGTGATGCTTAGCGGCTCGGCCCGGACACCAAAGAATCCAGACGCACTTTTCCAGGAAGCTTTGGTCTATCTCCGAGAGAGCGGATTCCGAGTCACGAAGCCCCGGGAAGTGATCGTTCGCGCGGCTATTTCGTTTTCTGAGCCGTTCAATGCAGAGGATCTCCTTTCCGCCGCGCGAAGGATGGATCGGCTGATTTCGCTAGCCACGGTATACCGTACGTTACCTATGCTCTTGGATAGCCGGCTAATCCGGGAAGTCGAACTGAACCGTGAGCATCGGTACTACGAAGTCAATCGCGAACAATCGCCGGCGGCATTTCATATAGTCTGCAGTGATTGCCGTCAGGTGCTCCAAGTCCAGGACGAATGCATCACGTTACGTGAACGCTTCCTGGCCAACAGCCTTGGTTTCAAGCCGCTGAAGCTAGCCGTTCGCATAGAAGCTGCCTGTCTCGAACTCCTGGAGAGGGGCCAATGCGCACGGAAAGAGGCGCTCGCGAGCTCTGTCGCGGCGTCGGCGGGATCGAATTAGCGCGCCTGAAATCAGGATTAGCCCGCTGCTCGCCCTTATCTGTTTCGCGCCACCTTCGAGAGAAGACGCAGGATCTCCAGATAGAGCCAAATCAGCGTCACCATCAATGAAAAAGCGGCGTACCACTCCATCCATTTCGGAGCGCGATTGGCGACTCCGGTCGCTACGAACTCGAAATCCAACACAAGATTCATCGCGGCCAGTCCGACGACGAACAGACTGAAGAGAATCCCGATTGGTCCGGAGCTGTAGATCAACGGAATCGAAAAGTGAAACAGCATCCGGCAAAGCAGGCTGATGATGTAGAACAGGCAAACGCCTCCGGTCGCACAAATCACAATTGAGCGGAAAGTCTGTGAGACTTTGATCCAACCGCATTGATAGGCTGCGAGTAATGCGAACGCGATGCCGAAGGTGAGACAGACAGCTTGCAGCGCGATCCCGGGGAATGATCGCTCGAAATAGAGCGTGATTGAGCCGAGCACCAACCCCTCAAAGAGAACGTAGATCGTACCCGTGATGGGAACGGACCGCTTGAGAAAGGCCGCGGCAACCGCTGCAGCCAGTCCGCCTATGGTACCGATCATCAGGCAGGGCACAATCGCGGTTTCGTTTGTTTTTAGAAAAGTCCACGTGACTGCCGCCGAACCAACGGCCAGCAGTAAAAAGAAAAGCGTTCGCCGCACCACGCCTTCTAGCGTCATCGGCCGGATGTCAGCGCCGGTCACTGGGGTAGCGAACGTGGACTGGTTCAAGACAGGATTACTGGACGGCATACTTGTAATCTATTGGATAATCAATTGGACGCAATACTCGACGAAATCCGCTCGATCTCGTAGGGCTTCATTGCTCCGGCTGAAGAGTTTGATCCGGGGGCGAAAGGAAAGCATAAACCTCGGTTTGGACATCATCCAGTTGATCGAGCCGCAATTTGGGATCCAAGATTAAAAAAACCTCCCCGGTCTTGACATGTTGGTAGATCAAAATCCGTTCATCATCTGTCTGTCGCACATCGACTTGCTTTAGAGTCTTCTTCCGCTCCAACATGAGAGCCAGTACATAGCGGGCATTGGCTTTCTCCGGCTGGTCCTCCTGAATAAGTTGTCGCAGGTGTGTTTCTACCGACTCCTTCGGGAGTGGTTCGGGCGGCGGTGGGGAGGGATTTTCGTAGATAGACTTCCAAAAGGAGAACGGCCGTACACTCTCGTGGCATGAGCGCCACGCCTGCTCAGAAATATCTTCGCGACGAAAACCGGATTCGTCCCGAAAAAGCAGCGTGTAAATGACGTCGCCCTCAGAAAATGGAGCTTGGCTCCGGGCGCAAGCATGAGCGCGTGATTTGATCTGCCACTCGGACAACATGGTGCCTCCTTTAAGCATGAACTGGGCAGAGAAGCAATATCAGGGCGATGTTCAGCGTTTGGCGTGGCATGAGTCCCATGGGACCCTTGAGTCTCATGGGTCCGATGCGTCCCCGGAGAAAACCGACCACGCGACGCAGCAACCCTTGCGGCGAACGCCAAACGCAAACTTTTCGTTGTGTTCGGGCGGCTCTTCCCTCATGAGTCGAGAGATGATTGAGCGAATTGCGCCTGGTGCGACCATTGGAGTACTCGGCGGCGGTCAGCTTGGCAGAATGTTTGGAATTGCCGCCCGCCGCCTAGGTTACCGGGTTCATACCTACGAAGCCTCGCCGGATAGCCCAGCTGGACAAATTTCCGATCGCGAATTCACTGGGTCGTACACCGATGAAGCGGCAATTGCAGAGTTTGTCGATTCCGTGGATGTGATCACTTTTGAGTTCGAAAATATTCCGGCCGCAGTCCTTGATTGGATCGCCACTAAGAAGCCGATTCATCCTCGATCGGAAGTCCTTCATATTTGTCAGAACCGGGAGCGCGAAAAAGCCTTTCTGCGCGCCAATGGCTATCCGACTGCGTCGTTTCGGGTCGTTGGAAATGAAGACGAACTAAAGGTTGCGTTGGAAGAAGTGGGTTATCCGGCCATTTTGAAGACCGCTGATTTTGGCTACGATGGCAAGGGGCAACAGAAAATCAGGACGGCGGCCGATGCCGATTACACGCCATATCTTGGAAGCAAGGCGGTTCTCGAAGGATGGGTTGATTTTCGATGTGAGATTTCCGTAGTAGCTGCTCGCGGTGCCGACGGTACGGTTTCTACTTTCCCGGCGGCGGAGAACGTTCATTCACGCCATATCCTGGACTACTCGGTGATTCCGGCCCGCGTTCCGGACCGAATTCAACGAGAAGCGTCCGAGGTGGCGCGTTCGATAGCTACCGATCTGGATGTGGTGGGGCTGATTGCGGTGGAATTCTTTGTCACGACTGGTGGCGAATTACTCGTTAACGAACTGGCCCCGCGGCCGCACAATTCCGGCCATTACACGTTTGATGCCTGCATCACCAGTCAGTTTGAACAGCAGCTGCGTGCAGTATGCGGACATCCATTTGGGTCACCCGAATTGCTGGTGCCGACCGTTATGGTGAACCTACTGGGCGATCTCTGGAACGATGGTAGACCTCCTGATTGGTTGCCGATTTTGGCCCAACCCCGAACCAAACTGCATTTGTACGGTAAGCTGGAAGGAAGAGTCGGCCGCAAGATGGGTCACTACTGCGTGCTTGGTCCGACGTTGGCGGAGGCTTTTGAAGTCGCTATGAACATTAAATCGAAAATTCACCGTGCCTCGCTGGTTTAAGCCCTTGCTCTGTATCCTCCTCGGAATGTTCTTCGCGGGATGCAATTCCACGAAAACGGTTGATCCGTTCGGATTACGCACAGTGGAGTTGGTGGTCGGGGGAGTACCGTTGAAGACCGAGTTGGCCGAGGACGAACAATCGCGGGCGATGGGTTTGATGTTCCGGGATTCTCTCTCCGAAGATCGTGGCATGCTCTTCATATTCGACACGCCGCGACAAGCGTCCTTTTGGATGAAAAACACAAAGATTCCACTTTCGATTGCATTTTTAGAGGGCGATCGGGTGATTAGCGAAGAGAAGTCAATGCGGCCTTATGATGAAACGTTGATCCAAAGCCGCTCGGATAAAATTCGCTATGCCATTGAAGTAAATGCAGGATGGTTTGATCGGCACCAGGTGAAGCCGGGCGCAAAAGTCGAGGGTATTCCGTAATGGTAACGAAGGAACAGACAATCGATCTTTTGGAGACGATCGCGCAGTTGCTTGAATTGAAGGGAGAGAATCCGTTCAAAATTCGGGCGTACACCAATGCCGCTCGCGCGTTGGAGACCTATTCCGGAAATTTTCCGAAGCTGGTGGAAGAGAACGGATTGCGAGAATTAGCTGGAATTGGTGAGGCGATCGCCAAAAAAATCTCGGAGTATGCTTTAACCGGAAAACTGGAGTATTTCGAAAAGCTGCGGTCGGATTTTCCGGAATCCTTGTTTGAACTGTTCGAGGTGCAGGGGCTCGCCGGCAAAAAAATCAAAGTGCTTTGGGAGAAGCTGCAGGTACGAAGCATTGCCGAGCTGGAGGGAGCTTGCCGTGACGGTCGGGTTGCCGAATTACCAGGTTTCGGGGCCAAGACCGCGGAAAACTTGTTGCGGTCAATTGAGCGGCGAACAAAACGGGCGGGGAGGTACTTGCTATCTGAAGCCGCCTTAATGGCAAATCAATTGATCGCCCATTTTAAGGATCATCCCGACGTTTCCCAAATTAGTGCCGCTGGCAGCTTACGCCGAGCCAAGGAAACGATCGGTGATCTTGATCTGCTGGTTGCGACCAAAGAGCCAGCTCGAATCACTGAGCATTTTGTTACCTCCAATTTGATCGAACGGATCTTGGCGAAGGGAGAAACCAAAACCAGCGTGATCCTGAAGAACGGTATGCAGGCCGATTTACGCGTCGTAGCAAATCACGAGTTTCCATTTGCTTTAGCTTACTTTACCGGCAGCAAGGAACATAATGTGGCCCTCCGCGGCAGAGCGCTGCAACACGGCTGGACTCTCAACGAGTATCGGCTCGGCGACGATCCGGGAGCGAAAGAGCCGTCCGAGGCGATTCCACCAATCCGGACCGAGGAAGAGCTTTACCGGGCGCTGGGGTTAGCCTTTGTTCCGCCTGAGCAGCGGGAGGCTAACGGCGAGATCGAGGCGGCGGAACGAAATGAACTCCCGCGTTTGATTGAGTGGAGTAATCTTCGCGGCACATTTCACAGTCATACGCATGCCAGCGATGGTCGAAACTCGTTGGAAGAAATGGCTGACGCGGCACGCGAACTCGGTTTGCAATACTTAGGAATCGCGGACCATAGCAAGAGCTCGTTTCAGGCTCACGGCCTGGAGGAGAAACAACTGATGGAGCAGGTCGCCAGGATCAAAGAATTGAACAAAAGCTTTGGCGATGACTTCAAGATTTTTGCTGGAGTCGAATGTGATATTCTGAGAGACGGTACCCTCGATTTTGCGGACGAAGTTCTGAGTCAGCTCGATTTCGTCGTGGCGAGCGTGCACTCGGTCATGACCTTGTCCGAAAAGGAAATGACTGACCGGATGATCCGAGCGATGGAGAACCGGTTTGTTACGATGCTAGGTCATCCGACCGGGCGTTTGCTTCTATCGCGAGACGCGTCGGAAGTCGATCTTCCCGCAATCATCGAAGCTGCCGCTCGAACGAAAACTATTATTGAGTTAAACGCCAACCCACGGCGGCTGGATTTGGATTGGCGCTTCTGGCGCTTAGCAAAATCCAAAGGGGTTCTCTGTTCGATCAATCCGGATGCTCATTCGATGGCGGGACTCGAAGATCTCTGGTTTGGGGTGCAGATTGCCAGGAAAGGATGGCTGCAGCGGGAGGACGTGATCAATTGCCTGCCACTCAATCGTGTTAGTAAGGCGATCTGGAGTAAGCGAGAAAGTGGTGTCTGATGACACCTTGATTTCGCGGATGAGGCTCTGTATGGCGCGTTGAACTTGCGGGCTAGCCGGCGTGTTTAGGCGCCCTGACCAAACCGACTTCACTGGCGGCTTTTTGTTGAGCTAGCATGTGATCGGCGATCTCGCGTACCATCTCTTCCAGTAAAAGGCGGAGATGGCTATTGGTCCGGTAGTCAGCGGGGGCAATATGACGTACGCGTTCCGCTCGACTCGCCAGATCGAAGCACTTGCGGAAACTGGATCGCTCACCGTCGTCGGGATTATAAACCGCGATCGCCTGGCCTCCATTTTTCTTAATAATGGTGAAACAAGGTACATCGGTCGGCCCATCTCCCACGTAGATCATATTTGGGAACGGGATTGGGCGAATATCATCTGGCATGTGGTCGTTCACGTCCTGAGACAAGTCGAGTAGACCTTTGTTGATTCGAAAAAGATATTGCGTCTTCTGAGTGTGGCTGATGACTCTTTTCGGAAAAATGATTCGGCCATCGAGATCTTCCGCGTACTCGCAGCCAAACACTGCACGTAGATAGGGACGAATCTTGCTGCCCTCGATCAAGATCTTCAAGCCGGATGAAACGACGTAATGTTCGACCTGAATTCCAAATGCGAGATGATCCGTTGACAATAACCCGGACGCGAATTCTTCGAACATTTCAGGCAAGCCATTGTAAAGATGCATCTTGGCACCGAGTTGGCGGAGCTGTTGATTGGTTGGTCGGTCCATCGCCAGATAGTCGAGAAGACATTTCATGTACGCGAGTTCCTGGTCAAAGCCTTCGGTCTGCACCAGTTCGGCGCAGCGATGCCAGAACTTCTCGGCATTAATACCAAACGCAGGAAAAATCACGTCGTCTTGCATGTAGGCAGGACTCAGCGTCTGATCGTAGTCGTAGACGATGGCAATTCTATTCTGAAGCGTAGCCATACGGGATCCATCGATTATGCACTATCCCGCCTCTGGTCGGTAGACGAAAACCCGACTCCGCGTTTTTCTTGTGGTGGCCGGCGCCCGGGATGAACATGGTGCAAACCAACGCCTCTAAACTCCTTGAATTCCTCCAAGCCAGTTGTTGCCAGTTATTGCACTTATTTCCTCAAAGCCGAGATGCAGCACATTTATCGGCAGATTACCGCACTGGTAGATTTTGAGACTTTTGTCATCACGAAATTTCGCCAAAATGCGGATGTTTTCCCATTTCGTGACGTTGAAAAATTATCGCCTGCTCGCCAGGGATTAGTCCGTCGCGGCTATCTCAAATATCTGCAGAGAAAGCCGGCCTTGATCTACCGTGGTGAATACGAGGCAGCTCGAAAAATCTTGATCCGTCGCGACCCGGCGATGATGCACGTCTATTTTGGGAATACCGGAGTGCATCTTTTGCCATTGATTCAGAGGTGGGATCGGCCATGCCTAGTCTCGTTTCATGGAATGGATGTACAGAATCGGCCCGAGGAAAAGGGTTATGAGCAACGGTTGCGAGAGCTGCTGCAGCTCGTTCCGCTGGTGTTGGTCCGTAGCCAGTCGATCGGGAATCGGCTACAGGAATTGGGCTGTAATCCGGACAAGATTCGAATGAACCGGACCGGCATTCCGCTGGGTGGTTTTCCTTTCGTGGAACGCTCTTTTCCAGGAGATGGACGGTGGTTGTTGATGCAGGCTTGCCGGCTAGTTCCAAAGAAAGGCTTATTCACTACGTTGGAAGCATTTTCTCTCTTTCGGCGAACATATCCGGCTGCACATTTGACCATTGCCGGGGATGGACCACTCCATGAATCAATCAAAAACCGGATTCGAGAGTTACAGATCGATCGCTGGGTGACATTGACCGGATTCGTGGATCAGCCGCGACTCCGATCGCTTTTCGAACAGGCGCATCTTTTTGTGCATCCGAGCTATACCACAGAAGATGGGAATCAGGAGGGAGTACCGAACTCGATGCTGGAAGCAATGGCCACGGGATTGCCGGTCGTTGCCAGCCGGCACGGGGGTATTCCAGAGGCGGTTGAGGATGGAAAGCAGGGCTACTTGGTTGCGGAGCAGGACGCTGCTGGTCTGGCGGCAGCGCTGGTTAATTTGGCTTCGAACCGCGAATTGTGGCGCCAATTCCAGAGGGCTGCTTCTGCTAAAGTATCTGAAACATTTGAACAGTCGCGGCAAGTGAGCGGGCTGGAAGCAGCATATCGCGAGACTTTGGAGCTCTGGCGCCGGCGACCAACCTGACCGCGATGGAGCAACGGAGTAAGGGGAGTGATGGATCTTTGATGGAACGATGCCGATGCCGGTAGATCCATTTCGGCCCGAATCGTGCCTCAACGGGTGGCAACAGGCTACATCGAACTTCTTCAGGAGAAGAAAGACTACGGCTTATCACCCTCCGATAAAGAATCCATCCGGAAGATGGTTTCTCCCGGCTTCATGAGATCGAGCTTATCTCGGGCAAGTAGCTCCAGATAATTCGGATCACTTTGCAGAAGGGCTAGTTTTTTACTCTGTTTATTGTACAGGGCACGCTCTCGAGCGACCGACTCTTTCAACGCTTGAACGGTGCTTTGTTGCTTCTGCCTTTCTTTGATCAGGGGCAAAAACCAACAGATCAAAAGGATCAGAAAGGCGACAATGATGAGAATATGCAACACCCGATTGAGCAGCTGCCTGAGCCACTCTTGATGGGATTCATCAAATTGTTCGTAACCCGCTCTCACTCGCGCATCTTACCTTCCGTAACACGCGTTGTCACCTAGTTCCTCCTCGATCCTGAGGAGTTGGTTGTATTTTGCGATTCGATCGGTACGTGAGAGCGAACCGGTCTTGATTTGGCCGGCATTGGTTGCCACGGCGATGTCGGCGATTGTGGTATCCTCGGTTTCACCGGAACGATGGCTGATCACGGAGGTGTAATGGTTTTCCTTCGCCAATTCGATCGAATCAAGCGTTTCAGTCAGCGACCCGATCTGGTTTACCTTCACCAAGATCGAGTTGGCAACTCCCGATTCGATACCCTTTTTAAGGAATTCGACATTGGTGACGAACAGATCGTCTCCGACCAATTGAACTTTCTGGCCAAGCGCATCAGTGAGTTTTTTCCAACCCGCCCAGTCGTTTTCCGCGCAACCGTCTTCAATGGAGATAATTGGATACTTGGCGCAGAGCTGCTGATAAAGGGCAATCAGTTCATCCACTGATTTTTTTGATTGATCGGATTTCTTGAAAATGTAGACGTCGTTAGTCTTGTCGTAGAACTCGCTGGAGGCCACGTCCAAGGCGAATGATATATCCGACCCTAGTTGGTATCCCGCCTTTTCGATCGCTTGAGCGATCGTATCCAGCGTGTCTTCAACACTGTTTAAATTAGGTGCGAATCCTCCCTCGTCACCAACCGCGGTCGAAAGACCGCGTTCTTTCAGCACGCTCTTTAGGGCGTGAAAAACCTCTGCGCCGTAGCGCAAACCTTCGGCGAACGTTGGCGCTCCCTTCGGCATAATCATGAATTCCTGAAAGTCGATTGGAGCATCGGAATGGGCACCTCCGTTGATAATGTTCATCATCGGGACGGGCAAAACCTTTGCGTTTGGTCCGCCGAGATAGCGAAACAGAGGCAAGTCCAGTTGGGCAGCGGCTGCGTGGGCAACCGCTAATGATACACCGAGAATGGCGTTGGCACCGAGTTGCTTTTTGTTCGCGGTGCCGTCAAGCGCAATCATAGCTTGATCAATGGAAATCTGTTCGAGCGCATCCATGCCAACGATCGCATCAGCAATTTCGGTTTCTACGTTTTCCACAGCTCGCCGCACTTCCTTGCCGCCGAAACGTTCTTTATCGCCGTCTCGCAGCTCCCAGGCTTCATGCTCACCGGTACTCGCGCCGCTCGGAACGATGGCGCGGCCGACCGCGCCGCCAGTCAACTCCGCATCTACTTCGATCGTCGGGTTGCCGCGAGAATCGAGGACCTGTCTGGCCCGGAGCTCAGAGATGATTGTAAGAGACATATTTAAACCTTAGCGGCGAAATCTTCCTCTACCGCCAGGTCCCGGTAAGCCGAGATTTCGATGATCTCTACCCGCCGGGAACCGGATTCGGTGGGAAGCTCAGCGACTTCGCCCGGATGTTTCCCGAGAAGTGCCTGACCTAAGGCAGTCTGGTAGGAGAGAATGCCTCTTTCCGGTTCGCTATCCCAAGCGCCTAAAATCGAATAAGTGACTGTGGAGTCGGTCTCCAGATCTCGAACGGTGACAACGGTGCCGACCGAGACTTTCTGGGTGTCTACATTTTCGAAACTCGAACCTCTGGCGCGCTCAAGCATTTGTTCCAATTCTGCTTTTCGGCGCATCAGCACGGTCTGCATCTCCTTGGCGGCTTTGAATTCGAAATTCTCCCGTAAGTCACCGTACGAGCGGGCAATACCAATCTCCTTTGTATTTTCAGGGATCTTTTTCGTGATTAGCTCGTCGTATTCTTCTTTCCTTTTTTGCAAGCTTGCCCAGGAAACAATCAGCGCCTGATCTTTGCCCTCCGTTTCGCCAGTCAGCATGGTCTGAAGGTCCGGATGAATCTTGATCATACGGGCCATGAGTGAACGCCGGTTAAGTTCTTCGAACGCCGGGCTCGACATTAAACGACGCATCAGGTCACGCGCTTGTGGAATTTCGGCCTGAGCAATTACCTCGGGGATGAGTTCCTTGTCGTCGATCAAAAGGTCGTGCAGTTTTGAATTGCGGCGGGTTTCGCCGAATTGTTCGCGTTCCAACGCGCTCAGAATCGCCGGGATCAAATCCGGACCGACCAGGTCAGAAAAGTGAATTGCACCGCGTTCCTTAGCCAGCCAGGTCAGTACCTCGGATGAAATGGAATGCTCATTGATCCCTCGTACCAGCCACTGGTAAAATTGATCCTTGCGATCCTGCTCGACAAAGATTTTAGCGATCTCGCCGACCACGCGCGAGCTAGCATGCGGTAATGCTTGTAACAATCGAGTGTCCCAATCGTTGGGAAACGCTTCAAGGTAATCGTTGAGAGCCCTTCGCTGTTTGGCGGCGGCAATTTGGGAAATGATTTCCGGCAACCGGGCTTGATGTTCCTGTAACAGTTGAACCACACTCAACGAGCCCGCCGCCAGATCCGGGAAATGTTGCAACAATTCGTCACGGACAATCAGCAGCTCGATGGCTAGAGCAGGATTGAGTCGAATATTACGGCCCGCGATCTCATCGACCTGAGTAACAACCGGCTGCAGACTGGCTATTTCTCCAGCAAAAACTTCGCTATTTTTCGCGATTTTTTCCAGCACGCCGACTTGGGTTTTGAGTTGACGGGCTTGCTGGAATTGTTGGACGAGCTCGTCGGCATAGGAAAGCGACCGGTCTCGAATCGTGATCGGTTCGGTCTTTTTTGTGGGGATGGAAAAGCGCCCATCTTTTCGAAGCACTTTCTTGGCGTTGTCCCACCATTTCTTAAATTCGGCTTCCGGAAGAAGGTCAGGCGTCAGCACCCTCTGAATTTGATCTGGTGTGATTTTCCCGCCAAAACTTGAGAGAAGCGTTTCAAAAAACGCTGGAATATCGCTACTGGCCTGCGCTTTCAAGGCTCCGGGATCGAGCGCCTTACGCACCAGGATATGATCTGCCCGCAACGGCTGCAGCGAGTCGGTTGCATATTTTGGCTGCATCACGTGCTGCTTCTTGGTCTGAAAATCGATCACGATCTGGTTCAGCAACAAATTCCAACTATGGACCTGACCAAAGCCCCAACTTTTGTGCAGACAAAATGTGCCGGGTTTCAGTTGATCGAGTATCGCAGCGTCTTTGGGTGTCAAATTACCAGAATCGATCAACGTTTGAAGGTCGGCATCCATAGAGAAGAGGGTTGAACATAGGTAACACTGCTAGAGGCACAATAAAAAAATCACCGAGCGTTTGCGAGGCAACCAAAAGCCGAGTTGCCGTTTCTGGAATTCACGTTGACCCTAAAAACGGTGAAGGCTACCGTGCGCCGTTTTGAGACTTGTATGTAATTATTTCACGGGGGCCGGCCACGGCGGCTCGATCTCGACCTTTTTATTTGCGTTCGTCCTCTCAGCCACCGGAAGCGCCTACGGTGATGCACTGAGCGATTTACGAGGAGCTTCGGTATTCAAGGATGCAGATCTGAATCGTCTTGCTAACGGAGAAATTCTCGCTCAGCGCGGCCCGCAACTGGGCTTATCCCGTGGTATCGTTATTGAATCCGCGTTCGTGGTGCACGCTTCTGTGCCGCAAGCTGCTGCTGGGTTGGAGCAATTTAACCCGGCTCGGCATTCCGAACTTCGCACCTACCTCCAGGTGGATATCGGTTCGTCGCCGTCTCCGAATGACTTTCAAAAGCTCAGTTCGGCTCCGAATAACTCTTCCGTAAAGGCCTTCGTTGGCGCCACAGAGTCCCTCCCGGGCGATTCTTCTAAGTTACAACTCAGCAAACAGGAAGTTCGTTTATATCAGCCGAGCGGTGACAAGGGAAACGTGCCTCCGTCCGTGGTTGCGTTCTGGAGCCAGGTGCTCACCCAACGAACGAAAGAGTTTTTGTCCGGCGGGCTCAGTGGCTTAGCTCCTTACGATGCCGGCGGAAACAGTTTGAAACCAGGCGAAGAATTAAATCGATTGGTTCGAGAGGACGCGAAAGTCCGGTCTCAATTTTCTAGTCTGATTGAGTCGACGCCGCTTGGCGGCGGCCGAGGCTCACTTTCACCCGGCTTATATTGGACCTTGTTTGAAGGAGACAACCAGGCAGCGGTGGCTCTGGGGGCTTCGTACGGAAAAAACGTCGGCGATGGTTGGCAAGGTGCGGATATTCAATACTATGCGAGCGGTGATCTTAATGTGGGTGTGGTTTTTTACCAGATGTGGCCGATCACGATTAATGGAAGTCAGGCTACGCTGGTTTGGAGGAGCGATCTTATCTCTTCTTCCTCAATCGGCGAACTAAGAGGAGTTGAGCGGATGGGATCAGGATCGGCGTTGTTGCGCGAAATCCAAAAAAACGTACGGGCTCTTCTCAAAGATATGCCAGCCCGACGATAATCGTGGTCAGCCGTTCAGCTTCATTAGAGGAGAAGAAATTTCTGTGCGTCTTCAGTTTCTAGGAATCGCAGCCCTTGTTTTCGGCTCTTGGACGAACGGGCTGGCTGCCGGCGATCTCTCGTCTTGGTCGCTTGAAGCAACCACTGATGCTTCCTACGTTGGTCCGAGCGAAATAAAGAAAGGACATGAATCGTTCGGGTCATTCAATGAATTGGACACTACCTTGAATGTCGTCGCCTCGAACCAAATCTCGCAGAATACATTGCTTCGCCTCGGCGCGAATTGGCAACGGTTCTCGTTTACTCCGGACCCGAAAGCTCCAGTTCCTGGTTCGCTCCAGTCCCTGAATTTAGAGCTCGGCACCGATTACCAATTAACGCCGACGCTTTTGCTCCGAGTAGAAGCGCAACCCGGATTTTACAGTGATTTTAGGGAGCTGAGACAGAAAGACTTCAACACTCCATTCGTGGTTGGTGCGACCTATTTTGTCAGTAAGGATTTTCTTTGTGTACTCGGATTCAGCGTAGATTTGAATCGCAGGCCCCGTTTTTTTCC
The DNA here is from genome assembly GCA_035601575.1 of Chthoniobacterales bacterium. Lineage (GTDB taxonomy): Bacteria > Verrucomicrobiota > Verrucomicrobiia > Chthoniobacterales > JAFAMB01 > DASTDH01. The sequence continues at coordinate 81,262 of DATNNZ010000051.1, forward strand.
GGCCGCTGGCGCTCGCTGGAGGATCTCGCAGAAGGTGGTCATCAATGCAATTCTGCCGGATCCGCAGATCGAATATGAGTTGAATCGAGACGTGATGTTGCATGTGGGGGCCTCGCTTAAGAATGGATCCTATCGTGTCAACGACGATTTCGGGACCAACCGTGGCATTCCGAAATTAAATAACGCTATTCTCGATTACACCGAGATTCGTGCCGCCGCGGGCGTCTCCTGGAAGGTGAGTCGTGCGGTTTCGGTCGATTTGGAAAGTGGTTGTGTACCGTATAGGAAATTTGATTTTTCGCGGGCCAATTACAAGGTAACCGCGTTCGATGTGGCCCCCTTTGCCGAGTTGAGTTTTTCTGCGAAATTTTGAGATCGCAGCCGACCATTTAAATGCCTGAACCGGTCATTGAGTTACACGGAATCGTTAAACGATACCGCCATACGCTCGCGGTCGACCAAGTCACAATGTCGGTGCAGAGCGGAGAAATCTTTGGTTTTTTGGGAGCAAATGGTGCTGGGAAGACTACCACTATCAGAATGCTTTGCGGTCTAACCCGACCGACCGCCGGAAAAGGCAGTGTTTTTGGTCTGGATGTCTGGCGTGAGCGACACCGGATCAGGCAAAGGTTTGGCTACGTGCCCCAGCGGTTTAGTTTGTACACCGATCTCACCGTTATCGAGAATTTGCGTTTTTTTGGGGGCGCTTACCAGGTCCAGCGGCCGGAATTGGATCAGCGGATCAAAACTGTGTTAGACAATTTCGAGTTGGCCTCTCGGAGAAATACGCGTGCCGGGAGCTTATCTGGCGGATTCAAACAATTACTTTCTATCGCCTGCGCTCTAGTTCACGATCCGAACCTTCTCTTTCTGGATGAGCCGACGGCCGGTCTAGATCCTGTGCATCGGCAGTCGATTTGGGATTTGCTCTATGAACTGAGCCAGCGGGGCAGGACGATTTTCGTGACCACTCATTACATGGATGAAGCCGAACGCTGTACTGACGTTGGTTTTATTCAGGAGGGCCGACTTATGGCAAAAGACGCACCCTCACGATTGAAACAGCGGTTGGAGGGCAAGCTTCTGGAGCTGCATGTTGAACCGGTAATGGAAGCGCTGCCAGCTTTCAGGAAACGATCTGACGTACTCACGGTGGAACTGCGTAGTGGCCGACTACGGATCTTGAGCGACGATCCGGAAGGGCTTCTGGCCGAACTGCACAGAAGTTGGCCTTATCCCGAGCTGAAATGGGTTGGGCACGAGGATGTACCACCAGACATGGAAGACGTTTTCATGGCCTACTCGCTCGGCCATCTCGACGAAATGACCGGGTCGCAAAGGCTTACCGTGAATGCATCATGATAGGATTGCGCTTTTGGCGGTCGATCGGAACGATCTCCTATAAAGAATTTATTCACGTCTGGCGAGATCGGCGAATCCTTCTTTCCATCATCGTCCTGCCGCCATTCTTCACGCTCGTATTTGGCCATGCGTTTGAGGAGCAACAAACGCTGCAGGATATTCCCGCGCTCCTCTATGATGCCGACCGGACCACCGAAAGTGCGAAGCTGATTGAGCACCTGAAATCAAGCAAAAGCTTTATCTGGAAAGAGTGGAAGGAACCGGAGACAGGAACGCCGAATCTCCTGAAGGATCACGTATCCGCCGCGGTAATTATTCCTTCGGGCTGGGGTCAAAGCTTGCATAACGGAGATCCCAAACCGGTCCATGTTGTTTTGGACGGGACTGATACGAACACTGCGCCGGCGATCGAGGGAGTTCTCCAGGGTCTGTTAGGAGAATTTCAGATGAAGATGCGGGATGAAATGATTGATAACTTACCGGATCAGGTTTTTGAAATGGGCCGCACTCTTCCACCCGGAGTCCGGAACGAGTTTGGCTCGGCTATGACGCCGTGGATCGTCGAAAGACAGGTTCTTTATAATCCTGGTTTGAAATTCATCGACTTCATCGTTCCCGGTATCGTGGGACTGATCCTGCAGCTACTGACTGTCACACTCATCGCCAGTACCATCACCCGAGAGCGAGAGGTAGGAACCTTATCCCAGCTTCTGGTGACGCCGCTTCGTCAGAGCGAGGTCGTAATTGGAAAGGTCATACCCTATCTGCTGATTTCTCTGGTCCTGATCGCTTCGACGATTTTTCTGAGCTATCTCCATTTCGGAGTACATTTTCAGCGAATTCATCTGTTGGGTTTGGTTTGTTTTTTATTTCTGCTCTGCTCGCTCGGTTTAGGTTTGTTGATCTCAGCGTTTTCCAAAACGCAAACCCAAGCCATTCAGTTTTCGGTCTTTGTTCTCTTGCCGGTGTTTATCCTCTCGGGAGCATTTGCGCCGCTGGATCAATTGCCTGAACCGGTGCAATGGTTTAGTCAGCTCTTTCCGCTGACGCATTTTTGCCATGCGTTTCGGCAGGTGAACATGTACAGCGCGCCTTTCCGGTACATCGTCCCTGATCTCTTAATGCTTGCAGGGGGCGCTTTGTTGACCTGCGGCGTAGCCGCGTATCTGTTGCGGACCGGGGATGACTGAGGAGGGTACGAGTTGCGGGTTACAAGTTGCGAGTTCCAGGATGAGATACTCGCAACCCGCAACCTGTAACCCGCAACTTCTCGCTCACACCTTCAACTCGTGATTCGTTTGTCCGTCGAGAATGAGAAATTTTTCGTGGTGGTAAGTCGGATCGGTCCGGAAGGTTAACCGTCCGGCGTATTTTCGCTCAATTTCTACGAGCAACTCTTCGTCTTCGGTCTTCAAACGATTGAGGATCTCGGGGTTCACGATGACGCGAACGTCGTGAGTTTCTGGATGCTTTCGTAGCACGGTATGAAGGGTTCGTTGGATTTCGACGCTCATTGTCATCGGACTCTTAACCACGGCTCTTCCGTTGCAATAGGGGCAAACAACAAAAAGCGATCCGGTCAGACTTTCCTGAGCGCGTTGCCGGGTCATTTCCATTAGACCCAGGGGCGAAATCGGCAGGACATGAGTCTTTGCTTTGTCTCGTTTCAGCCGGTCTTTCATCCGATTGTAGACCAATTGCTGATCTTTGCGATTCTTCATATCAATGAAGTCGCTGATGATTAGACCGCCGATGTTGCGGAGCCGGAGCTGTCTAGCAATCTCGTCGGCGGCCTCCAGGTTCGTTTGTAAGATTGTTTTTTCGACGTCCCTTCCTCCCTTGTTGCGGCCGGTATTTACGTCGATCGCAATCAACGCTTCAGTTTCATCGATGACGATATAGCCCCCGCATTTGAGCCAGACCTGACGATGGAACGCGTCGTCGATTTGCTTTTGGATACCAAAGCGCTCGAAAATCGGAGTCGATTCACTGTAGGGAACAATTCGGCGTTTTGAGCGCTTGGATATTTGGCCAACCTGTTCTTGCATCCTGGTGGCAGCCGACTCGTCGTCGCAATACACGATATCGATATCCTCAGTCAGGAAATCACGTACCGTCCGATCGATCAGATCCGGCTCTTGGAACAGAACTGCTGGCGCCGGACGAGATTTAAATGCGGTCTCGATTTGACGCCACTGTTCAAGTAGCAGTCCCAAATCGCGGACGAAATAACGCGAACGCTGATCTTCGCCGATCGTCCGAATGATCACTCCCATTCCTTCCGGAATCTCCAGCTTTTGCAGAATCAGCCGAAGGCGTTCACGCTCTTTCGGGTCCTCGATCTTACGCGAAATGCCGCTTTGATCGTTATGCGGCATAAGGACTAAGTACCGACCAGCGAGGCTGATGTTGGTGGTAATTCGCGGACCCTTATTGCTGATCGGTCCTTTGGTGACCTGTACCATTACTTCGGAACCGACGGGATAGATTTCGGGGACATCCTTGGCAGTAATCTTCTTCCGATGTTTGCGCCCGGCTCGGCTGACCTCCTCAACGCTGCTATCCAAGCCGGGCAAGGCGTCCCAGAAATGGAGAAAAGCATTCTTTTCGAAACCGATGTCGACGAACATCGCTTTGAGACCTTGTTCGATGTTCTTTACTTTGCCCTTAAAGATGCTGCCGACGATGTTACGGTCGGTATCTCGCTCAATGTTGTATTCCTCTAGAACGCCGTTTTCCAAGAGTGCGACTCGACGTTCCAGCTTTTCGCAACTGATAACAATTTGATTGCCAACTTTCTTCGGATTGAATCCGAGAAATTGCTTCACTTTTTCTAACATTTTTCCGAGTCAAAAGAGGTTTGGCGGCTACCCGCTAAATTAGAAAAATAGGAAATGCTTTTTCTTTTCGGTTTGCTGCTGTTGCTGTTGTTGTTGGCCCGAGCTGTCCTCTTTCGGTTTTCGGCGGAAAAAATCGAAGAAGCTCTTGTGTTTTTCCTGTTGTTGAGCCGTTTTATTAACAGTTGAAGAATGGTTGTCTGCCTCTGGTCGAATGTCCGGTTCCGAGGCTTTGTTTTTGGAAGAACTCTTCGTGTCTTCTTCTGCCACCGGGTGCGTGTCCGCCGTTTCTTCATCATTGGCGGCAAATTGGGTCGGTACGCTGTTATCCTTGAAATTGATGGTCTGGACGAATTTAAAATTTCCAATCGCGGCGTCGAGCGGCTTTACCCCCGGATCAAAGCCTTTGTCCAGCGCGAGTATCTGTTCAATCAACTTGGCGGCGATCGGAGCGGGCACTTGACCGCCCGCTTGCGCTCCCTGTACCAACACCGCCAACGCGATCTTTGGGTTGTCATACGGCGCAAAAGCGAGAAACCAGGTGTGATTGTCTTTTTGGCCGTCTCGCCAGAACTGCGCGGTTCCAGTTTTTCCGGCGACCACAACACCCGGAATCTTGGCGCGCGACCCAGTTCCGCCCGAGTCATTGACCACTCGCCACATCCCACGACGAACCAGTTCAATTTCGTCTTTGCTCAGGTTATTATCGTTGCGGAGATCACCGCGTATTTTCTCGGGGCGGCGTATCATCGTGCCGTCCGGTTCCTGGATCTCGTAGACAATACTGGGTTTATAGACGGTACCGCCGTTGGCCACGGTTGCGGCGACCATCGCCATCTGGAGGGGGCTAGCGAGGACGTATCCTTGTCCGATCGAGGTGTTGGCGGTTTGCCCTTGGCTCCATTTTTCGTTGTGATTGATTCGGAGCCACTCCGGTGATGGCAACAAGCCTGGATCTTCGCCGCTCAGCTCGATGCCCGACGGCTGACCAAGTCCGAGCGTGTTTCCAACCTTATCGATCGCGTCGATTCCGGCCGCGTTTCCGTACTGATAAAAATAAGCGTTACAGGAATTCTTAATCGCCTCGGTCAGGGTTTGAGTTCCGTGAGCGCCCCCTTTGGCGGCGATCCAGCATTTCATGTAGGTGTTTCCGTAGGTCACACCGCCGCTGCAAGTAAACTGGGCTTTCGCTAGACCGCGGGTCAAACCTGCTAATGATGTCGCGAGTTTGTAGGTCGATCCCGGGGCGAAAGCACTGATCGCACGGTTGGTGAGCGGATCGGCGTCGGCGTCTTTGATGGCGGCCCAATCCCGGGCCGAGATAGAAGGGATAAATTTGTTGGGATCGTAAGACGGTACCGAGGCCATCGCGAGGATTTGTCCGTTATTGGGATCCACCACGACACAAGCGGCGCGACCGACAACACGAAGCGTTGTCTCGACGATGTACTGAATGCGCGAATCGATCGTAAGATACACATTCGCTCCTGGGGTCGGCTGCAAGACCTCTTTCTCACCCTCTATCTTATTCTTTGCGTTCTTCTTAAGAATTCGCTTACCAGGCTTACCTCGCAACTCATCGTCCAAATAGTACTCGATGTTGGTGCGCCCCTGAACGTCGGGTTCATAAAAATTAAAATCCCTGATGTCGGGGAGCTTATTGATATCCTTGGGCGCGCCGACGTAGCCCAGGAGCTGGCCCGCCATAGCGTTGTAAACGTATTTGCGCACCGGCCGGACATTTACTTGCACTCCGGGTAACCCAAGATCTTTCTCCGCAAATTTCGAGAAAGTCGCAAAGTCCAAATCCTCGCGATAGGTGAAGGGGACCAGAGTATTATTTCGATAATGAGTGCGTAGGCGTTCCGAGTTGTAGGGCTCCGCGACCTTCAGTTCTTCCAGACGCGGGATGATGGTTTTATCGACAATTTGCACGATGTCATCCACCTTGCGGTCGTGCAACATCCCCTCTGAATCGCGAGCGCGATAATCCAGTGTCGGCGGTTGACCATACTGTTTTTTGTAGCCGGTTACGAGATCCGGCAGATAAAAATCGACCTCGTAGCTTGGTCGGTTGGTGACTAGCGCGACCCCATTTCGATCTCGAATCTCGCCCCGGACCGAGGGGATACGGACGGTCACTTCGGACGAACCCTGGATTCGGGATTTGTAGGTGGAATATAGTCGAATCTGCACCCACCAGAGCCGGATACCAACGGCGGTAAGCGCAACCAGAAAAAGTCCAGCGAGAAAGAGAACTCGAAAATCGAGTATAGCAGAGGATTTCGAACGTGCCATAACGTCAAGTTAGTTTCATAACCTCCGCTCGCGGCCGGAATCCTATCAGGTGAGACAAGGAGGACAGGAAAAGAAAAACAAAGGGCGTAGTGAGCATAGCAATCAGACCGGGGCCTAAAATGCGCCATACTATGACATCACTAAAGAAAAAATCACTCCGTTCGAAGCTGAGGATCGCATATTGTGCCAGCAGGCAAAAAGGAGTCAGAATCGCGGCAAGCTCTGCCAGGGCCAGGTGAACGGCCCAACCCCTCCTGAGAAACAAGGGACGAAAACCGTGGATGATTAGCGCCGGAATTAGATAAATGATGATCGACGTACCGATAACGTAGTCAGAATGGCCAGAGCTTCGGGGAATAGTTAATAGGTCGTTCCAGAGCCCGGTCACAAACACCAAAACCAGCACCAGCGGAAAAGGGAAGCTCAGGCTGCCGTAGAAAAGCAACGCGGGTACAAAAAGAATAGCCGCTCCCTCAAGGAAAATCATCGGGGGAATATAAAGCTGGAAGATAAATGAGACGAAAACCAACAGAATCAGAACGAGGAAAAACCTTATCATTTGATTCCACTAATTACGAAAACATCTTGGACCTTGCTGAGATCCACTGCCGGCTGCACGAATGCCACGCCTTCTAACTCCTTGACCGTGAATTGCTTAACTGTACCAACGATTACTCCCGAAGGAAATACTCCGCCGGTTCCGGACGTAGTCACCTGCATGCCCGGTTTGATCTCGGCAGTTTTGGTAAGAAACCGGATGCGCAAGTCGGGAGCGAAATTGGAAGAGGCGCGAGTTCCGCTGATAATGCCTTGTTCGTTGGTGCCCTCGATCGAGACGGAAACCCGAAGGGTCTCGTCCGAAACGAGGACGACACTCGAGATATTCTTCGCGACCGTCGCGACTTTTCCGACCAAACCAGCCTCGGTGACCACCGCCATATCAACTGCCAGACCGTCTTCACTTCCTCGGTCAATGGAACAAGTGTTCCACCAGCTTGCATTATCTCGAGCAATTACCCGAGCAGGGATCAGTCGAAAAGGTGACCGTTCCCGAAAACCAAGCGCCTTATTCAAGCGGTTAACCTCGGTTTCGAGCGTCTTGAGAAGATTGTTGGTGGTTCGGAGTTGCTCGTTTTCTTGTCGGAGTTGACGATTTTCCTTTTCCAGTTCGTCGAGTTTTTTTAGACCACCGCTCATCCCGCCAAGTCCCTGCTGAAGAGAGGAGCCGGTTTTCAAAATCGGCGAGACGAATTGGAGAAAGTTTGCTTGAATCCGCTGTTTGCAACCACCGGGGAGGAGAATGAGAACAAGAACTAATGCGACGAAAACTGCCAGCGTCGCGATCGATGGGCCCCTCATGAGAGCGGAGATCTGCTATCGGGTTGGCTTATCAGAGGAGGCAACCTGTCGAAGAAACTTGATTTCGGTCAGCGCACGACCGGTCCCTTCCGCCACTGCGCTGAGCGGATCCTCGGCAACGTGAACCGGAAGACCAGTCTCTTCCTGCAACAGTTTATCGAGGCCGCGCAAGAGAGCACCTCCGCCGGCCAAGACCAGACCACGATCAACCAAGTCCGCGGAAAGCTCCGGCGGGCAGCGCTCAAGGGTGACGCGGACCGATTCTACTATGGTCGAGATTGGTTCGAGCAAAGCCTCGCGAACTTCCTGGGAGGTAATGGTTAAAGTCTTCGGTAAGCCCGCCACCAAATCCCGGCCTTTTACCTCCATGCTGGTCTCCTTTTCCATGGGGTACGCGCTGCCGATTTTGATCTTGATTTCTTCGGCCGTACGCTCTCCGATCATTAAGTTATAAGCGCGCTTCATGTATCCTGCGACTGCTTCATCGAGTTCATCCCCCGCTACCCGCACACTCCGGCTAAACACAATGCCCGAAAGCGAGATCAAAGCGACCTCAGTAGTGCCGCCGCCGATATCGATGATCATATTGCCGGCAGCATCTTGGACTGGCAAACCGACACCAATCGCAGCCGCCATCGGTTCTTCGATCAGATAAACCTCGCGCGCACCGGCGTGAGCGGCCGATTCTTTTACCGCGCGTTTCTCCACTTCGGTAATTCCGGAAGGCACCGCGATCACGACTCGGGGTCGAACCCACTTGCTACTATGGACTTTGGTGATGAAATGTCGGAGCATCGCTTCCGTCATTTCGAAATCGGCGATGACACCGTCTTTCAACGGGCGTACGGCAACAATATTACCGGGTGTACGGCCGAGCATTCGCTTTGCTTCATCGCCAACCGCTAAGACGTGACTACTACCTGATCGAACCGCAACCACTGATGGCTCCCTTAAAACGATGCCCTGATCCTTTACATACACCAGCGTATTGGCTGTTCCCAGATCAATACCAATATCGTTCGAGAATAAGCCGAAAATGCCATTAAACATGCAAACTCTGCCTTTTTAATTTACTATTTCTGCTTCAGTCCCTGGCCGGACGAGCAACCTTTTGCGCTACTTCAGTGTTCAAGGATGTCTGCGAGCCACCACTATGATAGCCAGCCTGTATCTAGGTAGACGGAGACAGGTCGTCAAGGAAACAATCTGACTTAAAGTTGCTAGGTTAAATCAGGCTCTGCATTGGATAGATACCGATCACAGTTTCGATTCCTACTAACTCTCTGCAGGGATATTTATCTGCTGGAAATTTTTGGAGCACTGTCGGTTTCAGCGTTGGGCTGGGCCGCTTGCCAATGTTCCGGGACACCGTGGTATCCTTCTGCTCCGCTTTGGTTTGCCGGATATCTAGTCGTCTACAATCTGGACCGATTGTATCCAGACCCAGCGGATTCCTTAAATACGCCCCTGCGGTTTCGGCATCGAGATAGGCTTCGCTCGATCAGAGTCGCGGTCATAGTTTTCGGATCGGTGATCCTGATCGCTTGGCCAATATGGACCGGGCAATCGCTGCTTCTTCCCGGGCTTGTAGCTGTGACCGCCGGCTTTCAGTTTTATTCGCGTCCGTTGCCCGGCTGTAGTATTCGGCTAAAAGACTTGCCTGGAATCAAAAGTCTTTTTGTTCCCGCTTTTATCGCGGCAATCCTGGTGATCTGGCCGATTCTGCAAACCGGCGAGAGGTTCTCCTGGTTGGATCTGGTCATCTTTACCTGGTGCTTCTTGGTCCTGGGAATCAACAGTCTGGTATTTGATCTTCGAGATATAGCAGGGGACCGTTTACACGGTACACCGACGATTCCGGCCTGGTTGGGAGGAGGGCTGACCAGCCTTTTGTTGCTGGCTTTGGGAGCCAGCATGGTTTTCCTGAGCGGATACCTTGGATTACCCGGTGATCGGTCGCGCGCGCTGCCTTTTGCGTTGGCCTGTGTTCACGTCGCGATCATGGTCGCGATCCAATGCCGGGCTAAACCCATGTTGCTGAGCTTCCTGGCCGACCTGCTTCTTTTGACTCCAGCTTTTTCGATTGGATTATTTCGGTAAAGGGATTGCCGGTAGGCGCATGAGCGTGAGACCCATGGGCCTCGTGAGTCAACTAGCACGACGTCGGCAAACCTTGCACAACCTTTACCGCGTGCGGAATCGCAGCCGCAACAAACTTCAAGCAATCAACCGCTCCCGCCGGTTTGCCGGGCAACGCGATAACCAGTGAGCGATCCACGATTGCCGCTAGACTGCGGGAGAGGATCGCGTTCGGTGTCAGCTTCATCGATTCTGCTCGCATGATTTCACCAAAACCGGGAAGTTCAACGCGCATGATTGCTCGGATTGCCTCCGGGGTCTGATCGCGAGGGGCAATACCGGTGCCACCAGTCGTGAGAATAACCTGGCACCCCTGTGCCGCGAATGCCCGAACGGCTTCTTGGATTCGTGTAATTTCATCCGGTACGATTGCTTCAGCCTGAACGTTCCAGCCGAATTGCTCAACTTGCCTGGCCAGCGCTGGGCCACCCAAGTCGCCATAGACGCCGGCGGAAGCACGATCCGAAACTGTGACGACTCCGACGCTGATTTGGTTCACACGGTCCCCTTGGTTTTGGACACTAAATGGATGTCAGTGATTGCCATCGTTTTGTCGACCGCCTTGCACATATCGTAAATGGTGAGTGCTCCAACGGTAACACCGCTCAAAGCTTCCATTTCGACTCCAGTCTGGGCATTGGTTACGGCGGTACAACGGATGCGGATTCCTTCACCAAGATCCTCGAATGTGACTTCGACGTGCTGAACCGGCAGAGTGTGGCAAAGCGGAATCAATTCGCCGGTCCGTTTTGCGGCCAGGATAGCTGCAATTTGCGCCGCCGCGAGGACATTGCCTTTGGCGATCTGGGACTGATTAATCTTTGCCAGAGTGGCCGGTTGAAGGCGGATGGTTCCTTCGGCTACCGCAACGCGTCGCTCGACCGGTTTAGCTGACACATCGACCATGGACACCTGGCCTTCGCTGCTGAGATGTGTCAGTTCCATTCGATACGGTGTAATATTGGGCTAGCCGCCGATAGCTACCATCTTGCGACCGGGTTGATAATTCGATCGAAACTCGTGCATTTCCGGTTTCTGATCTACCACTTGGCGGAAAAATTGCTGAAGTTCTTCATCCGAGGCGCCCTCTCGCAATGGCTTTTTGATGTCGAATTCAAGGTGGCTGCCCAAACACGGACGAAGCTTGCCCTCGCAAGTGAGGCGGAGCTTGTTGCAGGTCTCGCAAAAATGAAGGTTGGTGAGCGCACCGATAAAGCCGATGCGTTGGGCATGTCCGGGACATTGATAATAGGTGGCAGGGCCATTCGTCCGGTATTGCGGATCAGGAATCAAGGATCCGAATTCCGATTCGATGACGCGCCTTGCCGCCGCGACAGGAAGAAAGTTTGCGTCATCAAGGACAGTTTCGGTACTTACCGGCATCAACTCGATGAAGCGCACCAGGAAATGGTGAAGCCGAGCGAACCGAACGAGGTTGGGAAGCTCGTGTTCATTCCTGCCGCGCATAAGCACCGTATTGAGCCGAATGTTGGTAAAGCCGGCTTGCTTCGCGGCCTCGAGACCGGCCAGAGTCTGGTTCAAAAAGTCTCGGCCAGTAATTGCTGCGTAAGTCTCGGCTTGAAGCGTATCAAGTGAGACGTTGAGACTGGTCACTCGCAGCCGGCGCAACGCCAGGGCCATGGTGACACCGGGTTCAACTTCCCTTGCCAGCAAAGAGCCGTTGGTCGATACCCCAATCTCTTGAATTTTTGGAAGGATGCTAATCTGACGAAACAACTCAAGAATGTTTCGTCGAGTGAGCGGTTCACCGCCGGTGATTCGCACTTTTCTAACTCCCAATTCGGAGGCAATGTGGACCAATCGGTGAATCTCTTGGTAGGTCAGAATTTCGTTATGGGGGAGCCACTCCTGAAGCTCCTGGGGCATACAGTAAACGCACCGCTCGTTGCATCGGTCGGTGACCGAAACACGTAGATAGCTGATGCGATGTCCAAATCGATCCTCCATTTACGGAATCTAGTCCCGGCCGCGCCTTGCGCAAGACTACCCGGCAGGATAGCAGCCACTCGCTCAAATGGCTAAGTATTCAATTCGCGATTCGCGATCCGGAATTTCCACCTGCGACAACGGGAAACGAGACCGTTGCCCATCTGGATTCCCTTTGAAGGGAGGTAAATTCTCAGTACTCTTTGTTTTCGTGAAACGGCGGCTGGCTTTGGCTTTAATTTTTTTGGTTCTCGCTGGCTGTTCGACCGTTGAAGACCGGATTAAAGAGAAACCGTACGCGTACGCCCAGCTTTCCGCTACCGATCAAGCGTTGGTTCGCTCGCGCCATGTGCGAAATGGCTTTACCCCGGATCAAGTCTATTTGGCTTGGGGTAAACCGGACCACGTAATCAGCGGATTTCGCCAGGGTCACCCGTATGAGGCGTGGGTCTATACGACTTATCGCACGGTCTACACCGGCTACTACTATCCGTTTTACGCGCGTTTCGGGTTCTACAACTATTACAATTACTGGCCGGGTTTTCATTATCGTTACGGCTTCTACGATCCATTCTACGGCCCTTACGACGATTTCACTACGGTCGAAGTTCCCTATCGGACGGTGTTTTTTGAAGGGATCCGTTTAACCGGCTGGGAATATCTTCGATAACTTTGCGCAACGGTCCGTGACAGATCTCACCCTATCTCTTCTTTCGAAATCTCCATTGTGCCAGACGCGATCTGGGGAGCGCAAACGGCCTTCGCCCTGTTTGCCATTCGCCAATTTGTTGAGTCATGGCTTATCCGTCGCTTGAACAATTTGTTAACGAGCTAGATCGATGCGGAGAGCTCATTCGTTTTGCTCAACCGGTCGCGACCGAGCTCGAGATTACAGACATCGCTGATCGCGAAATGAAGAAAACGGCGGGAGGGAAAGCACTTCTGTTCGAAAAGCCGACGATTCATGGGTCATCTTCACGGTTTCCGGTCGCCATCAATTTGTTCGGGTCGGAACGTCGAATGGCCCGGGCGCTCGGTTTGGATTCCATCGAAGAACTATCGCACCAGGTTCAGCTTATTTTGAAGGCAAAGCCGCCTACTTCAGTGAGCGAAGGATGGAATCTGCTCCGGCAGGGATTGGACTTGTTGCATGCTCGGCCAAAGAAAGTGACCGACGGCCCGTGCAAAGAGGTCATCCATCGGTTTCAGCCGGGCGACTCATTCTCGCTACGGGATTTACCGATTTTGCATTGTTGGCCGAAAGACGGTGGGCGTTTTGTTACTCTGCCGAATGTCTACACTCGAGATCCGGAAAGTGGGCAACGCAATGTAGGGATGTACCGCATGCAACTCTACGACGGGCAAACTACGGGCATGCACTGGCAAGTTCACAAAGTCGGCGCACGTCACGGCCGGGTTTACTACGAACGCAATGAGCCAATGCCCGTGGCGGTCTGTTTGGGAGGTGATCCTGCCTACACCTTCGCCGCGACGGCTCCTTTACCCGATGGCCTGGATGAAGTGTTATTCGCCGGATTCGTTCGGAAGAAATCAGTTGAGCTGACTAAATGCGAGTCCAACGATCTAGAGGTTCCAGCCGACGTGGACTTTGTATTGGAAGGCTACGTGCAACCGGGAGAGCTGAGAGACGAGGGGCCTTTTGGCGATCACACCGGATTCTACACGTCAGTTGATCCCTATCCCGTTTTTCATCTCACCGCGATTACTCACCGACGCAAAGCAATTTACCCGGCTACGATCGTAGGAGTTCCGCCGATGGAAGATTTCTATATTGGCGATGCTAGCGTTCGGATCTTTCTACCAGTCTTTAAAATGAATTTTCCGGAAATTCTCGACATGGCTCTGCCGGCAGAGGGGGTCTTTCATAACCTGGTTTTTGTGAGCATCCGGAAGCAATACCCTTACCAGGCTTATAAAATCATGCACGGACTTTGGGGGATGGGCCAAATGATGTTTTCGAAATACATCGTAGTCGTTGACGAAGATTGCGACGTGAGGAACACGAGCGAGGTGCTATTTCGGCTCTGCGCAAATACCGATCCTCAGCGGGACACGACCTTCATTAAGAACCCGTCGGACAGCCTTGATCACGCGCCAACGTTACCGAACATCGGATCTCATATGGGGTTCGATGCCACGCGTAAGCTCGTGGGCGAAGGTTACCATCGAGGGTGGCCGGAGCTGGTTCGTATGGATGAAGCGACTCAACGCCGAGTGGACCAAAAGCTGCGAGATTGGGGGATTGGGTAGGAGCGACAATACCGACCGGTGATCGGCGATTCCCCGTGGCGTCGCTCCCGAACCTGGAATACGCTCCAAAGTCGTGGACCTGATCTGGCTAGAAGATTTCCTGAGTCTCGCTAGTACGCACAGTTTTTCGAAATCGGCCGCCCAACGCCACGTCACGCAATCGGCCTTCAGTCGGCGGATTCAGGCGCTGGAAATGTGGATTGGAACTCCGCTCGTTGATCGCAGCACTTACCCGACATCCCTTACTCCTGCTGGACGGCAGTTCCGGGCGGTCGCAGAGGAGGTTGTCAGGATGCTGCAGGAGGAGCGCGGCCGATTGCAAAGCCAGGACAAGCTCACCGGCTCAACTGTGAAAATCGCCGCTCTGCATGCGCTTTCCCTGCAGTTTCTGCCTGCATGGTTGAAGAAGGTGGAGCGATCTTTTGGCACCATTGGGGTCAGCCTGTTCACCGATGATTTCCAGGATTCGATTCAGCGTTTGGTGGAAGGGGAATGCGATTTTTTGTTCACCTACTATCATCCGATGGTGCCCGTATTTCTGGACCCGGCGAAGTTTCCCCACGTTGCTCTCGGTTCGGATCGTCTGGTTCTTGTTACCGGTGTTGATGTCGATGGCCACCCCTATTTTCCGGTGTCGCAATTCGTTGGCACTGTGATTCCATTCCTGGGATATACCTCAGAGTCCTTCTTAGGCAGATTGTGCCGTATCGTCTTGTCCGAGTCGGCAAATCGGCTTCAATTAAAAAAGGTTTACGAAAATGGAATGGCAGAAGCGGTTAAGGCAATGGTATTGGCGGGCCACGGGATCGCTTGGCTACCCGAGAGTTCAGTCCGAAACGAGCTAAGTCGATGCACAGTCCAAGTCATCGATATCCCCGATGCCGGGCCCATGGAGGTGCGCATCTATCGATCACTCGAGAGAAACCGGCCTCTGGTGGAGCGGTTCTGGACTTTTCTCACAGCTAACCCGTCTCTAGAGAGCATAGCCTAACCGGTTGCGAGTTGTGAGTTGCGGGTTACAAGTTGCGGGTTTTCCGTAATCGAGCCGAACTCGCAACCCGCAACCCCTACGGTTCGAGCAGTGCGGCTAACTCGATTTCCGCCGTTTGCGGGAACATATCGAATGGCTGCACTTCGATCAGGCGAAAATTCGGACGCAAACGGCTCAGGTCACGAGCGAAAGTAGCGGGGTTGCAAGAGATGTATATCACCGTTCCGGGAGAAAATTCGCAGATCGTCGCGCATACCTGCTTGGTCAAGCCGTCTGCCGGAGGATCAAGCAGTAGCGTGGAAACGCGATTGTTCCGCAAAACTTGCGGAAGCAGATCTGCGGCGTCTCCACAATAATATTTTTCATGAGCAAGAGCGGATCGAGCAGCCAAGTCGCACGCCACCTGATTCCATTCGATGCCGATGACTGTTTCGAATGCCGGAGCGAGCTGGTGAGCGAAAAAACCCGAACCGCAATAGGCGTCCACCAGAAACGAGCCTTTCCCGCGCTTGCGGATGTAGTCCACGATTTTTCGAGCGACCTCATCATTGGTCTGCGTGAAAGTAGCGATGGCGTCATCCTCTCGGACCGTAGCGTGGCTGCCCGCCGCCAATCCCTGGTGACGCAGCTCAGCCAGCTTACTGTTAACTATATCGCAAGCTAGGGCGCAGCGTGCAATATCAACGATCTCACGACTTCTCTTCCGAAAAAATCCAATCGCATGCCCATCGGAGTGGATCGTAATCCGGTTGCGGAAGCCATAGATTTTTGGACTAGGGATGACGGGCGGAACGGCTATTTCCGGGAGTTTCGCAATTCGGCGCAGCGCCTGTTCGACCTGCAGCCGTTTCAGCTCCAATTGGTGTGCGTATTGAATGTGCTGATAATCGCAGCCGCCACAAGTCTGGTAGTAGGGACAGGGTGGTTTCTCGCGGTGAGGAGAAGTTTGCAGAATTGCTTGGACCGACGCCAAACTGAAACTCTTATGCGATTGAGTTATTTGGACCTGAAGCAACTCGCCGTCGATGGAGAAAGGCACGAATATCACTTTGCCATCTGCTTTTCCGACACCGCTCCCGCCGAATGCGACTTCATTAATTCGAAGGGCCAATTCCATTTTGGGAAAGTCGTTTTTTGTTTTTCGGGAATGCAGCGGAGGAATGAACTATTCCGAAATGGCCTTGGATAGCATTTTGCACAATAGTACGCTCCAGATCGAAGGACGAGACGGCATGAGCGACACCACGCCTGGCACCAGAAACACGCAAAACCAAAGCATTGTCTCCTGGGTCGAAAGAATGGCTCAGATTTGCCAACCGGAACGGGTTTTTTGGTGCGACGGGTCGGTGGCGGAAAAGGAATTTCTCACCCGGCTCGCTGTGGAACGCGGGGTCCTGATTCCGCTGGATCACGAAAAGTGGCCGGGTTGTTATTACCACCGATCGGAAATTAACGATGTCGCACGCGTCGAACAGTGCACGTATATATGCACACCGAGCGCTGATGAAGCCGGACCCACAAATAATTGGGCCGCTCCAGCTGACATGTACAGCAAGCTTTATGGCTTGGCCCAAGGCGCGATGCGTGGCCGGCGGATGTACGTGGTTCCATATTTGATGGGTCCGCCGGGCTCGAGCCTAGCCAAAGTTGGGATCGAGCTTACTGACTCGATCTACGTGGTTCTGAGTATGCGAATCATGACTCGCATGGGCGAGATTGCTTACCGTCAACTGGGCGAGAGTGAGGGTTTCAATCGCGGTCTCCATTGCATGCTGGATGTAAGCCCGGAACGAAGATACATCGCTCACTTTCCGCAGGATAACACGATCATCTCAGTCGGATCGAACTACGGCGGCAACGTGCTTTTGGGAAAGAAGTGTCTCAGTTTACGGATCGGCTCCTATTTAGGTCGCCAAGAGGGCTGGATGGCAGAACATATGTTGATTCTAGGGGTGGAAGATCCTCAGGGCGAAAAGACCTACGTGGCGGCGGCTTTTCCGAGTGCGTGCGGAAAGACCAATTTTGCAATGCTGATTCCGCCCAAACGATTCGCGGGATGGAAGGTTTGGACGGTTGGCGATGACATTGCCTGGATGAGACCGGGAGCGGACGGACGTCTTTATGCGATCAATCCGGAGAACGGGTATTTTGGAGTGGTTCCGGGCACGAGCTACCGATCTAATCCGAACGCGATGGAATCGATGAAGCGCGACACCATCTTCACGAATGTCGCGTACGCTGCCGGAGGGGACATTTGGTGGGAAGGGAGAGACAAACCGCCGCCAGAAAATCTTTTCGATTGGCAAGGACGGCCATGGAGTAGTTCCTCTGGGGAGAAGGCAGCCCACCCTAATAGCCGCTTTTGTTCACCGGTGACCAATAATCCCGCCTTGGACCCTACGGTTGATGATCCGGAGGGCGTTCCGATCAGTGGGATTATTTTTGGCGGACGACGAGCGACGGTTTTGCCGTTGGTGTTCCAAGCGTTCAACTGGATTCACGGGGTATATGTGGGAGCTACCATGGGTTCCGAGACCACTGCGGCGGCGGCCGGAGCGGTTGGTCAGGTGAGACGAGACCCGATGGCTATGTTGCCCTTCTGCGGTTACAACATGGGTGCGTATCTCAGCCATTGGCTCAAAATGCGGAAAATCATCAAGCGACCTCCAAAAATTTTTCACGTCAATTGGTTTCGGAAAGACCGTAACGGCCAATTTTTGTGGCCTGGATTCGGGGATAACATGCGCGTTCTGAAGTGGATCATTGATCGTTGTCGCGGACGCGTGGGCGCAGACGAGACCCCCTTGGGATGGATGCCTGCTGCTAATGACATCGATTTAGAGGGTTTGGACTACGATCGTGCAAGATTGGAGGAAGCCCTCAGCATCGATGTGGAAGAATGGAAAAAAGAGATCCTAGCTCAGGATGAACTTTTTCTTCGCCTTCATAGCGATCTTCCCTCGGAGCTCCATTACCAGAGGGAATTACTGATCTCAAGGTTGTAGCGGCCCGGCAGAATCTCACGGCAAGACCCGCCCGCCACGCTTCGTGCAGCCCTGCTACGTTGTTACATGAAGCGTTTCGCGTAGCGATGCAGGCGGCCGCAAAGAAATTCCGGAAAAGGTGGGACCCTGCCAACAATCCGGTCTTGGAAGGATCTCGGTTGGAAACCGATAGAACATGCGGTCGATTCTCCCATTTTCTCTCTCTGTACTGTATTTCTTGCGCCTTTTCGTCTCGACGGGAGATTCTGCAAAGGACACGCGCGGGAGCCCAGGCCTACCTTCTTAGTTGCGGATCTTGGGATTCACGCTACTGGATACCGGAATCAATTATGGTTGAGACTACCCTTGTACTGCTCAAGCCCGACTGCCTAGCCGCCAAACATTGCGGGGACGTGATCAAGCGATTTGAGCAGGCTGGATTGGATATCGTCGGATGTAAGATGATGTTATTAAGCGAGGCGCTTTTGGCTGACCATTACTCCCATGTTGCTGACAAGCCATTTTATCCGGGGCTTCGGGAGTTCATGCAATCGTCGCCGGTAATCGTTCTAGCTCTGAGCGGCGAAGGTGCAATATTGCGGGTGCGCGAATTGATGGGACCCACCGACTCCCGCAAGGCGGCTAAAGGAACCATTCGCGGTGATTATGGCAAGGATTCCATGTTCAATGTGGTTCATGGCTCCGACAGCCGAGAGAATGCGGCGGTCGAATTAAAGCGGTTTTTCAGCGACCTCGAGCTTTTCGAGCCGGCGCTGAAACGATAACATTTGAGGCGTCGGTCACGCACTTCCGGCTCATCTTTCTTCCGCGCAACTAACCTAGGCAAAGTGCTATTTCGCGGACAGACACTGATTTCGGAGCCAGAGGATCAAATGGAAATTTCGCTGACCTGATGACTCTCCAAGCAATCGTTTTCGATTTTGATGGTTTAATAGTCGACACCGAAGGACCCGGGTTTGTCAGTTGGTCTGAGCTATATGAAGAGTTTGGCCAGAAACTCACCTTGGACGATTGGCGACATGCGACCGGATATGTTGGAGGTTTTGATCCCGGTTTGCATTTAGAGAAGCTATTGGGTCATAAGTTGGATTGGAGTGTCTATGCGCCTCGGCGGGAAAGTCGAAACTGGGAGTTGACGCTCCGGCAGTCCACTCTGCCTGGAATCAAGCGGTTAATGGTGGATGCGCACCACCGATCCATTAAGATCGGGGTTGCCAGCAATTCCGGGTTCGGGTGGGTTGACCAGGGGCTGGAGCGGCTCGGTCTTCGGCATTTCATTGAGACGATTGTTACTCGGGATATGGTCTTGAGCCCAAAGCCGGCTCCTGATGCCTATCTCAAGGCGGCTCAAACGCTGCAGGCCGATCCTCATTACAGCGTTGCGTTGGAGGATTCTGAGCCCGGATCCCGCGCGGCCAAAGCAGCCGGTATGCGAGTTGTGGCGATTCCGAACCAATTTAGCGAGCGCCAAGATCTCTCGATCGCGGATCTGATTGTGCCCAGTGCAGAGGAATTATCGATCGAACGATTGGTCGAACTGGTGTTGACTCGCTAGCCAGCAAGAATCACACGAAAGCCAAAGCGACGCGTTCACTGCGGCCGAGGGGGCTCTGAGGATTTGCAGGGGATGCAGGCTAGAGTAAATCGGTCGGCCTAAACCGGTTCACTTGCATCGGTTCAACGAATATTTAAGGTCCCAGTTTGTGGTTAGCCAATGAAATTGCCTGAACTTCGGGGTATCCTGCAGTACGTCACACGGTTTCGTGACAAGATCTTCGTCATCGCTATCGATGGTGAAATCCTGGCTTCGGACAATTTCCCGAACATCCTTCTCGATATTGCGGTTCTTCGGTCACTGAATATCAAGGTGGTGCTCGTCCATGGTGCCAGTTCCCAGATTGAGCGGGCCGCTGCCGCCCAAGACATTGCCGTCTCCAATTCTGACGGAAGCGGTGTTGTTGATGCTCAAACTTTACAGCTCTCGATTAATGTGGCGATCCGCCTGACCAACGAAATCATGGAAGGTCTGACCCAAGTGGATCTTCGCGCCGCCTACGCCAATTGTATCATCGCCCATCCAGCTGGTATCATCGGTGGGATTGATTACCAGTTCTCCGGCAAAGTGGAAAAAGTCGATACTCGATGTCTCGAACTCTTTCTCAGAGAGCAGATTGTTCCGGTGATCCCCCCGCTTGGATTCGATGGAGAAGGCCGGACTTTTCGGGTCAATTCCGATCTGGTTGCGCTCGAAGTTGCCTCAGCGCTGCATGCCGCCAAATTGATTTTTCTTTCCACGCACGATGGGCTGGTGCTTGATGGACAACGGATTGGGCAACTCGTCGCTGCTGAGGTGGAAGAGGTACTTAAAAAACAGCCAAACCAGTTAACGCCGAATCTGGCATCAAAACTTGAGCATGCAGCCGAGGCCTGCCAATACGGGATTCCGAGGGTTCATCTTCTGAATGGCACGATAAACGAAGCATTGCTGGCGGAAATCTTCAGCAACGGTGGCATCGGAACGATGATCTACTCCAATGAGTACGAGCAAATTCGCCGGGTCTACAAAAAGGACGTTCGGGCAGTGATTTCTCTCATCCAACAATCGATTCGAAACGAGGAACTGATCCGCCGGACTCGGACAGAAATCTTGACTGGTATCGATGATTACTGGGTTCTGGAGATCGATCGCCACATCGTCGGTTGTGTGGCGATGTATCCTTACCCAGAACAAAAGATGGCGGAGCTAGCCTGTCTCTATGTCAGCCGTTCTACCGAAAACCAGGGCTTAGGACGAAAACTCATGTCATTTGTCGAAACCCTGGCCAAACAGCGCGGTTTCAATCGTCTTTTCGCTCTATCAACCCAGGCCTTTGTTTATCTGCAACAGAAGGGGGGCTTCATGGAGGCCGATGCCCATATTCTTCCGCCCGACCGGAGAGCCAAATATGAAGCAAGCGGGCGAAATTCCAGGATTCTGGTTAAAAATCTCACTCCCGAGGCTTTGCCGAAAAGCATTTTGACGTCATTCCATTCTACGTAACCGGTCATCCTGCATGCCGAATTCCCCTCACGATCTTGGCGCGCTGTTGATCGATTTGGTCGTTCTTTGCCTCTATTTTTTCGGAATTGTTGGAATTGGTCTTTGGGCAGGACGGCGCAACCGAACCCTGAGCGAATTCGCTCTTGGCGGCCGCTCGATCCCATGGTGGGCGGTGCTCGCATCGATCATCGCGGCGGAAACCAGCGCCGCGACCTTTTTAGGTGCGCCAACCGAAGGCTTCAAAACTCGCAGCTTCGTCTACGGCCAGATGGCGATCGGGACAGTTCTGGCCCGCGTCATCGTCGCATTCACCTTCATACGCCCGTATTACCGGTACGGAGTCCAAAGCATTTATGAGTTTCTGGACATACGATTCGGGCCACTGACAAAAAATTTGGCCAGTGCACTGTTTCTGTTCACGCGAGTGCTTATGATCGGCGCGCGTATTTATTTGGGCGGGGTTATTATCAAAGTCATTTGGCAGTTCCTGTTTCCCAACTCGCCCATCGATCTCTGGGTTTACTTTTGGGGGATTTTGTTTGTCACTGTACTAACTACAATATATACGGCAGTGGGCGGTATTAAGGCAGTGGTCTGGACTGACATGATCCAGGCATGTTTGATGGTTAGTTCAGTTGCTCTCGCGGTCTGGTTAATTGTTAGTCATATTCCAGGAAGATTCGCGACGGTTAGTCAGGAGCTGGGCGGTATACCTCCTTTCTTTCAAGTCGGTTTCGATGCGGGAGATGGCTTTTGGAGTGCGGTCAAAAGCTTACTGCAAGAACCTTACACCATTGCCTCCGCTTTGATCGCTTCAACATTCATTACCATGTCAACTCACGGTACCGATCAGGACATGGTGCAGAGGATGTTAACTGCCACTGACTTCAGGAAGTCGCGGCTGTCTCTCATCACGAGCGGACTGGCCGATCTGCCGATTGCGACAAGTTTCTTGTTAGTAGGGATCCTTTTGTGGGTCTTCTATAAAATCCGACCTGATTCCAATCTGCCGGCGGCCGACAACGAGATCTTCGCGTATTACATCATCACCCAGATGCCGGTGGGCTTGCGTGGGTTGATCGTGGCAGGGGTTTTTGCCACGATGATGGGATCGACGTCCGCGGCGTTAAATGCTCTGGCCACGAGCTTTACGAAAGATTTCTTTCTTCCGTATTTCCCGCATCGCAACTCGCAAGGAACGGCGATTTGGGCAGCTAGGGCCTCGACCGTGGTGTTCGCCGGATTGATTATTATCGTTGCGATGGCGACGGCGGTGGCGGTGTTGATTGATCCGAAGCTGACGATTATCGCGATTGTATTTCAAATTGCGGGATATACTTACGGGGCATTGCTTGGTGTGTTTCTAGTCGGCATGTTAACCAAGAGCCGGGGTAGCGACCAAAGCAACATCTTTGCCATGCTGTTAGCTATCGTCGCAGTTTTGGTGGTTGCCCGGGTTAAGTTACCTGGGTTCGATATAGTTAGTTTATTTAGTCAGGGCCAGCTGCGCTGGGTCGATTGGAACCTCGGCGGCTGGCTTCCACCGAGTTGGCCGGCGATCGCTGGGCCCTGGTGGGTTTTTATAGGGTGCGTCGTCTGTTTCATTGTGAGTATCAGTTTTAAGACTCCGCGGAGGCAAATTCTGCAGAGCGAAGGACGCTTGCGAGCGGCCGAAGGCCCGGCTCGGGATGGCGGAGATGTAAGTTCCGCGGCAGTCAAGTAAAGAGTGAAGGCGATAGGAGAATTTATTAATCGATAGTATCGAGTTTTTGCTTGCCGCTCAGGCCGAGTCTTCTTTATTCTCCACGACGCTCGACGGAAAAAAGGCGGGTCGGTGTGAATAACTTGTGAACAAACTATGTTGGGCAGTTTTTGGTTCCGTGGAAGTGCCATTTGGCATACTTGTGACGGGCTCATCACGATGAACCGAGTGCAAATTAGATGTAGATGTGCTCAACGATTGTAACCCCTTCACTTGCTGCTGGTTCGATCGCGTTCCCTTCTTCTTTTCTCATCTAGTGGTTACCTGGAAGTCGAATCGGTTTCGGGACAGGGGATGTGGGCGACAGTGCGAATAGAACATCACCGACTGCATGCGAACTGTGGATAATGTAACTATGGAACAAAGCTTCCGAGGGATTTGGGAAGAGATTGCTGGCAATATCCGGCCTCATGTAAGCACTGATGCTTTCAAGCGGTGGTTTTCCGAAATCGAACTGGTCCAAACCGACGAATGCATGCTCACCTTCCAGGTACCCAATACGATCCATCAGCTCTGGATTGAGAGCAATTATCTACCACTTGTTCAATCTGCGACACTGGCCGTGCTGGCCGGCCCTCGAGAGATCAAATTTCGGGTAGCCGACCAGGATAAGGCGAAGGCACTTGTTCCCGACCCGGAACCGAAACCGGAAGAGCTGCCGGCGACCAGGACCTCAGAAAAGGAGGTGGAAGGGGCCGCCGTGCATGGGATGAACCCGCGGAACACCTTCGATACGTTTGTGGTCGGCTCGAACAATCAATTTGCCCATGCCGCTGGCCTGGCGGTAGCTCAATCCCCGGCGAAGACCTATAATCCCCTTTTCATCTATGGCGGAGTCGGTTTGGGCAAGACGCACCTGATGCAAGCGATCGGCCAGCACGTAACCGACCGGAAGAAAAATTTCAAGGTGATGTATCTCTCGAGTGAGCGGTTTACCAACGAGTTCATCGATGCGATTCAGCACAACACCCTCGTCAAATTTCGCAAAAGGTATCGTCAGGCCGATCTCTTGTTAATAGACGATATCCACTTCTTGGCTGGTAAGGAGCGTTCACAAGAGGAGTTCTTTCACACGTTCAACACGCTATTCGATGGCCGCAAACAGATTGTTTTGTCCAGCGATCGCCCAGCCAGTGAGATTTCTAACCTGGAGCATCGGTTGGTTTCGCGGTTTGAATGGGGGTTAACGGCTGAGCTTCAGCCGCCCGATATCGAAACCCGGATGGCTATTCTGCGAAAGAAAGCACAGTCCCTGCACGTTCAGCTTGCACCAGATGTTCTTGAGTTTTTGGCGCAGCGAGTTCGGACAAACGTTCGCCGGCTGGAAGGAGCGTTGATGCGAGTGGCCTCATTCGCATCGCTGAGCGGGCGCGAAGTTTCTCGAGATGCGGTTGAGCACCTGCTGCGGGACATTCTTCAGGAGGAAGCGAAGAAAACAGTGACGATCGACCAGATCCAAAGGAAAGTGGCCGAGCACTTTGACGTTAGACTGGCCGACATGACCAGTAAGCGACGTCCCGCCAACATCGCGTTTCCTCGCCAGGTCGCGATGTATCTGGCGCGACGGCACACCAAGGCGTCGCTAAACGAAATCGGAGACGCATTCGGTGGCCGCGATCATGGTACTGTGTTGCACGCCTGCAAAACCGTTAAGGAGCGTATGACTAAGGAGGATCAGGTCCGGCAGTTGGTCTTTCTCCTTGATAGTCAACTCGAGCGTTAGGGGGGAGTATTGTGTGTCGCCACCCATAGCGGTAGGGCGACAGAGATCCTGCCTTCGCGGGATCTGCGGTCGTCGCTTCGCTTTGGCGCGCCCGCACCGTGCGTTTGAGGATAACCAGACAGCCGGTCGCGACCCGGCAGCCGCCGAACGGACTCGGGTTTCGTCGTACCGGCACTTTGACGGGGCCGTGACGTCTACCGCCCGAAGCACGCGACTGACAAAAACATCATCCTCACGACGCAATCATTGACCGAAAGAAAGATTTTATTTAAGCAGCGAAAGGTGATTGACTGGTTCGAATCTCCTTGACGTTCGCTTTTGCCCTCCTCTCAGCGACTTGCGGAGGGAAGGGGCACATGATTTTATATCCCATACACCATGAAATTTAGTGTCAGTAAGGACAAGCTGCTTGAAGGTCTATCAACAGTGCAGAACGTGGTCAGTACAAGAACTACTCTGCCCATTCTGTCCAATGTGTTACTGCAAGCAGCCGACGGAAAAATCCGGCTGACTACGACTGACTTGGACGTGGGAGTACAGGGAAGTGTAGAAGCGCAAGTCGAACGGACCGGGGCAACGACGTTGCCCGCTCGGCGGTTGTTTTCTATCGTCCGAGAGTTGCCGGCGTCCGAGATATACTTCGATGTGGACACGAAGAATTTGGCTGCGATCCGCAGTGGCTCCAGTTATTTCAAGATCCTTGGGCTTCCGGAAGAAGAGTTCCCGCCGCTGACTCGATTCGAAGACGCAAGAGTGTTTACGATTGCCCAGAAAGCTCTCAAGGACGGGCTAAAGAAGACCTCCTACGCTATCTCGACCGATGAGACGCGCTA
Organism: Chthoniobacterales bacterium; assembly: GCA_035601575.1. GTDB lineage: Bacteria > Verrucomicrobiota > Verrucomicrobiia > Chthoniobacterales > JAFAMB01 > DASTDH01. The sequence goes on from DATNNZ010000051.1 coordinate 106,829, forward strand.
CGTGTTGAACGGAATTCTTTTCTCATTCAAAGAAAATAGGTTGACGTTAGTGGCCACGGATGGCCGCCGGCTAGCCTTGGTAGATCTCGATCTCGAGTTTCCCAAGAGTCAGGAAGTTGATCTGATTGTTCCGACCAAAGCAGTGATCGAACTGCAGCGACTTCTACGTGAAGAGGGAGACATGAAGGTCACCGTAGGAGATAACCAGATCGCATTTGAGCTCAACGAATCTTTCCTCGTTTCCAAGCTGATCGAAGGCAATTATCCAAATTACCGTCAAGTCATTCCGAGTGAAGCGAAAGAGCGAGTGACACTCGAACGAGAGACTTTCTTGAATGCCGCTCGCCGCGTTTCATTGCTCGCCAGTGAAAAATCGAATTCGGTGAAGCTGATATTCACAAAGGGAAATATCGATATAGTGGCAAACACACCGGACGTTGGTGAAGCCAAGGAATCGCTGCCGGTCATGTATAAAGGCAAAGATTTTTCTATCGCCTTCAATCCGGAATTTCTCATGGCCCCGCTTCGGAACCTTTCAGAGGATGAGATCTATTTGGATCTGATAGACGAAATGAGTCCGGGGGTGATCAAAATCGCTGGCCCATTCTTGTACGTTCTCATGCCGATGCGACTGAGCTAGCGGCC
>DATNNZ010000052.1:0-18935 GCA_035601575.1 Chthoniobacterales bacterium
AATCTTTTTTCAGCTCGCTCACCTGAATCGCCATTTTTTGGCGATCTTCTTCCAACCGTTCTGTTAGGGAGCCTTTGTCTTCGATTGGGTCAGCCATTCCTTGTCCTTTTCAAGATCTTTTAAGGTCGTTTGAAATACCGGTTTACGGAGCCGGATTCGGAGCAGAAAAAGGGTAAGTATACTAAGCAGGGTAAGGATCACGCCGCAGATCAAGGCACTCCAACCCCAGGCCAGATGAAAGAGGAGCGCAACTAAATACAAAAGAAACGCCCCATACATAAGGATACTGCAGAGAGCTAGAACGAGCATCACCCCGAGCAGTACTAGAAGCCCAATGAAATGACCGGTTGCCTCTCTGGACTCAACGGCCAATAGGCGTGCTTTCGAATCAAAGTAATCGAGGAAAATTGAGGCCCAGCTAGCGACCGGTCGGCCCGGCATTGCTTGTTGAACATTGGACTTCTCTGCTTCCATCTGGCCTCATTTTGGATTCGAATATTGGACCGTTGATGGTTGTTTCGTTTTCTTCTTTTGAAAAATGAACTTCCCAGAAAATCGGTCTTCTAAGGTAGTAGGGGGCGCCCCCGTTACTTTCCGACTGATTTTATCGTCTTCAGAGGTGATTTCGCCTGCACGTTCCGCCCTCCAGTTTCCGTCCGATACGGGTGATCTTCTATCTCATTGCGGAAGGCCTCTGATGTCCTGCTCAGTGATCTTGAGCCCGGACGAGAAGGCTCGCCTTCTTTGATCTGACCCCCAGCTCGCCGCAATCGGCCAGATCTGCTTTCATAATTTTTAGGAGTGGCTGCGATAGCCGTTAATCGCGGGACGCCTCAATGACGAATTTCGCGTCTCGAGCCGTCTAAGAATGTTACCTGAAGGGAAATGTCGCAGCTTTTGAGGAGCGCCGACCATTGACCGTAAATTTATCTAGGCGCATCGAAATGGAGAGAGCAGAAATCGCTGAACTGTTTTACGACACTCTTATTGGTTGCGACGAGGTCGAACAGTTATTTCGGTTCCTTTCCCCTAGGGTCGAGTGGATTCTGTCGGCAACTGATCCTCAGACGCTAGGTGAAGAATCCCCTCAGAATGCGATTAAATTCTTGGGGAGGCAGGGCTTGCGACAATTAGCGATTTACTTTCGCGACAGCTTGAACGTGATTTCTGGAGACCTTACCGGATGTATTAGCCATCATCACCTGGTTTTCGCGTTTGGAAGAGTGCGATTGCGAAGCACTGGGGTGGATCAGTTAGCAGAGACGAATATTGCTGCCAGAATCACATTTCAGGGCTCGAAAATTACTAAAGCCCAAATACGGATTTCTTGGCCTTTGGTTTTTGAAACGTGATCGTAGCGGCGTATTCCATCTCGCGTTGAAGCCCATAGTGTTCTTTCGGCGATCAAACCTGTACCACTTCTTCCGGCTTCTTGTAATCACGCCATCCGAGAAATTCTGTTCGGCGCAACCGCTAGAGCTTTCATATGGGCATCTGGCCTCCGGTGGCGCCGTAAATTTCTCCGGTGACGTAGCTAGCTTGATCGCTGGCCAAGAAGACGAAGATGGGGGCGATCTCAGCCGGTTGGGCGGCACGTCCGAAGACGGTCTGTGAACCGAATTGTTTGACCTTCTCTTTGGGCAAGGTAGAGGGGATAAGTGGGGTCCAAACGGGACCCGGAGCTACGGCGTTGACCCGCACGCCCTGCTTGATCGCAAGGCTGGCCAGTGACCGAGTGAAGCTGACGATGGCCGCTTTAGTCGATGCGTAGGCGATGAGATTCGCACTAGGATCGAACGACTGGATTGACCCGGTATTTATAATCGATCCGCCTTCTTTCATCTGCGGGAGGAGCGCCTGGCAGAGGCGGAACATGGCGAAGACATTCACGCGATATGTTTCCTCGAATTCATCATCAGAGATGTCCTCGAATCTTTCGTAACTCCGCTGGAAGGCGGCGTTGTTCACAAGGATGTCGATGGTGCCGAACGCGTCGACGGCTTTCCGTGCCACAGCCTGGGGTACGAACCGCTCACCGATATCGCCGGGCAGGAGAACGGCTTTGCGACCGGCTTGGGTGACGAGACGTTCGGTCTCCTTGGCATCCCTATCTTCGGACAGATAAGAAATGGCAACATCCGCTCCCTCTCGTGCAAAGGCAAGGGCAACCGCGCGTCCGATGCCGCTATCTGCTCCGGTAACCAACGCGCTGCGACTCTTAAGCCGACCGGTGCCGTGATAGCTAGACTCACCATGATCGACCTTGGGACTCATCTCCTCTTCACTTCCCGGAGGAGGTTGTTGCTTATCTGAGTACGGCGGCCGGCTGTAAATTTTGCGGGGATCTTCCATACTCATCACCCTTCTTTTCATACGGCGTGGCATATTGGGACGTAATTGATCGCCTCATTTAATTGCGGCGGATGTGCCGGCCGATTTGTTCATCAAAAAGAGTCTCAGCAAATCGTCCGTAGTATCTGCGACTGGAAACGCTTAAGAGTCGCGTTTCAGTCCGCTGCTTCCCTTCAGACCTATACCTGATTGAAATACCAGGGTGCTCCAACTAGGGCATTAGTTCTTTTCATGGGCAGCATGGGCGCACATAATTTGCCCGCAACTGGACTCATGAATTTTCGTTTCAAGTGGAAACACCGAGATGGATCCATCCTTGAGTTCGGACCGACCGGCTGGACTTCGGATGATCCTCAAAAGATCGATTGTCTTTTAAAATCGTATCAACCTTCCGGCTCCGGTGCCGCAATTCCTCCAGACGTCCGCAAGTGGCTGCAAGAAGAATGCGAGCTCACGGATTTCAGTGGTCCGAACGTTTAGATACCATCACCCAAATCGCAGTAGAATGAATCGCATTTTTTCCGTTTCTGCTTTTCCACTGCTTGATTAGTTTTTTCAAGCCTGCCTAAGAGAAGCTCTTTTGCGCCTGCGCGAATATAGCGCCCGAAGGAAGTGGAACGCTATGACAATTTGGCTATCGGCTATTGGCTATTGGCTCCTGGCTTAGCCGCGTACTTGCCGACCATCTCTGTCAATCTCCGTGCATTCAGCGGCGCCCGCGTGTTAACGTCGTTGTTGAAATAGGCAAATCCTTTCAATCCCTGACGGGCGCATCGCCGCAAATGTTCTGCCCACGGTTCAAGCTCGCTATCGGTATAGTCGTGTGCCGATCCACCCTTTAAGCCATGAAAACGCACATAAACAAAATTAGCGGTCGGCACGAGGTGCATCGGTATGGCTTGAGAACTAACTGATACGTTGGCAATCCGATGACGTTTCAGGACGTCTTCAACCTCGTGGTCGAGCCAAGATGGGTGACGAAATTCTATTGCGTGTGCATAGCGGCGAGGTAAGGATTTCGCAAATTCAGTCAGCCGTTCCGTATTCTTCGTGAAATTAGGTGGCAATTGCCACAATATTGGCCCTAATCGCGGCGCTAAAAGCCGGCAGCGATCAAGCAGAATTGGGAGTGACTTTGCGCCCGGTTTCAAACGCTTGAAATGGGTAACTGCCCGACTCCCCTTGACGGCATAAAGGAACCCTTTTGGCGCTGATTTTCGCCACGCGATAAACGCTGCTTCTTCGGGTAAACGATAAAAGCTGGCGTTGATTTCAACGGTGGGAAATTGGGTTACATAAAATTCGAGATGACGTTTGGCTGGGCAACCCTCCGGGTAGAAAGAATTTGCCCAGCCTTTATAAATCCAGCCGCTGGTTCCGATATAGATCTTACCGGAGCTCACAGGTTACGTAGTGAAAATCGCGACGTAAAACATCGCGGCGAGCGAAACCGCCTTCTGGGTCTACTATTTAGCCGCTACGAGCGAGCAGCACCCACGTTGACCTGGCTTTCGGCGATCGAGGTAAGCTTCTTATCGGCTTCACCTTCCTCATTGAGGGTTTGCTGCAATACGCTGGCGATCTCGTTTTCACCGAGCCGACGAGCCAAGGTCCGAGCGGTGCCATAGCCGGCCATTTCATAATGTTCGACTCTCTGGGCGGCACCGATTAATCCGGCGTCGCGCACATCGGCATCGCCTTCCGCTTTAATGATCAGTTCGCCTTCTTTGATCAGCCCTTTCATGGCCTCACACGTTTCGCCAGCGGGCTTCTCCCGAATACCGGCAAACACGTGCTCCAGGCGAGATGCGTGTTGCTTCGTTTCTTCCAGGTGATGTTTGAATGCGGACTTCAAAGCCGATGTCTTTGCCGCATCAGCCATCTTTGGGAGCGCCTCGATGAGCTGCTGTTCCGCATTGTACAGGTCACGGAGTTCTTCTAGCAACAGGTCACGAAGGGAATTCAATTTTAAGGATGTAAATCTCATACCGATTTGGTTCGCGGCTGACGAGGTAAAGGGTTTGCTGACTCATCGTTTTCGCCCGGCAGCGCGGAAGGATAATTGATGCCGGTAGCGAAATGCCTTTACCCAGGGCGCGACGCTCCGGCGATCTTTCGCGCGGCGGATATTCCACTGTCGAGCGCTGCATGCACGGTGCCGTTAGCACCTTGAAAATCGGTAGCTTCGCCGGCAAAAAAGATAGTGTCGTTTACCGGCTCGGCCAGGGTTTGAGCGGCTTTCAATCCGCCGACCCTGGGATAGCTGTAGGCACCGCGAGAAAATGGATCCTTGCTCCAATCGTGATAGTAAATTCCGTCGACTTGTTCCCGTAGCCAGCGTTCAGCCTTACCAAAGATCCGACCCAAAGACCGAATGGCGCAGTCGAGCAGTTCGTCTCGCGAGAGATTGAGCAATGCTTCAGCCGCCGATCCGCCCGCCCAGCCGGTTAAGACATTCGAGGTCAGAGGTTCCTGTGTCCACCAAGTTGGTATACCCCCATCGAATGAAATGACGAACCCGAATTGTCCGTGGATCTTCCAGAATCGCTCTCTAAAGCGAATCATGAGCTTTATCACGTGACCTACCTGCAAGTGTTGGAGCGCCGCCTCCTTTTGCGGCAGTGGCGGAACAAATTGGATGGCGCCGTGCGTGCCCGGCGATAACTGGAGGACACCCAGAGGCACAGTAACCACCAGGCGAGGTGCCAAGAAGGTAACTTCGCGGTGCGCACAGTCGGCCACTACTTCAACATGTTCTCGTTGCCAGCGAATTTCTCGTACCGCCGTTTGCAAACACAACGATTCAGAGGGAAGCCCGGCAGCCAACCAGTCAATAAGCGATCCATAACCGGCGGCGAGACGAAATTGTCTTGTCCCCTCAACCTCAGCCGCGGCCCGATCAGCGGTTGCGAGCGCCGACACGCTGATCAGTTCGGCTCGGGCAGCATTGAAACCCTCCACATACGATTTCGCTACGAGTTTTTCGAACGGCGACGCGTCGGCCGTGGCGAGGAACCGGTCGTAGGAGATCTCCTGAATGGGGTCGATCTGCTTGTTCACCTTTTCGACGATTTTCCAAATGGCGGGGTAAGGACGAAGCTCCCCTTTGCCTGAGACCAGTAACGCATCAGAACTTTCCACCGCTTCGAGGCGTGCCTTCTCCAGAATGGACCAGATCGCCTTTGGCTTTCCGTGGACAAACTCGGCTCCGAGTTCGACCGGCGAAGGCGTCGAGTGGTCGGTGAGGATTCGTCCGCCAATGCGGTTGCGGGCTTCCAAAACGGTTGCGTTGAATCCAGTGGAATGAAGTTCGCGCCAAGCGGCCAGACCCGCTGCCCCGGCGCCGATGATCAATACATCGATGGTTGTTTTGGGTTGCATATTTATTTGCCCACCTTCTTTCACTGATCGGAGAAGAATCGTGGGATGGCTCGCAAATCTTTGGGCAACTAGAAAAGCGCAGTAGCTGTCGCGCATCCGAACTTCTCATATGACCGCCGCTCAAAGCGCCGCCGCTAGAAAGAACATCAAGAAAGCCGCCGCGGTAGCGAAAAAGAAAAGAACGGTTGCGCATTTACCCAAGGCGACACGTACTGCACTGGGCAAGGAAGGAGCAAAAGCGGCGAAGAAAAAGCGAGCCGCGCGGCGGAAATGATGGATGAAAAGCGTCGCAACCGCTTTCCCAGCCTCGTGCGATCACCCAGATATGACATCGAAATCGCCGGAAATACCGCCCGAAGTACCAATCCGCCCCGTTCCCGGAGAACCGATGCCGCCTCCTCAGCCGACCGAGCCATCGCCAGGGCCGCCTAGACCTCCAGAACCCGTGCCACCCAATACTCCAGAACCGGTCCGGCCTCCGGACCCGCAGGGCGAACTGTGGCTCGGCGGGCCTTCATCGCAAGCTACGGCGTGTCCTCGCTCAGGAAGTGCTTTTGTCAGCCATAGTTTAAGTGTTCGCCGGCCACGTGAAGACGGATCTTGGAGGCGCGAACAGACCGATCGTCGAATGGCCGCCTATCACGGAGTCATGATTCGAAGTGTTGAAGCAACGAGTTGGCAGGGATTTTCACAAGATCGCGTTTGACATTGTGTTCAAGGGTCTTTCGCAGGTCCGCGGGGATCCGGTCCAGGATAGCAGGATTGATCTCTGCGGGAGCGGCAAACGACCAATGCAACGGCTCATAGTGGCGAATGATCTCTTCGATCTGTCCTGCAATCGACTTGAATAGCCTGGCATCCTCCTCGGCTCCGATTCCTTGCCGTTCAGCGATTGCGTTGGCGTTCCCGCCCGATCCGAAAGCAGGAAAGCTGCCTGCTTGATCAGTCACTTTATCTCGATAACGCTCATGAGCTTCTTTCAAGTTCGTCTCTAGGACCAAGCGCGGTATCGCGCCATGAGTCGGGGTGTTCTTCACTTCATATGCCTTCACGATTCCTCGATCGGCTACCACGATAAAGGGAGCTCTAGTCATAATAAATAATAAATCGTGAGGTCCGCCATTGTTGCATATCGCAACCTATAGGATCTCCTCTCCTCCCTCCAGCTGTTCATCGTTGGCCGGCGTATTGTCTTCCAATTGCTCGGCCAGAGTGGGTCCGGGATAATCGTTCGCCTCAACCCCCTCATAGGGATTTTTGGCTTTGTGCCCGCGACTGCCAGGGGGATCGGCAAGTGGATCCCTGGTTGCGCCGGTTGTCTCGTCTTCTTCCTCTTCCGGTTGATACTCTTCAGGGTCAGGAATTGTTTCGCTCACATCTCGAGTTCGCGGCTCGTTACCTCGAGAGTCTTCCAAAAAAAGGAAAGGACCCGGTCGAATTCAAATTTCGTAATCGGCTATTTGCTATCGGCGATCTACTGAGATGGGCCTGAAGCCGGTGCACGCCACTCGGCGAGAACGCACACCGGCTGATTTCCCCAAAGCAAACTGTTCTTTTGCAAAACTACGTGGCCAGCCCGTAGGAAACGGATTCATCGCTACTTAGAACTTTCTCAGGGGATCTGGCATTTACGACCGAGACGCCTCCCGACGGCACACCCCGGCAATCGTCGGTCAAGATAGTCCGATAATCACTGGAGCCACCGTGTTTCTGAGGTTGGAGCATCAGGCGATGTGCCTCATCAGCTATTGGCTTTCCCCGATTGACTCGTCCGGACCGTTGCGCGACGCGACACGGCGGACTAATTTTGAAAGATAAGCGCAGAGAGCAAAGTCGACCCACCCAAGAGGGAAAGTACAGAGTCCAGCGCCGCGGCCCGAGCGGAGAAGTCGGCCGGCCTGGACTTCCGCATCCTCTTTATCGCGGGAGTGATACTTCTCAGCATGGGTTTGATCGGCGTACGCCTCTGGTATGTTCAGGTGGTATTGGCCGATTACTATCGTCACAGAATTCGAGGCAGCTCTGAGGTCACGGTGCGAATGCCAAGCGTGCGTGGTGAGATTCGGGATCGAAATGGGATTCCGCTGGTCACTAACCGTCCGAGCTACGAAGTCGATTTTTATCTCCCGGACATCGTGAACGGCTACAAACAAAAATATGGCCAAATCCCGATGACTGAATCCCGGACCAGGGACAGCCATGGCATGCTGCACGATCGCAACCAACCTGATATTGTTGAGATCGTCGATCGCACCATCATTCCGAAATTGCGCGCTTTTAAGCTCTCTGGTTCATTCAGCGCGGAGAAACTTCGCTCACACTTCCAAAACGACTATCTTGTTCCGTTCGCGTATCGTCAGGATCTCGATTTTGCAACCTTCTCCAGGTTTGCCGAGAAAGATCTCGGCCTGCCCGGCGTTCAGATGAACGTTACGCCGGTTCGCCAGTATACTTATGGTGCACTCGGCGCGCAAATCCTTGGCTATGTTGGTGCCACGAAAGACATCGGTCTTTTGCCAGACATTAAGGATTTCGATTTTTATCAGCCGGATGTGCAGGGAAGGACGAATATCGAATACACGATGGACGATTTCCTGCGAGGAAAACCCGGGAAACGCATCTTAACAAAAAATGCGAAAGGGCAACTCGAGGGGGTGAAGGAAATCGTTCAACCGACCCCTGGCGCCAACGTGTACCTCTCGATCGACGCGAGGATACAATATATCGTCGAAAAGACACTCCGATTTGTTGGCCGGGCGGCCTGTGTGGTCGTGGATCCAAATAACGGCGAAGTACTCGCGATGGCCTCGGTCCCCTCGTTTGATCCGAACAAGTTCATTCCTTCGATTTCCGCCCGCGATTGGCAGTCGATCAAAAATGGGGAAGCCGATCCGCTTACTAATCGGGCGACCGGCGCGTATGCGCCCGGTTCCACTTACAAAATCATTACTGCTCTCGCCGGACTGACCAGAAACCTCGCCAAGGCCAGATTTACCTGTTCGGGTGGCGTGTCGTATGGAAACACCTACATGCATTGCTGGGGCGTGCATGGGAACCAAGATCTGGTCGAGGCGATCAGACATTCCTGTGACGCCTATTTCTATCAATTCGGGAACGCAGCGGGAATTGATGCGATCGATCGTGTCGGTCAAACCCTCGGGCTGGGTCAGCCCAGCGGGATTGAGCTGACCGACGAGGATCCAGGTCTGCTGCCGTCGCCGGAATGGTTGCAAACAACGAAGAGTGAGCGTTGGTCGCAAGGTCAGACCGCCAATGCATCCATTGGTCAAGGTTACGTACTGGCCAGCCCTTTGCAGATGGCGATGGTTGCTGCCACGGTCGCAAACGGCGGAATTAATTACCAGCCCACCTTGATTCATCAAATCCAACAATCGGACGGCACGATCACACGCCGGCCGACCAAAATCCGAGGTGATCTCACTAAAGACAACAAGCTTGCAAAAGACCAGATTGAGCTCGTTCGAAAAGGAATGTGGGAGGTAGTCAACGCTGATGACGGGACCGGTAAGCAAGGCGCGGTTCCTGGTGTTCAGGTTGCCGGAAAAACCGGGACCGCTCAATTTTGGCGTAGCGGAAAGAAGGACAATCATACTTGGTTTTTGGCCTTTGCTCCCTATGATCATCCCAAGATTGCGTTGGCCGTCATGATCGAAGGCGGCAAGTCCGGCGGTGGCGTGGCCGCCCCGATGGCGGCTGAGATTGTCAAGCAGGTCCTCGCTCTGGATAATGGATACGATCCCAGCCTCAAACGATTAGATCCGGCGATCGGAAACTACAAACTGGTGAACTCCGTCAGCTTTCCCAAGAACGGCGAAGCGGAGATTGCTTCGACTGACGATGTCGGGCCCGATAATTCTGAACCAACCAATACCACGCAAAATACGAAAAAACTGACGCAAGCGCGACAGGCTGAACCCGATATCCGCCCTGATTCTGACAGCCGGAACGCACACAACCCGCTCCGGAGTTTCTTCAACCTGTTCAAAAGCAAACCGAAACAGGCAACCGGAAACCAGCCAGGCGAAGACAAAAAGAAGCATCATTTCCTTTTCTTTTAGCGCGGGCAACCTAGGGAGCGCCGTCATCGCCGCAGTCGCCATCGTTTGCCATCACGTCGGGTGCGGTGTCGTAAGAGAATATTTTCATCCCTCTGAGAGCAGCGTCCCAAATTTTGGGCTAGCAGGCAGACGAACAGTTCACGTGAGCTTGACTAGACCAAGTGGATGACACAAATGGCGACTGCGGTTTCTGGTCGCATAGGGCGCGCAGCTCCGTGTCAATTTTCAGATCGCACAAAAACCGTAGACGTATCGGGGGACGGTCGCGGCTAGCTATCACCAATCACTACCTGGTCGCGTTCCCGGCGTTCTCATCGCTGACGGCGTTCCCTGCTCCTATCCAACCAAGCTCACTTTGATCGAGCGCTGCCGATCTGAGGCCAACTCAAATCCTTCCTTTGCTCGGGCTAAAGGTACTTGTTCCGTGATCAGTGTATCCACCTTTATTCGGCCTCGTTCCAAAAGCTCGACCGCTTCCGCAAACTCTTCGTAGAATCGGAATGTGCCGACCAGCTCGAGTTCACGCGCGATCAATCGGCCGAGCGGAACGGAAGCATTAGAGAGCATTCCCACTTGAACAATTCGGCTTCCCGGTTTGACCGACTCCACGCAGTCCACCAGGGCAGGAGGAGCACCAGAAGCCTCGAGAGCAACATCGAATCCGCCGATCTCCCTACTGATTTCTCCTAAGGCGCCGGGCGTTTCTGCGACGTTGATGGCCCGGTCGGCGCCTATGCGCAATGCGACTTCCAGCGGTGCCTGAATTCGATCGGTGATCGCAATTTCGCGTGCTCCGGCGTGCCGAGCAACCACTGCCAAAAGCAGACCGATCGGACCGGAGCCGGTAATGAGCACGCGTTTTCCCGTCAATTTGCCGGCTTGATTGGCCGCGTGCAAAGTCACCGACAACGGTTCGGCACAAGCAATCACCGGAAAAGAGATATCGGTGGTTAACCGGATACATTGGGTTTCCGCAGCACAGAAAAACTCCGCGAACCCCCCCTGCACATGAGGAAATCGTGAAGCGCTGCCGAAGAACCGCACTTCAGAACAAAGATTCGCACGGCCGCGGCGACACTGGTAGCAGACGCCGCAATAACGGGAGGGATTGACTGCGACACGATCACCCGCCTTTAGGGTAGTGACGTCTGGTCCGATCGCCACGATTTCGCCGGCGACTTCGTGACCGAGGATCAGTGGTTCGCGTAAGCGGAAATCGGCAACACCGCCATCGTGATAATAATGTAAATCAGAACCGCAAATTCCACCCGCACCCAACCGGACGAGCACTTCGCCGGTTTTTGGTTGAGGCGTTTTCCGTTCCTCGACCCGGAGATCGTGCGCAGCGTGAATGACACAAGAGAGCATAGTAAGAAGTAAATGTCGGGGCCGGCAAAAGGCAAATAGCCAACGCTGCGCGAATAGCCAACGCTGCGCGAATAGCCGATAGCCGATAGCCAAAGTGTGCTCAGGACATCGGTGTTGCTAATCACCGATCACTGATCACTGATCACCGATCACCGATCACCGATCACCGATCACCGATCACCGATCACCTCTCACGGCGTTCCCTTTCGGAATCATGCGGGAATGAAACGCATCTTTTGGAACTGAGTAAACAGCCGAAACAGCATTTCTTCGGTATCGACCCATTCGTGAAAGCCGAATCGTCGAGATTTGGTGGTATCCGACATGATATCATATTCGAGATTGAAAATCGCTTCTCCAAATGGCCAGGCTGCGGCGTCATGGAACGAGTAGTCGAGAAGACGGTGCTTCTTAACCGTCGCCTTCCAGACAGATTCTTTGTCCGACATAAATTGAGCGAGCGGGAGTCGCTGCGGTGGTGCGTACTCCATTTTGAAAAACTCGGCCAGCTGTGGCCAAATATTTTCCCAACGATTGAAGTCACCGTTTGTGATGTTAAACCCCTGCCCATTACATCGGTCACTTTCTCCTGCCCAAATAACGGCTTTGGCCAGAAGCTCGGCATCGGTCATCTCCATCACCGCGCGGTAGGCAGTGGTCGATCCCGGAAATCGGAGAGGCAACCCCATTTCCTTACAGAGGGTCGCATACACCGCGATGACGGTGGCCATATTCATCGGATTCCCCACCGCAAAACCACAGATGCTCGACGGTCTCAAGGCTGACCAGGACCAAGCTTTTCCTTTCGAACGTTCCTGCAAATAATCTTCTTGGTTGTAGTAGAAGTTCGGCGGCATGTGCCGCCGATCCGTCTCCCTGGCCGGTGTCTTGTACGGACCGAGGTGAGCACCGTAGAACTTTGCGCCTTCCAGCAGGACTATCTTGCGAAAGCTCTTGGAAAACCGTTCCACAGTTTCAACTGTATGAGCGAGCATGGCCAGGTTAGGAGCAATCTCGGCAAAAAAATCGGCGGCCGGCTGTAACGCTGCGTAAAAAACATGCGTCACGTCTCCAATCTCGCTTAAGCGCGCTTCAACTTCTGATCGTCTCAAAAGATCGACCGATACATATTGAGCGGCCGTTTGGAGTTCAGGCTTGCGCCGCGACAGCCCAATCACCTCCCAATCGCCAAGTGATACCAGGTGATTAACCAAAGCTCGGCCGGTCACGCCAAGCGCTCCCGCCACCAAGGCCTTTTTCATGATTGAGATCTCTATCCTATTCCGACCGGAAGGAGGAGCAAAAACTTTGGCGTAGAGAGCCGATGGCCCAGGAACAGACTGGGCGTCGGCGACCGGATCGAGCGCGAAATTTAGGGTCAGGAGTCAAGAGCCAGGAGGGTTTGGTTCGTTTTCGGCAAACCGAAGTAGTCCTGCCAGATTTCGGTGCTCCCGTCTCCAGACTCCCTCCCAATTTGTCATTTGTCATCTGTCATCTGTCATTTCTTATTCCCCTGATGCGCCCCGTCATTTTCGATACAGATATTGGCACCGACGTAGACGATATCCTCGCGCTCATTCTCCTGGCAAAGGCTCCCGAACTTCAGTTGATCGGCGTGACGACAGTCTACGGTAACACGTTGTTGCGCGCCCGAATTGCGCAGATCACTTGCGATCTTTTGCGGCGCAAAGAAATAGTGGTGGTGCCGGGTGAGTCGCAGACCTTGACAGGCCGCCAGATCTTTTGGGCCGGTCAGGAAGGATACGGTGTGCCCGGTCTTGAGAAGGTCAAAATCTCGGAATCCATCCGCGCCGTCCAGTACTTGATCGAAAGTAGCGAGCATTACGGAAACGGCCTTGAGATCCTCGCAACCGGACCGCTGACCAACATTGCCTCTGCGATTTCAAAGAGCCCGGAAGCGCTCTCTCGGATTAAGCATCTGTACTTGATGGGGGGAGCATTCTGGATGGATCGATACGAGCATAACATTAGATGCGATCCGGAAGCCGCAAAGATCGTTTTTGCATCCGGTATTCCGATCACTGCGATTGGCCTCGACGTAACGTTAAGAGTACGGCTGAACAGAAAAGACGTGCAAAAAATCGCGCAGATCGGAGGTGGACTCGGTCCTTTGCTGGAGGACCAAATCTTGAGGTGGTGGGAGCTGTGGCAAATTACTGAAAATCATCCTCATGATCCTTTAGCAGCGCTCGCCATGGTGCGTCCTGACCTCTTTACCTTCGAAACATGGGACGTCGAAATTACCGCGGAAGGTAGAAGGGAAGGACTCACCCGTCTGGTAGAAAACAAAGACAGTAATATTCGGATCGGGTTCGATTTGCTTGCGCGAACCGCCGAAAGAGAAATCGTTCGCCGAATTGTAGAGTGAAGCGGTGACGAAGCAAATAGCGGCAAAAGAACGCAAAGCAAAAATCGTACGCTATTTGGTTCCGCGAACCGAAAACAGCCAGAGCAGGGTTAGAAACGCGAGACCGGTTCCGATCGGAATTTCCAGGAGCGAAACTATCACTAAAATCCAAGTGAATCGCGTTCGATTGTTCGTCAGGAGTCGTCTACCTACCGCAATATTCAAGCTAGCGAACAAAATGCCGGTGACTAGAAGCGCTACCATCGGAACGAGAGAGGTAGAAGATAGGTCGGCATGCGTCCGAGTGAGATGGAACGCGAGCGAAGCCAGCCAGGCAATAAGGAATAGAATGATCGCTGCCGCGTAAATGAAATAGCCGAATGCTAAAAACTTGTTGGCGAGCTTAAACCTATAGTTGTTGTTGGTAGCCTCTGTCATTCAGGAATAATGCCGGAAACGCTGTCATCGCCCGCAGCCGCGAACCCGATAAAAGGTTACCAGCACCGCAACAGGTACTTTGCCGCGTTTTCCTTCCGTCATCAAAGAATTCAAGTGGTATTTCCTCGTCACCGGTTCCGGGTCGAGCCCGCCCAGTCTAAACGCAACTTTCCTCGCAAGCAATTAAGGCAACGTCGTCATTCTCTCGAGGGGTTTAACAAACCGGCCGGAACCAATCAGAAGCGATCTTTCACTCTTGTGGGGGACGAACTCACACTGACCGGTTCAGTTGCTACAAGCGGTGGGACTGCTCACGTGCCTGGAAAAGAGCAAAATGAGGGTGGGAGCCGAATGCAGAAGTGAGAATCCAGAATCTAGAGTTTAGAAACGCTCAATCTTCTCACGAGTGTTACCGATGTCCCGACCATCGGCTATTGGCTATTCGCGCAGCGTTGGCTATTGCTTAGCGGCTATTCCTCGCCCTATGGTTCGATCGAGATGAGCAAAACACGCTTTGATTTGATTGTTTTCGGCGGCGGAAACGCAATTTCGACGGCCATCGAGTGTGGCAAAGCAGGAATGAAAGTCGCGCTCGTCGAGCGAGGACCTCTCGGAGGAACCTGCCCACACCGCGGATGTATTCCTTCAAAGTTATTGATTGGTTACGCCGATGCCGCTCGGTCTGTCCGCGAAGCGCGCAAATTCGGATTCGAGACAACGATAAACATACGAGAACCGGACAAAATTCTGACCGAAACATTCGAGTTTACCCGAAAGTACGATTCCATCCTGCAGGACGCGCTTGGCGAAAACGTGACTCTGTTTCGCGGTACCGGAATGTTGACCAGTAACTACTCTTTGTCCGTTAATGGCAACGAAATTTCGGCCGATAAGCTTGTGCTCGCGACCGGTAGCCGTCCAAAACGCCCCGACTTTGAAGGACCGTATTGGACGAGCGACGATGTCTTTACTCTGAAACAGATGCCGCGATCAATCACGATTGTCGGCGGCGGCTATATCGCTTGCGAGCTGGGCCATTTCTTTTCGGGCGTCGGTACGGAAACCTTGCAAGTGGTTTGCGGGACTAAGTTGTTGGAGCGCGAAGACGAGGAAATCCAGGCGCTCTTTCAGCGAGGTTACACCACTCAAGTCCCGGTCCGATTCGAAACGGAGGTAAGCGCAGCGAAGTACAACGGTTCAAAGTTCCACATCGAGTTAGCAGGCAGAGACGGCAAGTCATCTGAGCGAATCAGTGATGCTTTGCTATTCTGCATCGGTCGAATTCCCAATACCGATCAGATCGGTTTGGAGAAGACTGACTTGCGGCGAAACGCTAAGGGTTTCATCGAGACCGATAATCGGTTACGCGCTTCGGTTCCTAACATCTGGGTCATGGGGGATATCGGTGGTCGGTTTATGTATACGCACGCAGCTAACTTCGAGAGCGAATATTTGGCAAAACAGATTAGCGGCGGCTGCCAGGACCCGATCGACTACGGACCGATGCCGCACGCGGTATTTACCTCACCAGAGACTGCCGGAGTGGGGAAAACGGAGGATGAACTCAAAGCGGAAGGGAGCAGCTACTTTGCGGCTGCCGTCCCATATTCCAATACGACTAAGGGTCGGGCAATTAAGGAAGAATATGGGCTCTGCAAGCTCTTGATCGGGCCTGACCGGCGGATTCTGGGTTGTCATATTGTCGGCCACCAGGCCTCCGTTCTACTCCATACTGTGCTTCCCGTGATGAAATGGCGCAACGACATCCAATCGTTGATCGACCTCATTTATATCCATCCTGCACTGGCAGAAGTCGTCCGCGGCGCCGCCAGAAAGGTCAGCGGCATGTTGCCGACCGCCTGCCGCGATATGGTTTGTTGACTGGTAGGGCTGGTTCGTCCCGAACCGCCGACTTCTTCATTCCGCAATCCGCATTTCTTCGTATTAGGATCGCCCAATGCTTTCCCGCGCGCTGCGAAGCTCGTGTAATACGAGGTTCATTAGCTCCTCAACGGATGTCTCTTTGGTTGAACGATCGAAAGTGATCTCGCCCTTTTGCATGAGATTGACCCGGTCACAGACATCGAAGATATGCGCGTAGTTGTGCGCCACAATGATAATCGAGACCTCGCCCTTCTCCTTTAGCCGACGGATCAGATCTAAGATCATGGCGCTCTCCCTCACGCCCATCGCGGCGGTCGGCTCATCGAGCAGCAACACCTTGGCGTTGGCGTAGACCGAACGGGCAACCGCGACGGCCTGGCGTTGACCGCCCGAGAGTTTCGAGATTTCTACATCGACCGAAGGGATGTTGACTCCCATTTGTTTGAGTTGCTGCTTTGCCCGTTCTCGCATGGTGCGATCGTTGAGGATGTGAAGGAATCCTCCATACATAAGCTCCCGTTGCAGAAACATATTGCGATAGACGTTCAGCTCATTGATCAGCGCCAGATCTTGGTACACTGGTTCGATTCCCAGCGACCGCGCGTGGCTGACCGATTTGAGCTCGATCTCTTTACCTTCGAAATAGAGTTTGCCGCTACTGGGTTTGTGGAATCCGGTAATAATCTTCATCAAGGTTGACTTACCGGCGCCATTGTCGCCCAGCAGCCCGAGCACTTCTCCTTTCGTCAGACGAATCGACGCGTCCCTTAGCGCGCGAACTCGACCAAAGGACTTCGATATGTGTTCGGTGCGTAAAATCTCTTCGGTCATTGCCCGCCTCCCGCTGCACGTAGACGGCTAAGGTGCACATTGATCAGCATGGTGATTAGAATAGCGATGCCGAGAATCATGTCGAAAGTGTAGGCGCTGACCCCGGAAAGGGTGAAGCCGTCCTTAAGGATGCCGAGCACGGCGGCGCCGAGAAACGCGCCGATGATCGTCCCCGAGCCACCGTTAAGGAGCGTCCCCCCGATAACGGAGGAAGCAATAGCCATGAACATGATATCGGTACCACCCGCCAGCGGATCGATTGAACTGATCCGGAAAGCATCCAAAATACCGGCAATACCGCCCATGATGCTGCACATGATGAAGTTTCCGATCTTGATTCGGTTAGTCTTGATGCCCACTTCGGCTGCACCAATCAGATTGCCACCGGTAGCAATCGTGTGCAGCCCCCATCTTGTTTTGACCAGCATGAATTGAAAAATCAGAGTGATGCCGATCGCCCAAAGGATTTGGGAAACCGGATTCCCGCCAAAAATATTGGTAATGAGCGCTCCCGCCTTGGGCTGTACCGGATAGCCTCCGGAAATAGTCAAAGTTAGGCCGTTAATAATAAAGAGCGTACCAAGAGTGGTGATAAAGGACGGTATCCGCAGTACGACGGTGATGAGCCCATTGAACAGGCCAACCAGGCCGCCAGCAATCAAACCAAGGAGAATCGCCGGCAGATAGGGGATACCTGCCTGGTTGGCGTAGTACATTACAAAAGGCGCCAACGCGTAGACCTGACCAACCGAGAGATCTACTTCTCCGCAAACCAGGACCATCACCTGGCCGGCGGCAATTATTGCGGTGGTGGCTGCGTACTCCGCGAGGTTAGCAATATTGCTTGGTGAAAGGAATACCGCCGCGGTGCTCTGAAAATAGACGACCAGCACGATACCCGCCATGGCAATACTGGCTTCTCGGGAATGGAGCAGGGATCGGCCGATTCGCCGCAGGACGCCCCACTGCTCAACCCGTTGGGGCGAGTCCTGCAACTGCGGCGGGGCGGCATCCGCTTTTTCTTTGGCCATGAGCCTGCTGCTTTTTAGATCGGGCCTGATCGGGTAATCACCTTCTCTTCGGCCGAGCTGCCCTCATAACGGCTCTGGCTACCCAGGTACGGATCGACGCTGGTTTTGGTGACAAACTTCAGGCCGGTATTGATGTCCGAAGGACCGGTCAACCCACCGGAGATCTTGTACATGAAGAGCACCATGACGGTATAGAAACCTTGCAGATAAGGCTGCTGGTCAATCGTGAAATCGAGGTCGCCTTTTTTGATGGCGTCCAGCGTGGTGGGCAACAGATCGAAGCCGCCGGCATGAACTCCCTTCTCGCGCAGTTTATTGGCCGCCATCGTCTTGGCGACTCCCTCGGTACTGCCCGCATCCACCGCAAACATACCCTTCAGGTCAGGATGTCCCGTAAAATAGGCCTGAATCCGCGACAACTCTTCGTTGACGGTTGGGCCTGTAGCTACCTCGTTCAAAGTGATTTTCTTGCCCGACTCTTTGATCGCCTCCTTGGCGCCATCCAAGCGCGGTTGGATGTTCAGTTGACCGGGCGTAGCAATAAAGCCGACCACTTCGCCTTCGCCCACCAGCTCAACGATGCGCTGTCCTAAGCCCTTGCCAGACAGAAACAGGTCCTGGCCGATGTAGCAGAGGCGTTTGTTGTCCTTCGCGTCGGCATTATATGAAACTACCGGGATACCGGCAGCTAGCGCCTTTTCCACCGGATCGTTGAATGCGGTCAGATCAACTAGACACACCGCGATACCGTCGGCCTTAGCTGACACGCCGGTATTCAGCGCGTTGACCATGTCGGTAGCGATCGATTTCTCTGATCCGGTCCACTGGTAGGTACACCCCAACAGCGCGCAAGCGTCCTCAGCGCCATACCTGGTCGGAACGAAGAATGGATTGGTCGTGACGTGATTGACAAATACGAATTTCCATTGCGGATGCTTGGGGAACTTGCCAAGGGCCTCTTCAGCCGCCTCTGCGCTAGATACGCCGAAGCCGGCTAAAGGAGAGAGCGAGATCAGGGCGCCGGCGCTAGCCGCCCGGCGAAGGGCTTCGCGTCGGGAGACTCCGCGATAGGAATCGGTAACGCCTGGGGAGAGGTTGATTCTTTTCATAACCGTTCATGGGGGAATTATTTTTTTTGGATTCAATAAAAATCCAATTCTCTTATATACAGAAAGGGCGGACGAAGTCACTCACAGAGAAAGA
>DATNNZ010000053.1:0-4150 GCA_035601575.1 Chthoniobacterales bacterium
GCAGCGCGCCGGCGGTTCCTAGTACCAGGCCAAACTGAGAAATGCCAAGCGCCGCGACCAAGGAGACTAAGCCGACCGTCGACCCAACCGAGAGATCAATCTGAGCCGCACCGAGAACGAACGCCATACCGACTGCCATCACGGCAATCAGCGAAGTTTGCTGTAGGATCGTTAAAAGATTTCCGACGCTGGCAAAACCGTTCCCGACATCTTTCAAACTCACCGCGAATACAATAAAAAGACCAACAAACGCTACATAGATCGCAATATCGCTGAATCTGAAATGGCGAGCGCTTCTCCTGCCACCGAGGTCAGCAGCGACCACATCGCTCTCCCTGATCTTTCGCTGGCTCATTGAATAGCAGCTTCTAGGTCGTCCTCTCCGAACTCGCCGCTTGAGATGCCAGTCAGCTCTCCCTTTATTTCCGCTCTCTTGACAATGAGAATGCGATTGCAATTGAGCAAGAGTTCCTGCGGATCAGAGGACACTAGAATGACCCCGTTCCCCGCTCTGACAAATGCGTCGATTATCTGCGCTATCTCAACCTTAACCTGGATATCTACACCAAACGTCGGATCGTCCATTAGCAGGATCTTGGGTTGAATCGCGAGAACCTTGGCAATGACAACTTTCTGTTGGTTTCCTCCCGACAGCTTAGATACCGGTGCGGATAGACCAGTTGTTTTGATCTGTAAGCGAGACACCAACTCTCGGACAGTCCTTTTACCGTTCCGATCGTTGATGAAGAAGCCGTGCTTTATTCGATCCATCCAAGGCAACTGCGCATTAAAATACAAACTATGAAACAGGCAGAGGCCTTCCAGTTGGCGATTACCCGGAATCAGGGCGATGCCCCTTTTCATCGCCTCTTTGGGACTGCGGACAGAACAAACCCGACCGCTTATTTTGATTTCACCCGACTTGATCGGATCGACCCCGAACAAGCTCTTCAGAATTTCCGTTCGACCGCTGCCCTTTAGCCCAGCCAATCCTAACACTTCGCCAGGACGAAGCACAAACGAAATCGGTTTGGCTAAATGCCGGGAGGAGATCTCGACTGCCTCTAGAATCGGTCGGCTACCATCGGTCAAAGTTCTCGCCGGCCGTCGTTCCTCCAACCGTTCCACGGCGGGGCCCAGCATGTGTCTCACGATCTCGGCAACCGTCAGATCCTTACTCTGACCGAGGTGGACAGCGGTACCGTCGCGCATAATCGCGATCCGATCACACACTCCAAGCAAGTCGCGAAGATGATGAGTGACAAATACGATGGTGATTCCTTCCCGTTGCAGTCGACTTACCAGTTGGAAAAGGTTACCTACTTGATTTGCGCCCAGTGCAGCAGTTGGTTCGTCCATCAAGAGAATTTTTTTATCTCGGATGACCGCTTTTGAGATCTCGACGAGTTGCAGATCTGAGGTGCTCAGATTTTTGACCTTTTCCATCGGATCAATGGATATTCTCATCCGCTCAAAGAAACGCTCCACTGTCCGTAAACAGGTCCTCTCATCAATGAACCACCCTCGCCGAGGCTCAACGCCAAGATAGATGTTTTGTGCGACCGTCATCTCCGGGACCAGACTGAAATCCTGGAAAATTGAGCTAACAAATTTCTGGCATTCGGACCGGTTCGCGTCACTGGCAATTTCCTTGCCAAAAAACCGCATTTTGCCACGCTGGCACGGATAAATGCCCTGAATGAGCTTCATTAAGGAGCTTTTTCCAGCGCCGTTCTTTCCGGCAATGCCCAGCACTTCTCCCGTCCGGATCTCCAAGCTCAACTGGGAAAGAGCATGAACTCCGTCGAAGCTCAGGCTGACATCCTCGAGTTCGAGAGCGACGCCACTCATTAAATCGGCTCTGATATTCCAGGTGCGACAATCACGGCGATGGCTGACACCGGGCGCCTATTTGCCTAAAGCTTTCATGATGTCAGCCGGCGGAACGACACCGAAAGAAAGCTTCCAGCCGTCGACCAGATTGTCTCGCGTGACGGTAAATGAAGGTGAGGCAACGTATTTAGGTGCCGGCTTGTTGATAACCCCGTAGGCAGAAAGAAGGGCTCTTCCGTAGCCCATCTGGTAGGCCAAATCCTCAACGATGGCGGCCACATTTCCATTCCGCGCCATATCGAGAGCACAAACGCTGTCTAGATCATCGGTTACGATCTTCACGTCACGGCGGCCCAAGCTACGAAGACCCTCCAAAACACTATCGGCCGGTGTAGAAAACGAGACATAAATTCCTTTTACATTTGGGAATCTGGTCAGCAGACCAGTGGTCACCTGACCTGCTTGATCGGGTGTTTGAAATCCTCCCACCGTATCGATTTTAATGTTCGGATACTTTTGCTTAATCGTGTCTCGGAAAGCGCCATCTCTGGTGTTCGTGACATAATTCACTCCGGCCACTTCAATCGACAGGATTTCCCCTTTTTCTCCGATCGCTTTCGCCAGAGCGATCGCAGCATCCTTACCCATGTCATACAGAGAATCCGTTAGGGCAGATACATACTGTTTGCCTGAGGTGTAGCCCTCAGGAACATTGCTAAGAAAGACAAGTTTGATTCCTTGAGCCACGAGCGGGTCAAAGGTTTTAGCGGCAATCTTCAAAGCCTGCGGTTGCGTATTAATTACGTCCGGTTTTAGCGCAACGAAATTTTCCATGTTATTTTTCTGATTGGTGGGATTTAACTGAGCGTTCGCGGTCGCCACAATCTTCATGTTCAAGCTTTCCGCCGCCGCCTTAAATCCGCGCAGGTTTGCTTGATCCCACTCCGAATCCGTAACCGTCTCATAGCAAATCCGAGCGTTCTTCTCCTTCACTTTCTGGAGCTCCTCCGGCGTTAGCCGCAGTTCGGTGTACCAGGTGGCAAGTTCGCCATCCGGGCCTTTGGTCGTAATCTCGTTCGGCGCAGGCAGACTGTTGGGAATGCTTAATCCTTCATCGGCCTGAGCCGGCGCGATTAGCATCGTTCCCAGGAGAGCCGAAATAACTTGGGGCAGTGCAATCTTCGTTTTCATCATTGGCTGATCGGCGCGCCCGTCCGCGGTTGCGAGGTCGCTGTTTATTATATCATCCGGTTGTCCGGATGTCCCTGATTGGGTTGCATAGCAAAGCGGCCAACCGATTGTCAATCGAAACTCATCGATTTTGACGTTCTCCCGTTTTCTTCGTTGCCAAGACACTCTGGCCTTGATAGAGCAAAAGGACAGGTCATTCGGACAACCTAATGACTTTATCCGAATGCTTTTATGTTCGCAGCCAAAGGCGTCCTAACCAAAGATAACCGCCTACCCCTCTACCAGCAGCTCAAAGAAATGTTCTTAGAACAAATCGCGAACGGCACTTGGAAAATCGGATCTACCATTCCTTCCGAACTCGAGATTGCCAACCAATTTAATCTGAGCAGAGCCACGGTTCGGCAAGCTACGATGGACCTGGTTCAAACCGGTCATTTACGACGAATTCAGGGAAAAGGCACGATTGTCACCGAGCCGAAGATCGAGCCCTTGGCCGCGCTAACCAGCTTTTCCGAAAATATGAAGGCCGCGGGGATAATACCAACCAGACGAACCCTGGCGATAGAGTGGAAATCACCATCGCCAGAGGTAGCGGAAACCCTCGGACAGCCAAGCGGTCAAGCATTGTATGTCGAGCGGGTACTCATCGGAAATGGTCGTCCGCTAGCTTTACAGCGAGCCTGGTATCCAGCGAGGCTGGTCGGTGAACAGAAAGATCTGTTCACTAAAGAGTATTTGGACCACCATTCGATGTATGAGACTCTGCAGACCCAGTGTGGAGCAATTTTGCACACGGCGGAAGAGACGATCGATGTCGGCATGCCGAATAAGGCGGAAATGAAGCTGCTCCAGCTGCGGCCTGGACAGCCCTTGATGATAATCCACCGGAATACCTTCGATCCATTTCTGCGGACCATTGAATCGGTCGAGCTTCTATTCCGTTCTGACCGGTATCGTTATCGAGTTACGCTAACCCGTTTTGCGACCAAACCAGAAGCGAAGAAAGGCAATTCAGTTAGGCTCAGGACTCGTAAGCGGAATTAGGTTGGTCCTACCTACAGCAAAAGAAACCACCAGAAGCATGTACCAAGAGAACCACCCATGAGAAGATTGGCGACCTTATTTC
>DATNNZ010000054.1:0-3352 GCA_035601575.1 Chthoniobacterales bacterium
TAGGATCTCCCGGGCTTCTGGCCCCATGGTCTCATTGATCTTCTGGGACAAGTATAGATAGTTCCAGCATGTGATGGCATTTTTGATAAGGCGTTTGCAACCCTCGGCCACTTCCTGTTCTTGCTTATCCGCCTGCGTAAACTCCCTTGGATTGCCGACGGATACGGCCCGTGAAAACTGCTGTGAGTTCTCTATTGGCCAAGGTGGAGCGGCGGAAGAAGGCCGGCTATAGGTTGGGCTGGCCTATGCATACCCCGAGCCCGGTGCAGAAGGTGGGCTCTCGGTATTGATGAACTGGAACAAAGAATCGAAGCATTGGAGCACAGGTTGACCGTTGCGCCTCTCCGGCCGACGGAGAGCGAGGCGCCGCTCTGAGCAAGATTGACGCGCAGCAACTTTGCGAGGCGTAGGCGTTTGCGAAATCGGAAGCTCATTTTAGAAACCCGTTGGCCTTTTTCTAATGAATAAGCATCCTCTGCGACCGCGCGATACGCGTCATCGTCTCTAGGTCGCTGCCAGCCGGCATGAAAACTGGGAATTTTTCTTTGCCAAAAAACTTCCACATCTCGATATCATCGGGCGACGGGAAGCCTCCCGCATAATCGGCTAAACCTATCAATGGTTTAACCATAATCACCATAATTTCGATTAATTAGTTCTTCAAATCCCGCGATAAAGGGGCTACACTCGAGCTAGGGTATACGTCAAGAGTGTCAGTTGGGGCCGACGGTGTTCAGAAAAACCCATGAAGCAAATCGGTTCCGTCGAAGTTCTGCGGTTTGACCATCGATGAGTTCTTTGGGGCCAAATTCAGGTTCTTGGCCAATGCCAGCCTATCGGAGTTAGTATGCAAAGTAGAGAACTCAATTGCGCGACTATCGAAGTAGCGAATAATCGGGATATTAGCGGTAGGGCGACCGCTGACGAAATGAACCCCGGCTTGCGGATCGGAAAAGGGAGAAAGCTTTGGCGGATCGCTTGCCTGGCCGGCCTCTTTGTTGTCCTAGCACCTTTGCGCGGACACGCTCAGACTCGGATCACCTCGCTCCCGTATACCATCACGACTTCCGGGACATACGTTCTGGATGGTTCTCTAGATTACAACAGTAGCTCGGCGGTTGCGATTCAGATAAACGCGTCGAATGTGACCGTAGATCTAAACGGCAACTCTATCAACAACTTGGGAGCTGGACCAGCAACGCAGGCCGTGGGAATTAATGCTTTTAACAAGCCGAACGTAACGATCAGAAATGGCCAAATTGTAGGATTTTTCAGAGCCATTCAATTAGACGGCCAGTTGGAGTCGCTTCCGCCGGCTAGCAGGAGTGCGCTAGTTGAGTACGTCCGTTGCGCCTTTAACGTGGATTGTGGGATTTTCTTAACGGTAAATTATAATGCCGTGGTTAGAAACTGTCAGATTAGGAATACAGGCTATTCACCCGACGGCTCTGTATCCAGTAACCAGGGGAACGGAATTTACGATGCACAAGGTTTTGGCAACCTGATTTATCAAAACAATATTACTCTAGTGAGCGGTACAGGTATAGTCCTAGGTTCGAATGATTTAGCCGACGGCAACTTTGTCACTGCCGCCACGACCGGGATTTTTAGCGCTGACCCTTCAAGTAAAGTTAAAAACAACACTGTCACAATGGCTACGACTCCGTACCAGGGCGGTAATCAGCTTTCGGGTACAAACTTCTAACTCTCCACGTTCATTCTTTCAGTGGATCCGGATAACCCTCTTGCGATGAGAAGGGCGACCGAAATTGGAGAAGAAGTGGCCTTTGGTGAATGCGACCTAGTGAAAATCCCGCTTTCCGAAAGGTGCAGCGCCTTGAGGAAGATGACTGTTGCTACAATTCCATCGTAGTCGAGTTCGGAAGTGTCCGATGCCAATCCTGCCGATTATGGAGCATGGATAGTCGAGTCACCTTTAACCGGAAGACCCGCAGGCTTTGCTGTCCAGTAGGAAGCCCGCCGAGAGAGAAGGTCTCGACGGACTTTGATGCTTTAACTTTGTTTCTAATGCGCAGGTTAACTCACTCCCTGCAATCTGATTATTTCGGCCCGACCCCAAGAGGCTTTAGTGAGATTCTTGCACGCTACCGACGAGCAACAATCCCGATATTTCGATTAGGTTCGCGTCAGTCTTTTCCTCCGAAATAGACGCGCGCCGCACCCTCGAGTTGCGAGCTAGATATCCAAGTCACTACTCGCTTCACCGGCATCGGGCGCCTTGATGCCACGCCAACGAAGCACCTGCCGAGTATCCCCGGCGGTGGTAGGATGGTAACAATCAGTGCCGGTTACTTTCTCTCGGCAAGTTCCTTGTGTAGGGCAGTCTTTTCGTCGAACGGCATGTCTGCTACCACGACCGTCCTCATGCTTTCTTCGATGTACTCCTTGACGCCTTGGCCACTTCTGTACGCGGATCAAACCAGACAAAGTCAACTTCAGAGGCTTTCCAAAAAAACAGAAGAGCTCGATCACCGCCGGTGATCACCGATTGTCCAGAGCTTCTCCTTTGCTTTGCGTCAGACCTGTGTGCCATTCTGCGGAATCCAGGGACCCGCGTAACGGCCGCAGATCGTGTCGCTCGAGCCTGCGATCCGCGCGGAGTCAAACGCGGAGGTCTTTTTACTCGACCGGGTTGCGATGCAGAAGGCTGGCCCTCTACGCGATCCGGCACTACCTATATTCCCGGTTCTGAAATACGACGGAGTCAATACCTCTAATTATCACTCCTGTTATAGGTTCTGTAGATCCCAGAGCTAAATGTGAACCACGGCAGGCTTGCCCTTGGACTATTTCCGGCGCTTTCTGGCACGATTTAAAAACTTTTTTAGGGGAGGTTGTATGTTTTTTTTGTTTGCTACCGTTTTTGTGAAGTTGAATAATCGCCGTCGTGGTAAGATCCCGACGGCAACGTGGGGCGGGATCCGCCGCGCTGTTGCGCTATTAACGATTTCCGTCGGCGTTTTGGTTGCCGCCTCGGAAAAGGCTTTAGCCCAAGCGCAAGTGACAGGTCAGTGGGTAACGCTCTCCTATCCGATGCCGATCAATCCGATTCACGTCGGCTTGCTGCATACCGGGAAGGTACTGGTAGTTGCCGGATCGGAGAACGATCCGACGGAACATAAGGCAAAAATATCCAAAGCGGCCGTCTGGGATCTCGGTGGCGGGAACATAACCCAGGGGACGATCACCAGGACGCCGGATCTGACCTGGGACGTTTTCTGCAACGGCTGGGCGTTTTTTCCCGATGGACGCTGCCTGGTTATCGGCGGCACGGCACAATATGACCCCTTTCACGGAGATCCGCGAACAACGGTTTTCGACCCGTTGACCG
>DATNNZ010000055.1:0-3675 GCA_035601575.1 Chthoniobacterales bacterium
GGCGACAAACTCCGCAAAACTGCGTTCGAGCCCGCCCCGCAGCAACTTTTGTCCATTCTTTGTTGCCCAGAATTCCTCCTCGATTGAAGCAAGCGCTCGCGCAGCTTCCTCCGGCGCTAGGTCTTCCCGCCGAGCCAACACCCAAACCAATTCTGGATCTTCCGGCAACGAAACCGGAAACGGCACAAAATCCGGCTTCGGATCTCCTTCACTCGCATCCGCCCCCTCCGTCTGGACTTTGACCCGGCTTGTTACCGTCCGGTCTGGTAACCCAATCTCCACCGCCACATTTTGTTCATTCTGGTCCGGGGTCAGCGTAACGTTTCCCTCGCCAAATTTCGCGCTAAGTTCGCTTTGCAGCTCGGCCACCGTCTCAGGCGCGAGGTTTGGCAAGGCACCTTTCTCGCAAAACTTCTCAAATGACTCGAGATCCTTTGTCAGCCGTACCTCCCGCTCCACCTCCGCGTAAATCGTGGTCGCGAGCTGTGCATCAGGAGTCGCCCGGGAGAGCGCTCTCTGGAGCACAGAGAAAAAATGAGCTTCGTTCAATCCTTTAGTTTTCATCAAATTCAGTCCTCAAAAAATGAATTGGGGATATCTTCTTTAATCGCGGAACGGAGAACTGCAAGCCGCTGGACGAAACGTTTCTCGGTAAGTAGGCGAACAGACTTCAGTAAATGCTTTCTGAAGACTTGAAGTCTCTTTCTCTTAAATAGACGGCGCTTTGGCCGAGTAGCTTGTTTCTCGCGAACTTGTATCCTCCGGACTCGGTGCACGAGCGGGTTGCGCAAGATGAAGTTAGTGGACGCTTACGCTGGCCTCCGGCAGTGTTCCGAAAATGGTGGGATCGAAAAGCCCACTGAAAAAGTATTCAACTTCGTCGATCCAAAGCCGACAAGAGTATCAGCAGTCGAATTTACTATGAGAGCACCTGGCTACGTTGCTATTAATGGGTCATTTGATACATAAAGCAGCTCGTCAGGTCCAATAACCATGGCACGGGGATGGAAATTCCCGCCGACAAACCCAGGAGGACCATTCAGTTCGGAAATGAATCTCAAACTCCCGGGAGGAGACAATGAAAATCCAAACAAACACGCCTGATCCAGCGCTGGTGAAAGCTGCGGCACATTCGTGCCAAGTATACGACAACGTGTACAACAACAACGATCCTGAGGCGCTCGCCAATCTCTCTACGGAGGACGCAGTTTTTGTGACGGACAGAGGACCAGTCAACGATCGGCCAGCCATTGAGAAATTGTATACAGACCTGTACAAGGGATGGCACCCCAAAAACCACATCACCAAGTTCGATGGGAATGCTCCTCACTTGATAGCTACGGCTGGCAATGAGCTGTGGGCGACCGGAGAATGGAGTGAGACTGGGCAAGGCGAGACCGACGGCCCTATCCCAGTCAAGGGCTATTGGGCAGCGATTTATATTCGTGAGGGCGATGATTGGAAGCTTCGGATGCTGGCCTATAACATAACCCCAGCACCGGCTGCGACACCGTCTCCGACGACGCAAGGCATGACGCGCGAACGCGAACGTCAACTTGCCATCGACCGCGCTGGTGGATCGGATGCGTTCAAGGCAGCTGAACTTTTAGCATCGACGATGCAACGGGTGCGCATGGGTCAATAATGTCGACAACCATACGATCCGGCATCTCCAGTTAGCGCAAGACGAAACCGACGGTATTTAGACGTCCGATCATAAGACCAGTTAACAGACGCGCCTGTAAGTAATAGGGGCGTTTTCTCCGTTAGTCACCTAGCCGCGTTTCTAAAAAAGAAACCGCCGATGTGTTCGACCACCACCGAGCCGGAAGAGCCGGAAATTGATGAGCTGGGGAAATAGCTAAGACCCTGGTACAGCCCCGCTTGATGAGGCGTCCGCTATCGTGACCTTAGGAGCATTGAGCCGTTAGGACGAATGCCGCGATTTGGAGCGCTAAACCCAGAATGAGCAGAAACGGACCACTCTGTGCTATTGTTATTTCCCATCGACCAATGGAATCTCCTCCGTCCGACGTCCAGGCGAACAGCCTTACCCATTTCTTTGTGTTCTTATCCTGAACAATTGGGGTTACGTACGTTGGCCAGCGCAAAATGATAACGGTTCCAAGGACGCTCAAAACCAAGCCGAAAAGAGTCAGTAACCAGGAGAGCGACATTTAGTACCTGATCTATCGACAAATACGCCCTGGACTTGAGTGCTTCGCGCTCTCAAGCGCTGTCGAACCCGTACGGTTCGCTGTTACCGTCGAAAATATCGGCCAGCGATACGCGACCGCATCGCTATTGCTTTTACCGCGCCGGACCCAGTATTTTTTGCTGGGTCTCGGTCGGTTGGTCGCTCAACCATTCCTCGTACGTCTTGCCTTTAGAGGGTTTGCCGCCGAGGGCCTTCTGTCGGGACCGCGCCGATGCCGTACTTCATGAAATTCACTCCAGCGGTTGGGATGCACGCCGGTTACCCAGGATATCCCGCGTCCCACGGATGCGTGCGGAATCCGCGAGATCTCGCTGCGCTGTTTTTTCGAGCGAGTCCAAATTGGGACGCCAGTGACGGCCGTCGGCAGCACGGACAACCTGGCTCGCGTCCGAAGGGCCACTTCCGATTTTGCCCACCGGTTCATATGTGGTGGGTAAGCGTTGATGGAAGTAGCGGACCAAG
Source organism: Chthoniobacterales bacterium (assembly GCA_035601575.1). Taxonomy (GTDB): domain Bacteria; phylum Verrucomicrobiota; class Verrucomicrobiia; order Chthoniobacterales; family JAFAMB01; genus DASTDH01. The sequence continues at coordinate 2,681 of DATNNZ010000055.1, forward strand.
GAGGAGTGTGCCGCTGCCATTAGACCACCGCGTGATCGCGGCTTTCGATTTAAGGCGGATAGACTTTGTTTTGTGAGCGGCGGGTTCTAAACGACGCCTGCCTGAGTGACTGCGGGATCTGACAGCTGTTAGGTCTATGCACCGGCTTTGTCTTTTCATTTGTAGCCGTAGGGTGTTAGTAGGGGAACCGTCTTATAGTGCGGAACGAAAGCCGTTGTCTTGGGAGTTCGTGGTGACGTACAGAGGACCACGAAAAGAAGAAAAATCGGGATACCGATAATCAGCCTTAGAGTGGTTCCGATTACTCCCCACCCTCGCCGCTATTGGGTTGGACTGACTAACGGTAGGCACTTCATGTAAACAGCAGCAGCGCTGCCGCAATCAGCCGTGTCTTCATATTTGCAATTTCTCCGCTAGAACGGCGCAAGCGCGGTCGTCCAAAATGTCACAGAGCGCTTCGGCATCTGCCGCATACTCTAGGCAGTCTCTGCTGTTAGGAGTTTTCCAGGTCCTGATTTTAAAAGCTCTTTTGTCAGTCTCATTTTGGGTTTTGTTTTTTCTGTTTTCGTTTGGCCCATCGAGCCTTCGCGGCTTTCGCTGCTCGCGCCTTAGCCTTGGGTGTTCCGGCTATTGCTTTCGCTGCCTTCGCTGCTGCCTTGGCTTTCGCTTGGGGATTTCCAGCTATTGCCTTAACGCCTTTGGCTCCGATGCGTCTAAGGTATTGCTTAATGGATTCGTCCACAGAACAAGTAATATACTACGTGGCCGCCAACAAGTGGCCCCCAACAAGCAAAACGAGTCTTCCAAAGAAAAGAAATCTCCGCACCCGCAGCCCAAGTTCGTTCCGGTCGTGTCCGATTACCTCGGTTTAGCGGGTCGAAACCGCTTGAGAGGCCGAATGAATCAGGGCATTCCCCAATCGATGTAATTCTTCGCGTCCTGTATCGGATCGAGTTGGTGGACGCGAGTCCCGCAAAACTTACCGTCAATAAAGA
>DATNNZ010000056.1:0-4102 GCA_035601575.1 Chthoniobacterales bacterium
GACCCACGCCGTGAAATGTGGCGCAGGCACAGCTAACGCGTGCAGGATAGCGGCGAATGCATCGGGGCCCTTGGAAAGCTTGGCGAAACCATGCTCCATGAAACCAAAGCCAACGATAAGCCGCAACGGAATAGGAGCCCACCGAGCGATCGGAAATCGCCCTGGCAAGTCGAACGCAATGTCCCGCAAGGATTGCTTGGGATCAGCTGTAGGACTTAAAATAGTGTTCATAATTGTTTCGTCTTTTCTCCAGGGTTCAGCAGTTGAACCTTCATCCTGGGAGCTTTGCCTTTCGGACCGGTATCTGGCGGCGCTACATATTCACTTGCCGTGTCCTGCGAATACGCCGCCATGATGGCGATCCCACCCAATAACAGTGGATAACTGAATTGCTTTACTTTGATCATAGAGTTCTCCTCCTTTGTTCTCTGGTGTTTGTCTTGTGATGTTAAGAGCTAAACGGATGATCCGCATGACGCGTTAGTCTTTGTTGAATCGGGCGAAACTGGACTCGAGCCGCGAGTTGATAGCTAGTTTCAGTTGAGAAAGAATTACTTCTTTTCTCGCCGTCCCAAAAAATCCGACGCGCTCTTCCCCATCAACGAAGTACAAAATCGTCGGGATACATCGAATGCCGTACCACAACCCGAGGCTGGGACTCTGATCAAGCTTGACCCGGGCTATCTTCAAGTAATTGCGGTATTCATTGGGGATTTCCTCCAGGACTCCGTCCAACGACATCGACGGAAGGCTCCATCCAGGGGCAAACTCAACCAGCACCGGTTGGTTGGATTTCAAAACTTCGGTCTCAAAGTTCGTTTCAGTTACTTCGACAGTCGGTTTCATACGCCAAGGTAAAGTTTAAGGTCGCACTCCTGCTACGGCGCGTGCGGAAGGATGTGAAACTATTTTGGTTGTGCGCGTGTCGCGAGTCCGCGGCGGACGCACCAGGATCGGCAACAGCGTCGAAATCGCCATGACACCGGCGATGACATGAAGCGCGCCCCGATATGAACCAGCTGTTTCCCGCATGTGGGCGATGAGTAAGGGACCGAATACGCTGGCAAATCCCCAAGCTGTCAACATCAGGCCATAGATAGGACCGACATTCTTCGGACCGAAGTAGTCAGCGGCAAACGCGGGCATGGTGCCAAACCCGCCGCCGTAACACATCAACACCACGAACGCAGCGATGGTCATTAACGAGGCAGTTGTGATGTTCGGAAGAAACCAGAACAACAGAATCTGACTAAGAAACATTACCAGGAAAGTAGCACGCCTGGTGATCGAATCGGAGACCCACGCCCAAAACACTCGTCCGACGGCGTTACCAATACTCGCCAATCCGACCATGCTAGCTGCGACTACCGCTGTTACTCCGGTCAACTCCTGAAAAAGCGGTGCCTCCTGCGAAATGATTGAGATGCCTGCGCAAGTATTGAGAAACAAAAGCAGCCAGAGCGCCCACCACTGCCAGGTCTTGAGCGCCTCGCTTAGCGTGAAGTCACGGCCTGCGCGGTGCGAAGTTTGGCTCGCTGTCGGCGTCCAGCCCTCAGGCTTCCAACCATCAGGTGGATTCCGCATGAATAATCCTGTTACACCCGTGACGATCAGATATGCGATGCCGAGATAAGCAAAAGTGGTCAGCACACCGACACTTTGAATCAGTCGGGTAGCCACAGGCGCGGTAATGAGCGCGCCGGCGCCGAATCCGCCAACCGCGATCCCGGTAATGAGCCCTCTGCGGTCTGGGAACCACTTCACCAGCACCGCCACCGGAACTATGTAGCCAAGGCCGAGGCCAATTCCACCGATCACGCCATAACTGAGATATAACCACCATAGGCTATGTGAGAAGCTGGCCAGAAAAACGCCCAGCCCATAGAGCGTGCCGCCGGTCAACGCGACGACGCGCGGTCCCTTGCGGTTCAACCACAAGCCACCGAAAAACGCGGCAACGCCCAGGACAAAAATGCTGATCGTAAACGTCAGCGTCACTTCCGAGATGCTCCAGCCGAATTGCTTCGCAAGCGGGACACGGAAAACGCTCCAAGCATAGACCGCACCCAGCGCAATCTGCAAAAACACTCCTGCGATTGCAATCACCCATCGATTATTGCTTCGCATAAATTCCTCCTACGACAATGGCATTACCACGCCGCCGTTCTTGGGAATGGCATCGAAAGTCGCCTCGTCGATTTTGAGGTGTGCCATAACCAGTTCCGACGGAGTGTGAGCTAGCCACTCCGAGAACGAAAACTCCTGAAAACGATCGACCTTGCCGAACATCTCCAGGAACACCAGGTCCGTATCCCCCGTGTTCTCGATGTTATGCAGCAGCGTTTTCTGCACGTACCCGACATCTCCCTCTTGAAAGTCCATGGTTCGAGCTTTGTTGCCCGTCGCCACGACAGTCATTCGTCCCTTTCCAGTGATATAGTACTGCCACTCATCCGCGTTCGGATGCCAGTGCAGCTCCCGCATTCCGCCGGGATGAACGGTGACCATGGCCATCGCCGTGGTTGTCACTTTGAAATTCTTGGAATCAACAATCCGTACCTCGCCGCCTTTCGTCTGCTTCGTCGGCGGTATTTCCATCGTGCGAAAAGCAAAATCCTTCGGTGATTTTCCCAGCGCTCCGGCCGCTGTTTTCTGATCGGCCTCCAGTCCCCCTGGAACATCCGTTTGGAAAATAAACAGCTCTTGCCTGGGCACATTTTTAAAGGCGTTTTCGCTAACGCCGAAATTTTTTGACAGCACCTCGGGCGCTAAGTGGGCCATTGAGTCGCTGAGCAGCACTGTCTCCGACTCGGAAAAATCGCCGTCGTCGAACACGAGCATGAATTCGCATCCATCGGGATTCAGGCCTTGAATCGAGTGGGGGATCCCGCTAGGGAAAAACCAAAGATCGTTTTTCTTCACATCGGCGACAAAACTCTTGCCGTCTGCATCGATCGCCGTAATCCGCGCTGTCCCGTAAAGCATGATGGCCCATTCGGCGGAGGTGTGCCAATGCAACTCACGGACGCCTCCGGCGGAGAGTCTCATGTTTACGCCCGCCAGGGTTTTGGAGACGGGTAATTCCCGAACAGTCACCTCGCGTGACCATCCGCCTTCGTAAGTGCGTTTGTTCGCGAAAGAGAATGGATATTTGAAGTTTTGGACCAGGCTCTTGGAGTCCGTGGCAGGTGGCCATATCGAATCTGGGTTCTGACCATCCAATGTCTGGTTAGCCGGTCCAGGATCGCTTCTGCTTCGGTCTGACTGCGCTACTTCTGCCCCTACTACTTTTTGCAATGCGGCGAAGCTCCCTATCGCTACCGCGGTTTTTCCGATGAAACTTCGACGAGTGAATGTGCTCATAATTATTGCTCCTTACGTTTCTGAGTTTGTTTTTCTGATTTGAAATTGATTACCTCGTGCGTTCCACGAGCTACTTGGTCAGCAACTAGCGTGTTCATTTCGATCCTAGCAGCGTCGTCCCAACCCAATCATGCTGCTCCTCCCCGACGACGATGATTGTATCCCTTTCTAGGTTTCGTCGTCTTTTTGACCCGATACTTTTACTTTGGGATTTGAAAATCGAGATGAGCCGAGCGAATCGACGCTCGTAGTCGTCGCAGGTAGGGCAGTTGCCGTCGGCATCGATCCATTCCGGGTGCTGCGCGAGCAGGTCTTTGTGCAGCTGCCGCTGCAACTCGCCATAGGTTCGAGCGGATAGTTTCGCTTCAGAACGCGAGCCCGAGCTTTGTTCTCCCTGTGATCCGTTATCCGTTTTCATTTCTGATTTGTCTGCCAGTTGTATCGCTCCATTCTTGCCATCGCGGAAATCGTATGATTCGCTTGTAGTAATCGGATTTCGCGATAAGCATTTATTATGGAGCTTCGACATCTTCGGTACTTTGTCGGTGTAGCTCATCACTTGAACTACAGCGAAGCCTCCCGCCGCCTGCACGTTGCCCAGCCCGCGATTAGCCAAACCATCCTCGACTTGGAAGAGGAGCTTGGCATCAAGCTCCTCCACCGGACGAAGCGAACCGTTCAACTTACGACAGCGGGAGCCGTCTTCCTTGGTGAAGCGGAGCAAATCTTGCGTCATGCG
>DATNNZ010000057.1:0-5322 GCA_035601575.1 Chthoniobacterales bacterium
AATGGGGATCACTTACAAGGCGTTCGACGTTGATCTTCACTGCCCGGTGACGTTGAAAGTCATTAGCGAGCAGTATCTCGGTGACGAATCGGTGCGGCTGCGTTTTTTACGCGAAGCCCGCGCTGCGGCGAGCGTTCGTCACCCGAATGTTGCATCAGTGTTGCACCTGGGCAGAACTGGGAGCAGTTACTTCTACGCCATGGAGTTTGTAGAGGGGGAAACGCTCGAAAGACTCATCAGACGCTCCGGTCGGCTGGAGGTGAAGCTGGCACTCGAAATCGCGTCGCAGGTCGCCGCCGGTTTGGCCGCTGTGCACAAGCAGAAGCTCGTTCATCGGGACATCAAACCAAGCAACATTATGGTGGGTTTGGAGGAGGGAGGCGCTATAACCGCGAAAATTATCGACCTTGGGCTGGCCAAGCCCGCTCCAGACGCGCCTGTTGAAGCTGCGATCTCAACTCCCGGAGCTTTTGCCGGTACACCGGCGTTCGCTAGTCCGGAGCAGTTCGCCGGCGTTGGCGTGGACATCCGCTCGGACCTCTACTCGCTGGGTTTGGTGCTCTGGAAAATGGTAACCGGCGATGTGGTGTTCAAAGGCTCCCCGGCTGAGGTTATGTATCAGCATCAGCACGCACCGTTACCGACCGAAGAACTCGAACATGTCCCGCAACCGGTCGCTTTTCTCCTGGAGATCCTGCTGGAGAAAGACCCGTCCCGACGTTTCCAGAGGCCGGCCGAGCTTCTAAAGGCCATGCCGACGGTGACGAGTGCCATCGACGTCGAGAGTCCAGTCACTCGTCACAGCCTTCTGGCGACACCGCCTGCCGCCTCCCGAGCCGTAACTCGCAAGCCGCCAGCACGATCGGCACCAGAGAAAATTTCAGTGGCCAGGCTGCCGGTTACAGGAAGCGATCTTTTTGGTCGAGAGGAGGATATCGCTTTCCTGGATCGCGCATGGACAAACCAGGATATCAATCTCGTTACAATCGTTGCCTGGGCTGGTGTCGGAAAGTCCACACTCGTGAACCATTGGCTCCGACGGATGGCTGCGGATCATTACCGGTCTGCGGAGTTCGTGTTTGGCTGGTCCTTCTACAGGCAAGGCACCAGTGGGGGCGCTTCCTCAGCAGATGAATTTCTTGACGCGGCTCTTACTTGGTTTGGAGATCCAGATCCGCGGATCGGAACGGCGTGGGGGAAGGGCGAAAGATTGGCGAAGCTCATCGCGCATCGTCGAACGTTACTCGTTCTGGACGGCCTGGAGCCGCTCCAAAACCCGCCTGGTCCGCAAGAAGGACGCATACGTGAGCCTTCTCTCCAGGCGCTTTTGCGCGAGCTTGCTGCTTTCAATATGGGGCTTTGCATCATCACCACGCGGATGCCGGTCGCAGATATCGCCGATCACGAGCGCGCCTCGGCCTTGCGTCGTGAGCTGGAACAACTATCGAGCGATGCCGGTGCGAAGCTGCTCCGAGCACTGGGCGTTAAGGGGCACGAGGCGGAGTTGCGCAATGCCAGCGACGAGTTCAGTGGTCATTGTCTTGCTCTGACGCTCCTGGGCAGCTATCTGGCCGATGCTTACGACGGAGACATTCGTTGTCGCAAAGAAGTGTCGGAACGTCTTGCTCACGACGTAAGACAGGGAGTCCATGCTCGAAAAGTAATGGAATCTTACCAAACGTGGTTTGGGGAGGGTCCGGAGCTGTCAGTTCTGCGCATGTTAGGTCTATTTGATCGACCCGCGGACGACAAGGCGCTTGGAGTCCTGCTGAAACCACCTGCTATCCGGGGTCTTACAGAGTCATTACTTGATTTGAGCCCAACCGAGCGGCGAATGGTTCTTGCGAAGTTAAGAAGGGCAAGACTCCTCGCTGCGGAAGATCCGCACAACCCTGGACATCTGGATACGCATCCTCTCGTTCGTGAATATTTTGGGGAACAGCTTCGGAATCAACTAGTGGACGCTTGGAAGGAATGCAACAGGCGGCTCTACCACTACTATCTAGCACTGGCGCCGGAGCTACCAGACACGTTTCGGGACATGGAGCCGCTTTTCTTAGCGGTAATCTGCGGCTGCAATGCCGGTCTGTTTCGAGAGGCGCTCCATGAAGTTTAGATTCCGCGGATTCAGCGGGGGAATGCCTACTTTGCGGCTAACGTTCTTGGAGCGAGAGGGCCATTACTCTCTGTGTTAGTTCATTTCTTCGAACACGGAAACTGGGGATCACCCGTTGAAACGGCCGTCGAAGGGCAGACTCTCACTGCGGAAGATCAGCTCTTCATCCTCATGCAGGCGGCAGCATACCTAACGGCCATACGAGGACTGGGAGCATCCGAAGCCCGAATTTGTTGCGAGCGCGCCGAGTCCTTGTGTCACTCGCTTGATCGTCCGCTCCTCCTGTACGTGGCACTAATAGGTCAGTGGGCGGCCACTGTCCGTGGAGTTCCGACTGTAGTGACCATCGAAAAATAATTTAACACCATATCGCCTTTGCGGAAACTGATTGGAATAATCGGCATGACCGGGGCGAGACCGCTTCCCCGGCTGGCACGGTCGTCCGTTCTCACACCAGGGTATGCTCGCAACGCTGCGAGCAACTCTTTGGTCCCTTCATCAATTACCCGTCCAACTGCTTCAGCATTAACGCGCTGAATGAGGCCGCTGGCCACCTCTTCCCAATTATCAACAAACGGGCGCATCCCTTCCGGATCGAATATCAGATGGAGCATATTCCGCGGTCCTATTCGTTGAGACATATCGATGAAACAATTGAAGAAGCGAGGGGTAGACTCATTTGTCATCAGGACGTTCCAATAGCGATCCATCACCAGCGCCGGAAACGGCTCATGTTGGCGGAGCATACGCTCCAGGGCTCTGGTGACGCTCTGCATTTGCCCGGAATTCCACGCAGCTTCAGAATAGGCGGGAGCGTAGCCGGCGGTTAGCAACAACACGTTCCGGTCGCGCAGGGGTACGTCAAGCACCTGGGTAATCTTCATCAACGCCTGACGGCTAGGCACACTTCGCCCGGATTCAATAAAGCTGATATGCCGCTGCGACAATCCCGCAAGAAGGGATTATCACCTGAACAAATGAGTATTGTCTGCCAATTGTACGATCGACTGCTTACGTGTTTATATACGACTCCGGAACGAGCAGAGATTCACGACATAGTGGATTACGATTCTTGATAGAAATGATCGCGCAAGCCGAATACGAAGAGTTGTACCGAAAACATCGAGCACTGGCCAGTTACCGGTGCAATGATGAAATCACGCTTGTGATTAAGTGGTTGACCGATGATATTTGCGGAAATCCTTGGAGCGCTGTTTGGTATAACGCCCTGCGATTTAACCCTCAAATCGGTATTCGCGCTGACAAAGACACGCAGTGGTTTTCAAATCATTCTCGGTCCCTAACAACTACGGCGGACGAGATTCGAGGGAGCTACCCAAAGAGATCGGGGTCAAAATCGTTAGCTGGAAAGTAAGCCAAGCTTCTAAAGAACGAAAGAACGTCGCATTTGGTTAGCGGGTTCAACTAGATCGAAGCTCACGAAGCCCAGCGATCCCGCTAGAACGCTCGGACCTACGGCTCCGGTGCGCTTCCCGCCGAAGAGCTAAAAACGCCCGTAGCACCGAATACGGAAGTTGTAGCGCCCCTTTCGATAAGGGTGAGAGACAGATGTCATTTCTGCGACACAACTAACGCTAAGAAGCCCGAGATGATAGGCACGCGTTTGTGAATTCGGAATTTTCGCGAAACGGCAGATTTCAATGTGAGTTAGTATATCTATAAAGGGGGAAACGAGTCGTCTGTAATGAGCGACCCGTTCAGGAATCTATTATGCGACAAAATGGGTAGTTCCGACGCATTTTACGGTATTGTGAGATTTCGCGTGTTCGAAGATTTCCAAAGACAAATCCTTGCTACTCTTGAGGTGTAGGCAAGGATCGACCTTCTTCGTGAAGAATTGCTGTGTCCACGTCTCTTGCTGCGCAAGATTCCGAAGATCCATCCTTCCATTTTTTACCGAACTAATGAGAATTCCTAGGGCGATGAGGATGAGCGCACCGATCCACGCACGTCGTGTAGCCATGATGCAAGCGCTCGCTCAGAAGGATCTCGCTGATATTAGTTATCAGAAGCGCCACGAAGCGATAACTCCGCCGACGAGGCCAAGCAGCAACGCGACAAAGAACACAACCGTCATCAAAGACTGAAGCCAATCTTCCGGTAACCGGGAAGGTACGCCACTGCGCTCCATCAGTCTCACGCGATTTTGCTCATCATCAAAGTCAACCTTTTCCAGCGCCTTGCGACCCGATTCGAAGTCAATAATATTTCGAGTCGGGTTTTCAAAGACCTCGCCAAAATTGCGCAGCTCGCAGTCTTGCAGCTTTCTCTTACTTGCTTCTTCGATGATCATAATCCTTTCAAATGTGATTTTCGGGATTTTTTTGATGATTTTGCCAAGATGCGATCTCTACCAAGGTTAAGAGGGTGTTTGTCTCTGGCTATAAGGCGCAGAGGAACGCCGCCAACTCATCCTTTTTGTGCGATGTTAGTTTGTGTCGAGATTAGGTCGAAGAACTCGACCGTTTTCTCCAGCGACAGCAGGCGTTCCTCGTGCAGGTCCGGTGGTGAGCCCATTGGGCTAGAGTTAATATTCTGTGATTTCGATCGATATTTCCGGTCTCTGTCTAATAATAAGTCCGATAGCCAGACATGACGCGTTGCCGGGCAGGTGCTACACGGCGCGGACAGGTTGGTTAGTTTGGTCCTGCGCGCTATCGTCGGAGGCTACCAGGGGCTCGCGTAGTTTCTCCTGATTAACAACGAGAAAGAGACCCGCTGCGATCCCGGCACCCAGAAACTCGCTGAGCCAATATATCCAGAGATTCGCCCCGTTAGCCAGCCCCAGCACAGCAACGCCAATGGCGACAGCGGGGTTGAAAGCGCCGCCGGAAACTTTTCCGACGGCAACGGCTTGAGCGAACACAGTGAAACCAATCGCCAGTCCATAAAACGAATTGCCAGAAGTGGCCGAGGCGGTCGCCACGTTCAACACTGTGTAGACCAAAGCGAAAGTTCCGAGAGCTTCCGCCAGCATCACCTGAGCTGCTGTGACCGTCGATGCTGCCGTGGAAGAACCATGACCCAGGAGAAACTCGGCGGCCAGTGCTGCGACGATAGCACCGAGCACTTGCGCGACGAGATAAAAGCCAGCCTCGAGGGTAGTACAGGCCCCGCGAATCCAGACTCCCAGCGTTACCGCGGGATTATAATGAGCGCCACTGATGTGGCCCCCGGCGAAAATC
>DATNNZ010000058.1:0-3340 GCA_035601575.1 Chthoniobacterales bacterium
GCGTCGGTTAGCGTTCGGGTTTTCTGTATTTCCTTGAGCGTCTCGCGAGCGTTGCCTTTGGCGACTTGGTAGTTCGTGGTGCCGAGAGCCTTCCAGACTTCACGGCCTTGCCTGTATCCGCGAACATAGTATCTTCCCGACTTGCTATGCCGGTAGACATGCTGAGTCCGCGTTTTTACCCAATTGTTCCCGGATACTTGTTCCGGCTCGGCGGCTTTTGGCATGGCGAAATCATATCGGATAAGATCCCGGAAAACAACCGTGAATGAAACCGTAGAAAAGCGCTCGTAGCTCAGGTGGATAGAGCAAGGGATTTCTAATCCCTGGGTCACAGGTTCGAGTCCTGTCGAGCGCGCTTCGTTATGTGACTATAAATAAAGAACTTATCCCGTAAACTACTGAAAACTGGTCATCATGGATTTCTGTGCCAAAACGACTTATTTGGTCTAAAAACACCTTAATATTCGCCCTAAAGTGCCCTAAATTTAACCCGGGGAACAATCGAGAATTGGGTTAATCCCCGCTCTAATTACTTGGTTATGAGTAGGCAGAAAAAGACACTGTTCGAGGTTAAGATATCGGGAGTCCCTAACGGGAATAAATATTGGTACATTATTGGTCGTCCGAACGGAAAGCGAATCCGGGCATGGTTCGACTCGGAAGCGGACGCTAAGGCCGAAGCGAAGAAACAAAATTCACAACTAGAGGATTATGGTTCGAAGAGTTTTACACTTTCCGCGAGCCAGCGAGCACAGGCCGAGGAAGCAATTCGTCTTTTAACGCCCTACGGTCTTTCGCTTGTCGACGCCGCGCAAGCGGTGATTTCTCCCCTGGAGCTAGCGTCTAAATCAATTACCGTTCGGGAACTCGTCTCTAAGACCGAAGAGTACTATCAAGCCATCGTCGATCGGAACGAAGCGACCGAAGGACATTTGGAAAATCTACGCAAGGCCGGTTGTCGCCTAAACGCCGCTTTCGGTGACGTAAGAACGAGCGAGCTTACCCCTAGTCGGATAGAAGAATGGTTGAAGTGATTGTTCCGCCCGGTTTTTACAAAGCCGAACACCATCAGACGATAAATGCGGTGTGACGATCGGCTGCACAGGAGCTTGCAGAAGCTGAAGATATTCTCGTTATCGGCTTTTCTTTGCCCTCTACTGACTCGTTCTTCAACCATCTGTATGCCTTGGGTACTGAAGGCGCATCTATAATTAGAAGGTTTTGGGTTTTCAATCCGGACGCAACCGGAGCCGTGGAAAACAGATTCCGGGGAATGCTCGGTTTCGGGGCAAACTCACGGTTCAAGTACTATCCCGTGACGTTTGATCTCGCAATCAATGAGCTTGCCTTTGAGTATTTTGGGCCGCCTCCCGGACTGGGTTGGAGTGGAGAGCGACCCTTAGGCTGGCCGTCCTTTCCGCATGGGACGAACGATTAGATCACCTGAGTGTTCCTCAAAGGATGGTCGCTGCCGAAACCGAAACAAGTCCGGAATGAACGGCGCCGGAACGGAACTCGGGCTTAGGGTGCGCTAGGATTGCACAGGAACGCTCGGAGCGAGGTGTTGGCTATCGTGCCTTCATGCTTGCCGTCGCGACCGTCTTCACCACCTCCGGTTCACTCTAAAGCCGTACATCTTCGACTTCCTTCTAAGGTGCACCAAGCACGCTATAGGCAAACCCAACGTCACGATCATGTAGACCCAGGAAGGAACGGGAATCTCATAACCTTTCGGCATCGCAAACAGATTGATAATCATAATGATTGGCAACGCTAGCTGCGCTAACGAAAGCCCAATGATTAGGTATCTCATTATTTTGCTCCTCAACCTTTCAGAATAGGGCGAAGGAAAAGAAGAAACCGAGCCAATTTGTTGACTGGTTACATGTTCGCATGAACATAATCTCATGCTCCACAAAATCCCAGAATTTGACCTCTACTACGTCGCCTATCTGAAGGACGATCCAGCCAAAGAACCGATTGCAGCGAGCTACAGTTCGCCGGGAGTGCTAGCGGAAGCAGCGCTTACCTGGCTCTCTTGCCATGGTAGGCTTCCTATTAGCCACTAAAGGTGGCGTCCTTCTTTTACGGGATTCTTGCGGAACCCAGAAACTGTCGTGGCGTGACGCCGACGATCCGCTTAAACTGAAAGCAAAAATGGCTTTGATTCGCGAAGCCGGAGCGGAACGCGACCTCGGCCAAGCCGAGCCTGCAGTCTGTCCGCAGCAGGTGCTGCGCTCGTTCAACGCGGCGTGTGATTACATACTGATGCGGCGCTAACCCGGTAGCTGCTTTGAATTGCCGCGCGAAGTGATAAGGGCTGAGATGGACGACCGCCGCCATTTGCTCCAGCGTCGGACTGCCTTCGAGATTTTCCATAATGTACTCAATGACCCTGCGGAGCTTGTGACTTGGAAGTGCACCGTCCGCCGACACCAGCTCCCGGCGCGGACCCGTGATATGACGGATCAGGTGGACGGCCAAAACATTGGCGAGTGACTCGACTAATAGCGAGCCGGCGACACCCCCAACCCTCAGTTCAGCATCCACAGACAACATCGCGGAGCGGAGTTCTGGCACGTTCAAGCCATAGAGCGGTGGCAGCACTGTCCGACTTGAATCGAATCCTAAAGACTCGGCCACGACCTGCGCGACGATGCTCGGCTCGAGATAGACGACGAGCATCTCCCAGCCCCCCTGCCAACGGTGCCGCATGAAAGTCTCTCTTGGCAGCACCGCGATGGAACCAGGAGTAAGCGGCTTGTCCCGCTTCAATTCCTCGCACTGCAGGTAAGACTTTTTCGGCGGCCGGATCGTCAAGACAAGCCGATGCAGCGACACCGGGGGCGAACTATATTCAACGCTGTCGGGCAGGTTACAGTAACGAACCGCCTGCAGTGCTTTCCAACTCATCCCGTAGCTCGTCGCACTCGGGACAAACGGGATGAGCTTCTGCCGTGCCTCGAGTTCTTTGAGACGGTTTTCCTCTTGTCGCATCACTGTGATATGCCTTGCTCTACGCAAAGCCCGTGAACATCTGCATCATCTGTTCAGAGTCTATTGACCAAACGGGTGGTCTTTTCCTATCCGATCGGACAATGTCCCGGTCGCTCGAAAACGGTAGTTCCTCGATACACCGACCTCGCCAAGAGGTATGGACCACTGTAGCAGCACAAACCCGAAAAATCTGGCGTCAATTCTGGCGTCAGACCACTAATCTCCCTCGCAAAACGCTCGCCCTCTCAAGGCCGGTGCACGGGTTCGGGCTGGAGCCGCCCTTTATCTCAACCCTGTCTGTTCGTCCGCACCCGATAGCCATTGGCACTGCCTGGAGCTGGTT
>DATNNZ010000059.1:0-9596 GCA_035601575.1 Chthoniobacterales bacterium
GGCCCGCTCGCGGACAATCGCGACCGCGCGACGCCCGTCGTCGGCCGCCGCCTCGCGCGCAGCACGGAAAATCTCATAGGCCCCGATCTCGCCCATGGCACGGAACGCCGTGCGTCCCCTCCGCGTCAAATCGATCTGCGAAATCAGTTTCATCTCCCAGGCGTCATAGTCCACCTGCGCCGCGGGCGTCCCGTGCACGCGGTACTTCAGGAGAAAGGCGGTGTAGCCATGCGCCGCCAGCCACGTCGCGACGTCGATCCCTTCATGCTCCAACGTCAGGATGCGCCAGCCGCCGCCAGGGCACACGATCACGCCGACGCCGTTCGGCTTGGCCGGCCTGAACACGCTGAGCGTCGGCTCCGACATATTGCGCAGCATCGCCGCGTCACCCGCGGTGCCGACCGGTCCGCGGAACATGACCTCTGGCCCCACGCCCTCCAGCTTGGATGGCGGGCCTTCGGGCCAGAGGCGGATCACTTCGTCAGGAGACGCCTTTACGCCAATTTGGAAATTCTTCTCGTAACTCATTTTTTGTCACAATCTCTTGACTGCTTCTTTTGCCCTTTCAACGTTCGGGCCTTCTCCGACCCCCTCGTATTTGGAGAGGTCCTCGTTGATCCCGACGAGCCGCAAGCATTGTCCCCCTGGGGCTTGGAAGTACAGGTGGGGGTCCGGTATATCGAGCTTCTCGACAACACCGGACTCGAGGATTTTCCGGCTCATTTCTTCGACATTGTCGGATTTGATTTCCAACCAGATCGATCTTCCAGATCTCAAAAACTTGCTCTCGTCAGCGTAATCCCCATAGAGAAACGCGAGATAGAAGTTGTCTCCTGTACGAAAAAGGTCTTTCTGATCTTCCTCACTCGTGATTTTGCCGCCCAAGACATCACGATAAAATTTTCGAACTCTGTCCCGATCTTGTAGCGGCACGAAAACGGCCGCATGATTTCCAAAAATTACCTTTGCCATGATCGCTCCGTTTCTGGCGATTTCAATCGCGCTTGAGTTAAAGTAGAACGTCGTTCGGGTGTTACTTCCGGCGGTGTGATCCACTGACAAAAATGTTGCTGAATTTATCAGAAATAGAATTCCAACCATTCTCGTGCGCTTTTGCGATGTCATCATTCGGAAGACCGGAATGCAGGAGAGTCATGAGAGTGCCTTCTCCCTTTTTCTGGAATGTCACTGTAACCGTTGACTCCTCTCCCAAGGTTTTCCGTGACATCCAGGAATGCTGGATTCGGCCTGATCGATCTATTTCCATAAACCGCCCATAGTGGGGGATGCCCCCTAAAGAGAGCCAGTACCAGAGCCCGTCTACCTTCGGATTGACGATCAGCTTGTCATTTTCATGCCAAGGAGTGCCCGGGATCTTTGGATCAAGCCACGCATCGAAAACCTCACTCGGAGGCGCGGGGATTGTCCGTTCGACCTTGATTTCCACCGTCTTTGTCGATGTCGTCATTTGCCCTTCTCCGTCTTCTCTTTCTTGTCCTTAAAATAACGCTCGAACTGATCGAGGCGCTCGTTCCAGAAGCGCTCATATTCATTCATCCATTCCGCCACCTCGCGAAGTGGATCACCTCGAAATGAAATGAAGACTTCTCGACCCTGTTTCCTGCGCTCAATGAGTCCAGCTCTTTGGAGCAGCTTCAGGTGTTTCGTCACCGCGTTTAAAGCGGTGTCGAACGGCTTCGCGACATCTAGGAATCGAGCTGGCCCATTCGCTAGCTGCCCAATTATCGCTCGCCGAGTAGGGTGCGAAATCGCCGTCAGCACGTCCGTCAAGTGATCCATACGCACATTACACCATAGGGTGTAATGTTTTGCAAGTCGGTTTCGAAGAAATCGACGATGCGACCCACGGCAAAAGCCGCGAACGTAATTTCCTCTAGATAGAGACGGGCAGCTCCTGGCTGCATAAACTCGGGATCATTGCCGGTCTTGCCGGCTCGATGATCCATTTTCACATCGCTTATCCGGGCGGCAGCATCGACGGAAGCTTCTCCATCGCCCCCTGCCCGATCATCGAGCACCTCGCACCATCCAATGCTCATTCCCCCAGCTCCAGCTCATTCGTCGCGCCGTGCCGTACGACCGGCGCGTCACAGGCCACCGTGACGGAAATTTCTTTCTCGAATGCCTCTCCTAAATTGGCGGCGGGTGCCGCCGACCCTCAGCCGGCTGGCGCGAATACCCACCCGCACCTTCTTCAACTCGCGGATGCCCGCAATGACGATCCGTTTTGGCAACTCCTCGAGCGGTCCCGCGACAACTTCGCTACCTACCGCGTCGAATCCCACGACCTGCAACTCCAGCCTAATCTTTTTTGATTTTATGAACGATTTCGAATTCAAGCGGCAGCAGAAAGCTGAACGCTTTCGCGAACTAGCCGAGAAACACGAAAGCATTTCTACCGGGCGGCACCTTTGCCGCGCGGGAACGACTCGAAATGATCCCACCCGGCCAGCCTATTCTGGTTTGGCCATCACTCCGAAAAAAGGCACCGCGCACATTTTGAAGCGCATCGATCAGTATTTTGCCAAGGCCAAGGAGCACCACGACAGGGCCGAATATTTCCGCCGGCGTGCTTGCGCCGAACCGGTCGATCCGCTTCCGAGCGAAGCGGAGATGAACTCGATTCGGCCTGATTCATTGGCGAGCCTGCTTCTCAAAGGCGAAGCCAAGAACGCCGTCTCACGCCCTTTTGGAGCCACTTCCCGAGATTTTCAAGAGTTCCCGTTGTCGGTCGTTCCACTCCTTGATTGCGGCTTCCCAATCTTTATAGCGCACCAGGATTCTGCCTCTGTGCGCTTCATTCTTTTCGCGTTCGCTCCAATCACTTAACGCATCATCACGTTCTGCCTCTGTTGCGAAACAACACAGCGATTCACCTACTGTAAGGGTGAATACTTCTACGTAACCTTCTGGCATGACAAACATATCATTCCGTTAGCTCACTTCAATCTAGCTAATCATGGCGCTCTTACAATTGCCGCAAGGTAGGATTGGAGTCATAAAATGACCGCTCCCCGCCTGCGAAGAACGAGGAGCGGCTTTTCGCTTTCGCCCAGAACAGTCGGAACACTAGGCCGTTTCGCGGATCCACGCGCCGGCGCCAGGCTCGGAGCCTGCGAAACGGCGTACCGATTGCAGGAATCTTCCTCGTTTCCGAATTGACGCGGCTCGGATCCATAACGGTCAGATGAGCGGATCAGTAATCGTTTGCCGGAAGACGAAAAGAAACCCCACCGAACTCTTTTGCAGGGCGGGGTTGATGACATCGGCAGATGCACATAGCCGTCCGCGGTACGCTCATTAATGGCCAACCGCGAATAAAAAAGATCGGTCTGGGAGGACCCGCGATTTCTCCGCTGGCACGCTCGCAGCGGTGACGCCATCATTTGGCGCATTCAATGGCGATGCATCTGCTAGAGGTTGAGGGCGCCACTTAGTGTCACTGAGTGCTAACGGTCAACGCAAATCTTCTTCCCTTGATCAGACGAAAGAGCAATTACCAGAGCCGATCACTGAGATAGTCACAGATAATCCAAAGCGGGTGATTTGCTGGAATCATCGTTATAATGCCATTCCCGAAATCAAGAAAGAAGTCAGGTCCGTCTCGCTTTGTGATTCGTGCGTTTACCCGTCCACCAAAGATCAGAGCATCCCCAACCCTCAATCCATTCGTGTTCGTGATCATTACCAAAAGAAAATCGCGTGCCCAAGGTCAAGCGGCTCTAGCTCATTTCACATAGTCACGACTGATCACTCTAAAAATTATGGTATTCGAGTGTCAATCAGTCGCGTTGATCCTTCTCGAGGTGCTCGCGCAACGCGACCAGCATATCGCCGACAGCCGGACCACCAAGCTATACGACCGCCGCGGTCAGAAAGTACTTCGCGAAGATGTTGAGTGGATTCGGTATTAATCGAGTTAATTTTCGGCGTCGCATCGGGGGTTCGATTCCTACAGGGTGCACGGCCATGATCCATTTAGCGGTCAACCTCTTCACGTCATCATTCACTTTGGGCGACACGTTCGGAAAGCCGGACCGGTAATCGGCATCTGTGATCGGTTGGACCCTGGTATCCATCGCTTCCGTTTATCGTCATTGAGAAACCGCGGTAAGAATCAGCAAATTAAAAGCAAAAAACGAGCGCGTTACACGGATGATGATCGAACTCTTGGCCAAGAGCAACGCTTTGAAGTATGCCTCCAAAGATTTTGAGCGGCGTTAGGATTGTTGTTGTCGAGGATCACGATGACGTTCGTTCTGTATTGGCCCAATACCTAAGGCAGCAAGGCGCCAGAGTTATAGCTTGTTCGAACGCCTATGAGGCGTTAGAAGCCGTGGTCCAGGAGCGTCCGGACCTCGTGCTTTCAGACATCAGTCTGCCCGACGAAGATGGATTTCAACTATTGCAGAACGTTCGCAGCCTCGGACCTGAAATGGGCAGCAACACGCCAGTAATAGCAATGAGCGCCCTGGGTGCCACCATCACCAATCATCGCGCGCTGGCTGCAGGTTTCTGCTCGTACTTGGGCAAGCCGTTTACCCCGCAGCAATTGTTGCATGCGATCCAGGAAGCTCTGCGTCTCCAAAATTAGCCGCTGCTAAGCACCGGCTTGAGGCTTTTCTTTTTTTTCTTCCAGAACTTCATCCATCTTTTCGATAGCTTCGGAAAGCATTTCGGAAGCCTGCGCGACCGGCCCGGCTTCTGGTAGCGACGCTGAGTCGAGTATTTCTTTTGCCACCTGGATCTTGAAAAGCGCCGCCAGCATACCTGAGGAAACCTCGTCATGAAAACTTTGCACGATGCGCACGCGCTCTTTTTCTTGTCCCACAAGTTGGCCTTGTTCAAACTTTGTTGAAGTAGCCGGTTCAATATCGCGTAACATGAGATAGCCGAGGTTTCCTTTTGATCTAACAAGGTGTCCCGGCACTGCGGCCGTTTTAGTGGGCACTCTCACCGCAATCGCGACGAACTCGGCAGGCGAATTGTCTCCCTCTGGCGGCGGCAATAAAACAGAATCACCTGAAAGAATCGCCTTTCCCGTCTCAAGGGTCTGGATTTCTTCTTCAGAGTAGCCGGTACGCGCTAGAAATCTTGTATTCCAAGCAACGAAACGTTGTTGGTCGAAGTCCACGACAGCCCGGGACAAAGCGAACTCGTTTAAGTGAGCGCACAGTTTCTGCATCTCCGTCGTGTTCATGGCAAGGGCCAAAATGGTTGCCGCCTAATTGCCCATCTAGCAACAGCATCGAGAAAATTTGCACACTCAGCGTTCCTGTTAAAGGCAAAGCTCCGTATTTCGCGAGAGCGCCTTTCATCGAGGTCTCGCCGATCGCTCTACAAATCGCTTGCTTGCTGCGGATCTGATACAACCGACTGCCCCACCTATCCCCGAATAGTTGATATGAACAAACTCCAATTCAAGGGCTCCTGGAATGAAATTAAGGGCAAGCTCAAGCAAAAGTACGCTCAGTTGACCGACGACGATCTCACCTACACTGAAGGCAAGGATGACGAGTTGATTGGCAAACTTCAGAAAAAACTCGGAAAGAGCGCAGAGGAAGTGCGCCAAATCCTGGAACATTAGTCGAACGGATTTTGAATTTTCTCTTGGAAAATAATGTGAGGACTCGTGCTCATCAGACCGATGCACTGTAGATTGCGCCGTCTTGCATCAAGACGTTGAAGCCCGACATGCATTGCCAATGATGAGTTGCGGTGGGACCGATCCAGGCCTGCCAAGCGACGATCCAATATCTCAATTGGACGTATAAACCATGAGGCAACCTGCAGTCCTTTTTCCGCAACGAATCGACCCACATGATCCCAAAGTTGGATGAAGACCGTGAATTTTAAGGCCAACACCATGAGGCCATAAGATTCAGGAATCCGAGACGCCCTCAAAGTGTTCAAAGCCGCCGTCCAAGCCGGAGAGGTGACGGGTTTACAGACGGCGGAATGCGGGCGGTACAAGTGTAGCTAACCAGCCGATTCCCACTCAAAGAGGCAATTACACGTGCGGTACGCCTGTGCCCATTAGCAGGTTCGAAGTCTTAAAGATGAAATTCTTCGGACCAGATATCCCTAGTCCATTGCCACCAGTGCAGCCTCCATCACCGCCACGGCCATCGCCATCTCCTTTGCCGGGGCATCCTCCACCAGGACCGGTCCCCGAGCCGCCACTGCCAACCCCACCCGCACCAAGTCCAGGTCCGCTGCCGCCCTCGACAACACCGCCCATGTAAAGCGCATCGTTGTGGCAGAAGTCGGAGAGGCTACCGGATCTAAGGAGGGCGGGATGCGGTCGCATGACGGCTAAGGTTCTGCACGCGAACCAGTACAAAGATCTCCACGTTGCGCTGCGGTATTTGTGGATTCAAAGCGATCACCAAGCTCATTTCCATTCGTAACTCCAACACATTGCCTTTCGAGCCGACTGGAAGATAGGGGCCAAAACGTGCACCCCAACGAAGACAAATTGATTCTAGTAGCGGGGGCCACTGGATACGTCGGAGGAAGGCTTGTCCCGCGTTTACTTCAGGCAGGGTATCGTGTTCGCTGCTTGATGCGCAGGCCAGGGAATATTCAGCATGAACTTTGGCACGCCCTAGTCGAGTGCGTGGAGGGCGATGTGCTACATCCCGAAACATTGCATCCAGCGATGGAAGGCGTGACTGCGGTTTATTACTTGGTCCACAGCATCGGAAGCGGGAGAGATTTCGCAGAGCAGGACTTAGTCGGCGCCCGTCATTGTGCCAAGGCCGCCAAGGCGCAGGGCGTGCGAAGAATAATTTATTTGGGCGGCCTGGGCGATCCAGCCGCAAAGCTTTCCGCACATCTTCGATCGCGCCAGGAAACCGGAAGTGCCTTGTGCGACGCGGGCGTGCCAGTGACTGAATTTCGTGCGGCTGTCATCATCGGTTCGGGTAGCCTTTCCTTTGAGCTAATTCGATACCTGTCGGAACGGTTGCCCGTGATGATCTGCCCCCGGTGGGTTTATACGCGCATTCAACCGATCGCGATTCAGAACGTACTAGATTACCTGATGGCCGCGCTGCAACAGCCGGAGAGCGCAGGCAGGATCATTGAGATTGGAGGTGAGGACGTCCTGAGTTACGGCGGATTGATGGAGACCTATGCCAGCGTACGCGGCCTGAAACGCTACCTTCTGCCCGTCCCCTTTTTAACGCCTAGACTTTCCTCATACTGGGTGCGTCTAGTGACGCCTTTCTCGGTCAGTTTGGCGCGCCCTCTAATAGAGGGATTGCGCAACGAAGTGATAGTCCGCGGTAACGCAGCCCGGGAAATATTTTCCAAGGTACAATTGCTGGATTGCAAAACGGCAGTGGAGGTAGCACTTGCCAGAGGAGAAGCAAAGCAATTGGCCAACTCGCTTGGAAGGTTTGCGATTCCATCTAGCCAGCAACCGTCGGTAAGCATGTGCACGGAGGAAGGTATGATCCTTGAACGGCGCAGAAGATCGGTGAATGCATCAGCCGACAAGGTTTACTCAATCATTGCCAAAATGGGCGGAGAACGGGGCTGGCTCGCACTGAATTGGGCCTCGCAGCTGCGTGGCTGGATCGATCAGATACTTGGGGGCGTAGGCATGCGTCGGGGCAAAGGAGGTGGTTTGCGCATCGGCGCGGCTCTGGATTTTTGGCGTATTGAGGCCGTTGAAGCCGGAAGATCAATTCGCCTTCGTGCCGAGATGAAATTGCCCGGAAAAGGTTGGCTCCAATTCCAAGTGGAACCGCAATCCGCCATGCGCAGCGAACTGATTCAAACGGCGCTCTTTGAACCGAAAGGACTCGCCGGCGTGCTGTACTGGTTTTTTCTGTATCCGGTTCACCGCTTAATCTTCAGTGGCATGATCCAGCGAATTGCCGAGGCAGCTGAGGCACCGGTTGTCGTCCTCGTACGGCGGAAGGATAAGAATCCAGCAATCCTTAAGTTTACTGGCTTACGGGTGGTTTGCTTTGCAATGGACCAGCGACTGTGAGCCGATCAAAGCAGGCTACCTTGTACAGTTTTCAGCGGAACCGCTTCCGATAAGCGGACACTCGATTTCTCGCCGGTCACCAGCTGTCAGATCCGGTTCACAATCGTATCGCGATCTAGGATTGTGTTGGATCCGGGCCCAGATTTGTGGCTCCATTATTTCGGCGAACCTACCGGGCCGTTCCGAACCCTTATGACCGAACAGCGCTTCGCTTGGCTAAACGTTCAGTGTAAAGAGATAAGGGTGACTAATGAAGAACTCATCTTCAACGCATTGCAGGAATGGATTCACCAAACCGGCCGGCAAGACTACCCAATGTCAGCCTTTCGTGGTTGGTTTTCCAAGCCCTAGACGATTTTACTAGGCGGCATCGTAGCGAATTTTTACCGGTAGATGGCGACGAAAAGGACCGGTCGCATTCGGAGTAAGGCCCCAGTTGATTCTGTCGAATGCCCTGTCGAAGGAACTCCAAGCGCGAATCCGACCCGCGCAGGCCATGAAAAGCAAAATGGCGTAAGGTAAAAGGAGCGTAGCAAATAGAAGATGCGTTTCTACCATCTCCATGTTCTGCACGTCTCTCGGTTGACCTCGACTACACAATCGACCAGGTCCGACTCATAAGGGTGCCACTTAAATAATCGGGGTTCCGCCCCATAAGGGCGCCGCTCATATCCTGAGCGATTTCTCATGGCGCCGCCCGATTTTTAAAAATCCGCCGTGAGTTAGGCTCAGTAAGTAAATCTACTTGAACATTTCAATGGAAGAAATAAACGCAGAGAGACCGACGGACGCTGAATTGATGGAAGCGGTCGTCCGGCGAGATGCCGATGCTATGGCAGCAATTTATCAACGCTACGAATCGACACTACGGGCAGTGATTATAAGTGTCCTGCACGAACAAGGTGAGACCGATGATGTCCTGCATGACGTCTTTATCCAACTCTGGAACCGGGCGGATCGATTTGTTGCAGAAAAAGGATTGCATGGATTTCTAGTCACTCTGGCGAGGCGCAGGGCGCTCGATCGTTTGCGCCGCCGTCTGGCTTACCGCCACGCCACTAATCGATTCGAAACGCAGATGACGGCGGAATTTAATGATAAAGTTCGGGGGCACGGAGTGAAGCCGACCGATTTCGACTTATCCGAGCTCCTTTCCAAAATGATCCGTTTGCTGCCGGAACCGCAACAAGAGGTAGTGCAGCTAACATTTTACGAAGGAATGAGTCAGCGCCAAATCGCTGCACAAAAATCTATTGCTCTGGGCACAGTGAAAACCCGGTTACAATTGGCTCACAAAAAACTATTGAACCATTTGGTACCGATCCAGGATAAAATCTGGTGATCAGTAATCAGTAATCGGGGGTCAGTAAATCTGTGTTTTCAATTGGAGGATCGCCCCTCGGATTCCTCTTCCGATAGATCCGCGCATTCTCGCAATCAGTTGCTTCTGCCTATTTTGGTGTGAAATCCCCTGGCACGCTTCACGGCAGATTATCTCTAGAGTGAGTCAGCTAGGCTGAGTCATGATGATTTGCCCGCACCTGTGAGCAAGAAATTTGACCCTACCCTGATA
>DATNNZ010000060.1:0-25723 GCA_035601575.1 Chthoniobacterales bacterium
ACTCCACTGGAAGATAAAATCTCCCGGCTCTCATCAGTCGCAACCGCGCCCGGTATGGTGGCAGCTGTCTGCCGGGCTGCTTCCAGCCGCGGATCACAAACCGCGACCACCTGCACCCGCGGGTCGGCAATCAAAGTCCGACTATGTTCCTGGCCGATTCGGCCCGCACCAAGCAAAGCCACGCGAAGTTTAACGTCGCTCATCGTGCCTGCTTTCGTCTCGAAGCGATTTGTTCCGCGACTCGTTGGGCGGACAGCTGGTACTTATCGAGCAGAAAATCGTTCGGTGCCGATTCGCCCCATTGGTCTTGAAGTCCGAGACGAACTACTTTGCGCGGCGAATGTTCCGAAAGGATTTCGCTGACCAGTCCGCCCAGACCACCCAGCTTGGTGTGCTCCTCAACCGTGAATACCAGGTCAAATCGCTCACAAGCTCGTAGGAGATCTTCCGGACGCAGAGGCTTGATCGTTGGCACATGCAGAACGGCAGCGGAAATGCCTTCTTTCTCAAGAGCCTGCGCTGCTTCGAAACATCGGGACGATTGCGTTCCAGTCGAGACCATCAGGAGATCAGACCCATCGCGCAGCTGGTGCAACGCTCCGGGCTCAAAGCGATAGGCCGGTCCGAAAACGGCCGGACTCGGATCGCGCGTCAGACGCAGATAGACCGGTCCGACATATTCGGTTGCCCAGTGAATCATTGCTGCGCATTCGAATTCGTCTGCAGGCGCAAGGACTGTCATTCCCGGCATCGCCCGCATGATGGCAAGGTCCTCCACATCCTGGTGGGTTTTCCCGGTGTATCCAGTTAATAAGCCGGAATAAGCGGCACCGATCTTTACGTTCGCATGAGTCTGCGCGACCAACATCCGTACTGGATCGAGCGCACGATGCGTGAAGAAAACCGTAAACGAAGAGAGCCACGGAACGAATCCAAGCGTCGCCATCCCGACGGCAACGCCCACCATATTCTGTTCGGCAATTCCCATTTCCAGAAAACGGTCCGGGTGTGCTTGTGCAAATTTGTCGGCCTTCGTCGAGTTGGCCAAATCGGCATCCAAGACCACAATGGAAGGATTGTGCTGAGCGAGCTCACTGAGCTTGTCGCCAAATACGTCTCGAAGCGCTTTCACTTGGTTACCTCCTCTATCTGAAGCTCTCGCCTAGCGACCTCGAGTTCGCCGGTGGCGGCCACTTTGGAATGCCATTCGAATTTCCCCTCGGTAAAAGAAACTCCCTTTCCTTTGATCGTATGAGCCAGAATCATGGTTGGTTTTCCAACTCGACCTCGAGACTTCGATGCCTGTAGCGCTGGAATGATTTCCCCAAAGTCGTGACCGTTTATTTCTATCACGTTCCAACCCAGTCCTCGCAAGACGGCCGGAAGATCAACTCGAAACCATGGATCCCGACGATCTCCGCGTCCGGTTTCACCGGCTTCATGCAACCAACCAAACTGCTGTAATCCGTTCGAATCGAGAATCGCGGTAAGATTAGCAACTTGATAACGTGGAGCGACATGCAAGGCTTCCCAGATCATTCCTTCCTGAAGTTCGCCATCGCCAATCATGACGAACGTTTGAAAACCCAAACCTTTTCTTTGGGCGCCGATCGCAAACCCTAGTCCGACCGACAATCCCATCCCGAGCGATCCGGTGGAGGTCTCCAGACCCGGTAATTTCGTCATATCTGGATGGCCCTGGAGCCGAGAATTTCCTTTGTCGAAGGTCTTCAACTCTTCGACCGGGAGATAGCCCCTGAGCGCCATCACTGTGTAGAGGCCAATCGCCGAGTGGCCCTTTGATAAAATGAATCGATCTCGCTCTGGCCATTGCGGCTCATTTGGCCGAACCGCCATAACTCGAAAATAGAGGGCTATAAGCAAATCCATGGCCGACATCGGCCCTCCGACATGACCTGCCCCACTAGCAGACACGGTTTGGATAACGTGCCAGCGACCTTGGCGGGCTAATGATGCGAGTTCTGAAAAATCAGCAGATTCAGTCATAACGATGCTTTTCCTGAGGAGCTTGGTTCGGTTATCGGTTCGACCGCAGAACGCTCCGTGTTGGTGGAATTCCCAAGTCGGCGGGAGGGGGCAGATGAGCTAGCAAGCCTTCGAGGTATTCTCGGTTTTTTCGCGCAGTCTCGGTGGGATCGCTGGGCGTCGTATCCTGCTCGATAACCACCCAGCCCTCGTAATCAGCCAACCTCAATTTTTCAACCACATCCGGAATTCGGGCAGCTCCCTGGCCGAGCGGCGCGAAAATGTATGACTTCAACGCCTGGGCGAAGCTCCAACCGTGGGTTTTCGCTTGTTCCAAGATCGATTTATCCAGGTCTTTGATATGTACGTAACCAATGCGGTTACCATAACGCTCGATCATTTCCAGATTATCGCCTCCGCCGTAAGCCAAGTGCCCACAATCAAAACACCAGCTTACCAGTTGCGGATCAGTCTCATCTAGAAGTCGCGCGGTTTCGTCCTGCGTTTCTACGTAAGTGCCGACGTGATTATGAAAAACAACCTTCACCCCCTGCGGACCAAGACGGTTTCCCAATTCATTTAAGCCGTCGCGTAATGAGCGCCATTGCTCATCGTTTAGCCCGCCAGCCGGGTTTACGTGGCCAGCCTCCGACAATCGCCGCGGATCACCGGAGTCGGCGACGATGAGGTTGGTCGCTCCGCCATCGCGGAAAAAAGTCGCGAGCTCAATTCCGCGCTGAACCTCCGCAGATTTCTTATCCGGATTGCGTAACTCCAGACCCACGAAACCGCCAAGTAGTTGCAGCTTCCGGGTGATCAAATCTTCTCGTAACCGCGCCACATCCTTCTCCATGTTCATGCCCCATTCGGTTGCCGTGTATCCGGCGGCAACCATCTCATCGAGGAGCACAGGATAAGGAGTCCAAGGCCGGTAGTCGGTGACGTCGGCGTTATTCCAGTTGACCGGAGCGGTGGCAATTCTCATGCGATCACCGGACGCTGATTCCTGGTTGCTGCTTCGTACGACTCGCGCTTTTTCCGCGTTCCTTCTGCCACGCTCACCTCGGCCACCGGTACATCCCACCATGTTCCCATACCAGGCATCCGGGACTCTGGATCGACCGGAACGACAACGACGGCGATGCGATCCGCCTGGCGTGCCTCTGCCAATGATTTCTTCACTTCCGCCGAGGTCGTCGCAAAGAACGCCCGAGCACCCATCGATTCAGCATGCTTTGGGAAATCAACCGGGACATAGGACCCAGTTGGAGCAGCCTCTCCGTCGCCACGGAATCGCAGCTCGTTTCCGAAATCGGATACGCCCACCGCTCGCTGCAAACCGAGAATGCACTGGTACCCGTGATTATCTACCAGCACGATGGTCAGCCGAATGCCTTCAGCCACCGCGGTCACAATCTCCGAGTTCATCATGAGATAGGAGCCGTCACCAACCATCACCACGACCTCACGGTCTGGGTCGGCCAGCTTGGCTCCCAAACCTCCGGCGATCTCGTAGCCCATACAGGAATAGCCATATTCCAGATGATAGGCTTTGGGATCTTCCGGCCGCCAAAGCCGCAGCAGCTCTCCGGGCAATCCCCCGGCTGCGCACACAACGGTAGCTTTTCCTCCAAAGGCTTCATTGACCAACCCGATCACCGCAGTTTCGGCCAGCTTGCCTGGAGTATCGGCTTTGACTGTGCGGAGATCGGTTACCAAAGCATCCCATTCCCGTTTTTTCTCCCCGATCTGATCCCGATACTCAGAACCGGTGCCACCATACCCGGCGTTCTTGAGGGCGCCGCGCAATGCGCCCAACGCGCGCTTCACATCGGCGACGAGCGGAAGCGCTTGCAGCTTATGCACATCCATCGGTGCAACATTGATTCCAATAAATCGTACGGATGGATTTTGGAACGCGGATTTGGAGGCCGTCGTGAAATCGCTTAGTCTCGTGCCAAGATTGATAATCAGATCCGCTTCCTGCGCCAATCGATTGGCGGCCGTAGAACCGTTCGACCCAATCGGACCGGCGTTCATCGGATGATTCCAACTCAGCACCCCTTTTCCGGCTTGCGTCTCGGTCACTGGAATTCCGAACTCTTCGACAAATTGCTGCAGTTCCTCGCTCGCTTCCGAGTAAATGGTACCGCCGCCTGAAATAATCATTGGCTTTTTCGCCGAGGTAATCAGTCGCACCGCTGCCTGAATCAATTCCGGCTCTGGCAAAGGGCGACGCGAGTGCCAGGTGCGTTCTTCGAAAAATGCGGACGGATAATCGTATGCTTCAGTTTGCACATCTTCGGGCAATGCGATTGTCACTGCGCCGGTGTCTGCCGGATCGGTTAAAATGCGAAAAGCCTCCGGCAGGCTGGCGATCAGTTGCTCAGGCCGGCTGATACGATCAAAGAAGCGACAGACGGGCCGGAAAGCATCGTTGGCACTCACATCGTGTTCCGAGGGATGCTCAACCTGCTGCAAGACCGGATCGGGAATTCGATTAGCAAAATAATCACTTGGCAGTAACAAAACCGGCAACCGATTCACGGTGGCAGCAGCAGCTCCAGTTACCAGATTGGTTGCGCCAGGTCCGATTGAAGTGGTGCACGCATAGGTGGCGAGACGATTGCGTTGCTTGGCGTAGGCGGCGGCAATATGCACCATGGCCTGCTCGTTTTGCGGGCGATAAAATTTGAACCCCTCTGCACCAGCCAATTCGGCCAGGCCCTGGCCCAGGCCGCCGACATTTCCGTGGCCAAAGATGCCCCAGAACCCTTGAATGAAGCGGTGACGTTTGCCATCGCGCTCCAGATATTGGTTGGCGACGAATCGGACGAGGGCTTGTCCAGCGGTAAGCCGAGTTACACGATCCATAGGGCGACCTCCTTGGAAAAGAGCCTGCGGCCAGGCTGCGATAAGTTCGGTTGAGTGCCACGACCGTGGCTACGTAGTTGGGAGGAGGAGGGGAAACTCATAACAGAGCACCTTTCGTTTGCTTTCGTTTTGATATAGAAACGAAACAGAAACAGTCAAGTGATTTTCGGAAAAATCTTCTCGCTCTCGGGATAAGAGGAGGTCCGCAGCCGGCGGCTAACGTCACCTTTTGATCCGAAAGCTAAAGTGACTCGACCAGCAACGGAACGAGGTAATGTATTCACACCTCCACGCTCTCGCCCGGCGCCAAAATGTGGATCTTCGCGCCCTTCCCTTCCGCTAACCGGGCAAACTCTTTCGGATTACCAACGAGCGATGGGAAAGTACCGTAGTGAATCGGCACTACGGCTTTCGGGTGCAGGAATTCTACGGCTTTTGCTGCATCTTTTGGACCCATTACGAAATGGTCGCCGATGGGTAAAAAGGCGAGGTCGATCGCGACATCGTCTCCGATCAATTTCAAATCGGAGAACAGGGCCGTATCCCCGGCATGAAACACTATTTTCCCGCCTGCTTGAATGATAACCCCAGCCGGCTCGCCGAGATAGATCGGATTTCCATCCTCTCCTATCACCGACGAGCTATGGATTGCTTGTGTGAACTTAACTGCACCAAAGGGATACCTGCACCAACCTCCGTGGTTCTGGGCAGAGACCTTCGCCCCTTGATGCTCCAGCCATAGGGCCAATTCATAGGTAGAAACAACGGTCGCTCCGGTTCGTTTGGCGATCGCCAGAGTATCACCTACGTGGTCGCCATGACCATGAGTGACAACAACGAAATCGGGATCCAAATCATCCGCCTTCGCGCCAGCCTTTGGATTTCCAGTTAAGAATGGGTCGATTATGATCCGCGTATTATCGAATTCCAAATAGGCAGCCGCATGTCCGAGAAAAGTGGCTTTCATATATCTCACCTAAGCGAAATGAACGTTTGAGCAAGCCGGAGATCGTGGGACGAATGTCTTCACGTCTGGACATCTGCCGGAATGATCTGCTACTCAGGAGGCGATGGACGTCAGCGGAATGATGAACATCGCAAAAATAATGAAAACGATCTCACCTCTTCTGGTTGCTCTCATTGCAGCGTCGGCTTCCGCCTCTCCAGTTTGGAAGATGCAAAAGCCTGTGACTCACGGATTGTCTGTTTTTGCTGAAACGAAGAAATCGAGGATTGCCGTAGACGCGCAGGGCGTAGCGATCCAAGGCTATGATCCGGTCGCCTATTTTAAGCAAAACAAACCGGTAAAAGGCTCGCCGAAAAACCAGAGCGTTTACCAAGGCGCCAAGTTCTACTTCGCTTCTGCCGCCGATAAAAAGGAATTCGACAAAAACCCGACCAAATACGCGCCTACTTACGGCGGTTACTGCGCCAATAGTCTGAGAAAAGGGGTGTTAAAAAACGGCGATCCCAACGTATTCTATATTTATAAAGGGAAGCTGTACTTTTGCAGCACGAAAGCAGCAGCGGAAGAGTTCGAGAAAGATATCGACAAACATCTGATCGAAACAGATGATAATTGGCGTCAGCTATTTGGGTCCTAGTCCGTCTATTCTTTAGAGGTCTTAGCCAATCGAATGATGGCCGCGTTCCGAACCATTGCGACGCGGCCGATAACCTGGGCTGCAATTGCTAGGAAAACACAAAGTTGCTCAAGCTTTGCCCTAGCCGACTCTTGCGAGGAAAAGGCCCTTCTGCCTTTGCTACCTTTACACTACACTGGCTAGAAATCTTGTTTTTCCGCGAGGATTCTCCCTCTGTTGAACAAGTCGGCGTGCGTGAGTCTCCAGTCACCACTCACCTCTCACCACTCACGTTGTTTCCGGCTTGCCGCGCTGTGCTCTCCTGTTGAACGTGTGCTCGGCTCGTTCAGCGACCGGTTGCAAACGATTGCGCAAGCTCCACAAACGCTTGCATCGCACTGAAGTTACCGATTGCTTCTTTACTCACTGCCCGATCGAGCGGAAGGCCTTGGAATAATCGTTTGACTGGTATCTCGAGTTTTTTCCCATTCAGGGTGTGAGGAATCTCGGTCACTGCGAATATTTCGTCCGGAACGTACCTTGGCGATAAATCCCGTCGAATCCGATCCTTGATTTTTTGGTGGAGTAAATCATCAAGTTGCAGGCCTTCCCGCAATACGACGAATAGCAGTAACTTATCGGCCCAATTGCTATCCCCCTGCCGATATCCCGTAGTGTCGATCACCAAGGATTCCACGATTTCCGGCCCGGCCTCGACCACGCGATAAAATTCGCTGGTTCCCATCCGCACTCCTCCGCGATTCAGAGTGGAATCGGACCGGCCATAAATGACGCACTGACCATCGGCACCGCAGATCTCGATCCAATCGCCGTGCCGCCAAATTCCAGGATAATGATCAAAGTAGCTGGACTTAAAGCGGCTCCCGTCAGAGTCATTCCAAAAGAAGACGGGCAAACAAGGGAAAGGCGCCGTAATTACCAATTCACCGACCGCATCGAAGATGGGCCGTCCACTTTCGTCCCAGGCCTCAATTTTCGCGCCTAATCCGCGGGATTGGAGCTTACCTCTTCGCACTGGCAACAGAGGATTCGCGAGGATAAACGCGGTGCAGGCATCGGTGCCGCCGCTCACCGATCCGAGCCAGACATCTGGCTTCGCTCGCTGGTAAACCCAGTCAAAACCTTCTGGCGGCAATGGCGCGCCGGTCGACCCAATGCTGCGCAGTTTCGACAGCTTGAATTTTTTCCCAGGCTCCAGCCCAACTTTGGCACAGGCCATCAGGAAAGGCGCACTGGTTCCGAAATAATGGATCGCTTCTTCGTCAACAAAGCCCCACAGGACCGAAAGATCCGGGTACTTCGGACTTCCGTCGTAAAGAACAACACAGGTCTGCAACGCTAATCCGGAGATGAGGAAATTCCACATCATCCAGCCAGCGGTAGTGAACCAAAAAAAGCGGTCACCCTTCCGCAGATCCAGATGAAGCGATAATGCTTTGAGATGTTCCAGCAGCATGCCTCCGTGACTATGGACGATCGGCTTCGGAATTCCGGTCGTTCCGGATGAATAAAGAATCCAAAGCGGATGCTCAAATGGCACCGGCTCGAAATCGATTGCCGGTTCAGGCTCAGTCGCTTTGAGCCAATCGGCCCAAGCCTGCGATTGGATCGGCAGTTCAGACAAATCGAGTCGTTGGCCTGGATCGACGGAAAGGAAGACCACGTGCTCCAGCGAAGGCAGTTGGCGAACGATTTCACTGACCGCTTCTCGACGATCAAAGTATTTCCCTCCGTAGTAATAACCGGTGCTGGCCAGTAGCACCTTTGGCTCGATCTGTCGAAGTCTCTCAACTACTCCACTGCTCGACAACTCGGGTGGTGAATTGGACCAAATCGCGCCCAAACTCGCGCACGCCAAGCAGGCAACCACCGTCTCCGGGCGATTAGAGAGATAGGCAGCGACCCGGTCGCCTTTCCGGACGCCCGCCGTCCGGAGAGCCTTGGCTGCTCTGGCCACTGCTTTGACCATGTCTGTTCCCGTGATCTCTTGCCGCTCAAAACCGCCCTGGGTTTCGCCACGAAAGAGGATGGCCGGGCTCGACCCGATTTTTTTAAGTCCGTCGACCAGGCGTTCGGCATAGTTGAGCGTCACTCCAGGAAACCATTTCGCACCGTAAGGGCCATCTCCGATTAGGAGGTCGCTGGGTTCAGTGTGAAACTTCACCTCGAAAAAATCGGCAATCGAACGCCAAAACGCTCCAATCTCGGTGATCGACCAATGATAGAGGTCGTCGTAGGTTGGGAAAGTCTTGCCGTGATGTTCCGCTAACCAAGTTTGGTATCGAAGTAGATTACTACTTAGCCGGAGGGCTTCCGGGGATTGCCATAGTATGTCCGAGGGAGGAGCCGGATTCATGAAAATGTAGCGCCAGTCAGCAGCGTCTTAACACTATCCTAGCCGATACAAAAGAGGAATTCCAGGCTGCGCAGGCAATCAGCCGCAAGGTAGGCGCGTCGCGGAAATAATCGAGCATTGCGTGCCAGCAAAACTCAGCCGACCATTTTAGGTGCAATCTTGAAACCGTGTTAGAAAAACCGCGCAAAATTCCGCTGTTCCCAATGGCCAGCGGACGTGACGACGTTGACCAGCTTTTGGGAATCTCCATCGAGCAACTTACTAAGCAGGTGCCTTTCCGGCACATTCCACATCGACATGACTTTTATCATTTGTTCTGGATTGAATCAGGCAACGGCATTTTCGTGAGCGACGGCCGAAGTTATCCGCTCACTCGCGGCAGCTTAATTTTCGTTTCACCGGGCCAAGTTCATGCCTGGAAATGCAACGATACGTTGAAAGGTCACGTTCTCTGTTTTGAGCCAGCGTCGCTCTTCAGCGGAAATGATCGGCCTTATCGCCTACTGCATGATCTGGCGCATTTTAGCGCGACAACCAGAGATCGAGCCACTTTTCAAGTCGCTGGTTCAACCTATCGGATTCTTCGGGTCGCATTTAAAAACTTGGCCGATGAATTCCATGGGAGCGCGGAATTTCGGTGCGACATGGTACGTTCTCAGATTACCGCGCTGTTGATTCGGTTGCATCGGCTCTGCTTGAGCACACCATTGGTTGAAGTTCAGGGATACTCTACGCAGTTGACTAACCGTTTTTTGTCGCTGCTCGAAAAGGAGGCAGGAAAACTCCAACGCACGCGGTATTACACATCGGCCCTATCGGTCAGTCCACGGATTCTGGTTGATGCTGTCTTAGCAGAGACAGGAAAATCGCCAAGCGCCTGGATTCGGGATCGATCCCTGTTAGAGGCTCGGCGTCTGTTAATCTACACTGACCTGACGATTTCAGAAATCGCGTATCGGCTAAACTTTCGAAACGTCTCCTATTTCGTTCGCTTTTATCGACGGTTGGCAGGTGTTCCACCCGGCGCCTCGCGCGGTGTGCAAGTGTAACGAATTCGGCAGAAAGTGACATACTTCCGGCTTTCTCCCGGATGCTGCGTGTCCGAGCCTAGACTACTACGAATAGGAATTACTCAGCCTGCTGTCGGCATCGCCAGCTATCCGCCGAGTATCACTGTCTATGGATCTCCCAGACTCATCGTCGAATACCTCAGAGGAAACGTTCATCCCAGGAGCACAACCACCGTCCGAATTCACCGGAACTCGAATGGGTCATCGCCGTCGCGTAGCCACGGGCCTTCCAGCACAAGGCTTATTAAGCGCCCGCGAAACAATCAAAGCAAGGCCGACTAACCGATGGTTACTTGCAGGTGCGGGCGTGGTAATGCAGCTAGCCTTCGGCGCAGTTTACGCCTGGAGCGTATTCCTGAATCCATTGGTGAAAGCCTTCGGCTGGTCGAACTCTGAGGTTACCCTAACCTTTTCTATAGCGATTTTGGTGTTAGGCTTTGCGGCTTTTTTAGGAGGACTCTGGATGAGCCGCGTAGGTCCGCGCACAGTGGGAATCGTAGGAGGATTATGCTATGGCCTAGGCGTGGCTTTGAGTAGCCTTTCGGCTGATCGGCTCTGGCTGCTTTACCTTAGCTATGGGGTTCTGGGCGGTTTGGGACTAGGCCTCGGCTACATTGTGCCGGTGGCCACACTGGTTAAATGGTTCCCAGATCGACGGGGGTTCATTACCGGGCTCGCAGTGGCCGGCTTCGGCGCTGGAGCGCTGCTCACTGCGCCGGTGGCTGCAGGCCTGATCGCACGGGTGGGTGTCCTGCAAACATTAGGTATCCTTGGTATCGTCTACTTAGTCATGGTCGTCGCTGGGGCCTCGGCGATGAAAAACCCGCCACCGGGCTGGGTACCGGAAGGTTGGCAGCCCTCCGCGAAGAAACAAGCACAGTTAGCAACCCGCGATTTCACTCTGCAACAGGCCCTGTCCACTTGGCAATGGTATGCCCTCTGGGCCATTCTCTTCCTGAACGTTACTGCTGGAATCAGCATAATCTCTCAAGCCGCACCGATGGCTGGAGAAATCAGCGGTGTATCGCCGCTGGTTGCTGCAGGTATGGTTGGAATCATTTCGATCTCCAACGGCCTGGGTCGGCTGCTTTGGGCTTGGCTTTCTGATGCCGTGGGGCGGCCCGGTGTGTTTTTGATCATGTTTTTGCTCCAGGCAATGCTCTTTTTTTTCCTGCCCGCACAACGGGATTTCGCGATAGTCGTCACTTTCGCGTTTGTCATACTTAGTTGCTACGGAGGCGGTTTCGGAACAATGCCGGCGTTTGCCACCGATTACTTCGGACCGACGTTTGTTGGCTCGATTTATGGACTCATGCTAACGGCATGGGGTTTCGGGGGTCTCCTCGGTCCTCTCTTCATCGCTCGCATCCGTGAGGCTACCGGGAGCTATAGCGGAGCGCTGACCATCATCGCCGCGGTGATGCTGGCTTCAAGCTTGTTGCCTCTTGCCATGTGCGGCAAGAACGTACGCAATGAGCCCGTGCGGGCTAGCTAGCTCGCCCGCAAATCCACACGCCATATGCATCCACACCCTTATTGCGGGATCAATGTGCGGACAGACGCGGAGGGTTGGGAGCTTTTCAAATTGCCGGTTCTCCGCGCTCCTCGGTTCTAATCCGAATTACTTCGATAAGATCTTTCCCGAAGATCTTCCCGTCGTCTTTTCAAGTGTAAAGAATTCGGCAGAAAGTGACAAACTTTCGGCTTTCTCTCGGACCCTGCACATCTGAGCTTGATCCTCAGCACCCGAACCCCCCGATGAACAGCGAACCGATGGTAGTTGCACTCTCAGTTCTGGCACCCGGTTTCGCGAGTCTTGGTCCGGAGTGCGCCCGGATAGAAAAAGCGGGTGCCGACTGGCTTCATCTCGACATCATAGACGGGCGATTCGTTGACAATATCTTGTTTGGCCCATCGGTCGCGGAAGCGATTGCAAACGTAGCTAGAGTTCTTTTGAACGTGCGTCCAGCCGGAGCAAACGAAAGGACGTTAATGAGCCAGGCCGAAATCAAATACTGTTATGCGTATCGATTATCGTATTTGTGACAGAAAGGGAGACAGTTACCTCAACCTCTCCAGGGCCGGGAAAACGGAGTTACGTTATGACGTAGGTTTGGGAGACCTGATCCTCCGATTTGATGAAAAACAGACCTCGAAAAGCCAAGGAGATCTCGTCAGTTACGAGAGTTTCTTCTGATCTTACCGCGAACTATGCGATCAAAAATATAGGAAACTGAACATGAAAGACACACCTCCTAACCGAGACCAAAGCCGTCTCACTCGTCGCCA
This sequence comes from Chthoniobacterales bacterium, assembly GCA_035601575.1. Lineage (GTDB taxonomy): Bacteria > Verrucomicrobiota > Verrucomicrobiia > Chthoniobacterales > JAFAMB01 > DASTDH01. The sequence goes on from DATNNZ010000060.1 coordinate 12,180, forward strand.
GCTGCTGGGTTTGGCGACTCTCACCACTGCTGGACTGGCCGCCGCATCAGTGGGTGTTCCCGAAGCCAAGGCCGTGCCGAAGGCGGGAGAAGAACATGAACCCCTCGAGGATTTTAAACATGACTTGGAGGGAGGCGAAGGCTGGGTTGGCGAGGGCGGTTCGGCGAAGGAGTCTACGGTCAAACAATTGCCGATTGCGACGAGTATTGCCGGCGTTTCCATGCGGTTGAAACCGGGCGGCCTTCGCGAGCTGCACTGGCACGCGATCGCGGCCGAGTGGGCTTTTGTGGTAAAGGGAAATGTTCGCGCCACGGTTATCTCCCCAAACGGCGAGGGTGCCCAGGACGATTTCGGACCAGGCGACGTCTGGTATTTCCCGAAAGGTCATGGTCACGCTCTGCAAGCCCTTGGTCCCGATGAAGCTCATTTTATCCTCGGCTTTGACGACGGGCATTTCAGCGAATTTGGAACCTTTTCGATTACAGACTGGGTAGGCCACACTCCGCCGAACGTACTTTCGCGGAACCTCGGATTACCTGAGTCGGTCTTAACCAAATTCCCGAAAAGCGAGGCATATATCCTACCAGGACGAGTACCGCCGGCAATGCAGCAGCCCTTCCGGCAAGCTAACTCGCAAACTAACCAATCCCCCCATAAATACCGTTTAGGTGCGTCGCTCCCCATACAGTTTCCCGGCGGAGAACTGCACATAGTATCGCAAAAAGAGTTTCCTATCCAAAAGACACTGACCGGGGCGACCATGCTGCTCAAACCCGGAGCACTTCGCGAAATGCATTGGCATCCGAACGCCGACGAATGGCAGTTCTATCTTTCCGGCCAGGCTCGCGTGACCATATTTGGAGCGCACGGCAGAACGAAGACCGCAGCGTTTGGTCCGGGCCAGGTCGCTTTTATCAAGCAAGGCTTTGGCCACTTTGTTGAGCAGGTTGGCAACGAGCCTACCAAGGTGCTTATTCTATTTAACTCACCTGAGTACCAGGAAATCAACATGTCCACCTGGCTCGCGGCTAATCCGGATGGTTTCATCAGCGACAACTTCGGCATCGGCAAAGAGCTGGTCGATAAATTACCTAGGGAGGCTATCGGAATCGCTGCGCCCCAAGCCGGCTGATCCTCCTCCAGCTAACCCATAGATCTAGTGCACCGTCTCGCATATAATGGTGACGCAGATTGCCGTTGGCGGTTGCGCCATGCATAGTCATAGGCCGCGCGCGTTGAGCTAGCTATCCCGGGAGCCTGTGGGGTTGCGACTTACGAGTTGCGGGTTGCACGTTCCGGGTTGGGTGAGCGCTAGAACCGCATTCAACTCGTAACTTGCAACCCGCAACCCGCAACTCGCAACCCCACAGGCTCCTAGGTTGCACCGGGTTAACTAACCGATGGGCGAGCATTACTTACAAGGCTCCGGCGGATTGATGACTGTCCGCCTCTGCTACCTCGTGTGCCGCCGCCTGCAGGCGAGCCACTCCTCCGTTTACATCTCGCGACGGTGAAACGGTAATCACTACAAATTTGGAAGTCGGCGTATTGCTGCGCTCGGCCACACTGTCGATCGGTACCAGAACATTGGCTTCGGGAAAATAGGTTGCCGCGCAGCCGCGCGGAATTTCGAACGGAGTGACGAGAAAGTATTCAGCTACGCGTTTTCTTCCTTTGAAGTGACTGGCCAGATCGACCAGTTGACCTGCTTCCAGCCCGGCTTCAGCCAGATCCTCCGGATTTAAGAAAACAACGCGCCGGCCGTTGAAAACGCCGCGGTAGCGATCATCCAAACCGTAGATGGTGGTATTGAATTGGTCGTGAGACCGAATCGTCATCATAATGTACTGGCCCGACTGAAGCTCGTTTGGCTCAATCGGGTGAACAGTAAATTTCGCCTTGCCGACATCGGTGCGGAATCGGCGTTCGTCGCGCGCCGGATTAGGCAGGTAAAATGTGTCTTGAGCAATACGCTGATTAAAATTTGCGAATCCTGGAATCACCCGTTCGATATGGTCCCGGATGCGGCCATAGTCAGCGACAAGATCTTCCCATGGAACCGTGGTCCGGTCGCCAAGGACGGCGCGAGCTAACCCGGCAATGATAGCGGGTTCACTGAGCAAATGCTCGCTAGCCGGTTCGAGATGACCGCGCGAGGAGCTGATTACTCCCATGCTGTCTTCGACGGTCACGAACTGTTCGCCCTCTGTCTGGCGATCGATCTCCGTGCGTCCCAAGCAAGGTAGGATCAGAGCGACCTGGCCCGTGATCAAATGGGAACGGTTAAGCTTGGTTGATACGTGAGCGGTGAGCCGGCAATTCTCGAGAGCTCGCGCAGTAAACTCAGTATCGGGCGTTGCGGAAAGGAAGTTGCCTCCTAACGCAAAGAAAATCTTGATACGACCTTCATGCATCGCCTTGATGCTATCGACGGAGTCAGTGCCGTGTTCGCGTGGCGGAGCGAAGTTAAACTCTGCGCCGAGTCGATCGAGAAATTGATCGCTCATTTTCTCCCAGACACCCATAGTGCGATCACCCTGAACATTGCTATGTCCCCGTACCGGACAAGGGCCCGCGCCGGGTCGGCCAATGTTACCGCGCAGCAGTAGAAAATTGATCACCTCTTGGATCGTGGCCACCGCATTTTTGTGTTGGGTCAGTCCCATGGCCCAACAACAGATAATGGAGCGAGCATTCAGCGCAATTTGTGCTGCTGCTCGGATCTGATCCCGGTCCACGCCACTGCTGACGAGAACTTCTTCCCAACTGGTCGCACGCAAGCCAGCGACGAACTCTTCAAAGCCAACTGTGTGTTGGCGGATGAAATCCCAATCAAAGATTTCGCCGGGACGTCGATCTTCCTCGGCCAGCATCTCTTTCATCATCCCCCTGAACAAGGCGATGTCTCCATTGATGCGAACCGGTAACCAGAGATCGCTTAATTTCGTCCCACGATTAAGGAGCATTTTTGTTGGGAAGGCGAACGGATTCGAGAGGTATTCCTGTGGGTTCGGATTCACCACGCGCATTAGCCCGGTTTCGGGCAGCGGATTGATTGCCACGATCTTTGTGCCCCGTTTCTTGGCATGTTCCAAGGCGGTTAACATTCGTGGATGGTTTGTCCCAGGATTTTGACCGATGATAAAGATAGCATCTGTCTTTTTGAAATCGTCTAGGGTTACACAACCTTTACCGATACCGATCGCATCGCTCATGGCCGCACCACTCGACTCGTGGCACATGTTAGAACAATCGGGCAGATTGTTGGTGCCAAATTGACGAACAAATAACTGGTAAAGAAATGCCGCCTCGTTACTGGTGCGCCCGCTGGTATAGAAGGCAGCTTCATTCGGCGACGTTAGCGAATTAAGCTCGGCTGCGATCAATTGAAATGCTTGATCCCAGGAAATTGGCTCATAGTGATCGCTGTTCGGTCGTTTAACCATCGGCTCGGTCAGCCTTCCCTGTGATCCGAGCCAATAATCCGATCGTTGCTGTAGATCGGTGATGCCGTGCTGGCTGAAGAATTCCGAGCTAATCCTCCTCGTGGTTGCTTCGTCAGCAATTGCTTTGACTCCGTTCTCGCAGAACTCGAGCACGTGTCGGTCGTTGTCTGGATTGGGCCAGGCACAGCTTTGACAATCGAATCCTCGTTTTTGATTAACTTTGGTCCACGTGCTCAGACCCCGCAGCGCTCCCATCTTTTGCAAAGTAAAGCGACCGCTCTGATAGAGAGCTGGAAGCCCGGCCGCCACGCGATAGGGATGTCCGGTTTGAGTTCCGGCAATTTCGGTTGGCGGTCGTGCGCCGGCGATGGGTGATTCCGATGATGAATCCGAGGGCTTCATAGAGTGTGATGGCCGCCGGGGTGGGTTGCGATGACGGCGACGCATCGACTAATTCCTATTCGTAATCCCTAAAGCTCAGATCCGCGGCCTCTGGAAGAAAGTCGAAAGTGTGTCACTTTTTGACGAAATCCTTACACTTGCGCTCCCGGCGCAACACCCGCCAACCGTTGATAAAACCGTATGAAGTAGGAAACGTTTCGAAAGTTTAGCCGATGAGCGACGCTCGAGATCGTTAATTTTGGTGTAGTTTACAACCGTCGAGCCTCTAACCGAGTTCCGATTCCAGGCGCTTGATAATTTTCCTGTCTCTGCCAAGACAGCATCAACCAGGATGCGCGACTGACAGATAGCGCCAATGTGTAATAGCTGGAGTTTTCCTTCCACCTTTTCCAGCAGAAAAAAGACAGTTAGTTACCGGAGTAGAGTTTCGCTGAACGCTGCTGGCAAACCAGAAAATTTTCGAGCAACGCTACTTTCGAAGAATATCTTCCACCCACGACATTGCTGCCATGGTACTAGGAAAGCCGATCGTCGTAATTGCCAGCACTCCTACGTGCCGTAACTCATCGGGGCTGCAGCCTACCTCCAATGCACGACGCGTATGACTATGCACGGCACCCTCTCGCAACCCGCCAATGGCAATTGCCAGCTTCACGAGTGCGCGGGATTTACTGTCTAACGGTCCAGCTGACTGGGTTGCTTCGCCGAGCGCCTCGACCGCTTGCATAACAGCTGGGTAACTCTTCTCGAAGTGCTGATACCGTGCTGGTATCCCAGCTTTCGATTTTGCGGAGAAAGGCTTTTTCATAAATCAATTGGTTGTTCGATCGTGCCAAAAAAGCTTTCATTGGGCAAGCAAGGCAAAAATGAGCAAAAATGTTCCATTTAGTGCGTCGGTTTGGTTGACAGGTCATTCTGATTTCATGAAAAGAAGAACGGTGGTTGCCGGAGTTACCTCACAGATCGGCTTGTGGATTCCCTTCGGTCTCTCGGTATTGCTGGTTCTTGCGGTTGTCACTCTAAGTCAGCACGCGATAAAACAAACCTAGGTGAGACCCATTGGTCAGTTGGACCTTCAGGCAGCCGTCTTCCATTTCTGTGAGCTGATCGCGGATAGTTCGCTTCGGATCGAATTGGCGAATCGATAAAACTCAGCGGGCAAGCCCCCCAGTTCACCACTGGCAATGGCCCAGGAAAACGTGCGATGAAATCGCAGGCCGGGAATTTTAATTCGTTGCACGAGTCCCATATTGAGTTCGTCTTGAATGTCCCAAAAGGAGAAAAAGCCGACACCAAGACCAGCCAGGACGAGCGATTTGATCGCTTCGGTGCTCCCCAATTCAACCAGGCTGTCCAACTTCCTCATACTCAGTCCGCTCTCCTTGAGTACGCTTTCCACCACAGCTCGGGTACCTGCTCCAGGCTCGCGCCAGATTAAGGGCAGGGTCTGAAGGTCTCGAACCGACCTGAAGCGTTCAAGCGCGCGTCGGAACTTCAGATCGGAAATTCGAGCAGCACAAACCGGAACGATTTCATCAGGCATGAATTGCTCTAGGCGAACGCCTGCACCCCGCTCATGGCCCTCGACCAGACCGAGATCCACGCGATTTTCCCGAACATCCTCTAGCACTCCCTCGGTGTTCCCAACCTTGAGCCGAAGACCGGCCGCAGGGTAGTAATGACGGAATCGAACGAAGATATGCGGCACAAAATGTCTCGCGATGGTTGTGCTGGCAGCCAAGTTCACAATGCCAGTCTCCTCCCGAGTCTGATCTACCTCGCACAAAATCTGTTCCAGCTCGGCAAACACACCGTGAAGTCGTTTTCGCAAATGAACTCCCCGGGATGTTAAATCCACACCATGGGCCGAGCGGATGAACAGTGTAGTATCCAGGTCGGCTTCCAGTCTTCGGATCTGGCCAGTGACTGCCGGTTGCGACAGATGAAGTCGTCGAGCTGCTGCGGAGATTTGGCCGGCATCGGCAACCGCCAAAAAGGTTTGCAACAAACTCGAGTTTAACCGGTTGAGATCCACTGGTTTCTTGGGTTATCGTTGATGATAAAGTTTGAGCTCAGCTTTCGTAACTAACGAAAGTCGGTTGCTCCGAGCCATGTTTATCGTTCATCTGGCGACCTGCTTGCTATGAGTTAGTTATTGACCTGGCCTTGCGTCGTGCTCTGGATTGATACAGGCATCCCTTCATGTAAATCGTCAGCTGGGTTCTGTACCACACGGTCCTGGGGATCGAGTCCACTGAGAATTTCTGTCTTGGTACCAAAGTCGCGGCCCAATTTTACGGATTTGATACGGATTTGGTTAGACGAATCGACGACCACGATGCGCTGTCCTTTCGCGTCGATCAGAATTGCGTTATCTGGTATCAAGAGGGCCGCCGTCGGGCTCGGCAATGAGAATCTGGCGTGGGCGTACATACCGGCAAAAAGGCGACCGTCCGGATTGGGAACGTCAATCTCCAATAATAACGTCCGCGAAGTTGGATCGAATGCCCCGGCGTCTCTTGCTATCTTTCCGGTGAAAGTCTCGTTAGGATATTCATCTACAGTGATGGTGGCCGGTGTGCCGGGTTTCACGCTGCTGATATCCGCCTGTGGGACATGCACCAACACGCGAACCGGATCAGATTGAACCAAGTCAAAAAGCGTACGGACGGTCATGACACTGCCTGATGTAACCAAAGATCCAACATCAATGAACCGCGCGGTGATCGTTCCGGCGAACGGCGCGCGAATCTGTTCAAACGCCTTATTATCCTGCGCACTCTTAAGCGCCGCCGCCGCGTTATCCCGGGTCGCTTTTTGGACTTGTTCGGTCGCCACTACCGTGTCGAGTTCCTGCTGGGCAATGACATGGTTCTGGAAGAGCTGTTGCGAACGCACTGAATTGGTTTGAGCCAATTTGAGATTAGCTTCCGCCAGTTCCAGTTGGGCTTGGGCCATGCGCAGATTGGCATCAATTTGCGGGGCATCAATATCCGCCAGCACTTGGCCTGACTCCACGTGTGCGCCGATATCGGTATACCACCGTGCGATATAGCCATCGACTCGGGCAAAGATCGATGTCTGCTGATTCGCCTGAATATTGCCCGGAAGCACCAGATCGGGTGCACTCGATGTCTGTGTAGGTTCTACTACCGTCACCGCTCTTCTTCCTGCGGCGGCTGCTGCGGCAATCAGTTCCTGGTTATTCTGAATTCGCGGATAGATGGCCAGAAAATAGACACCAGCGCCGATCACAATGAGCGCCGTTATTGCTATTAACGTCTTCCGCATAAAACGAGGACGCCGGGTGCGATCGGAGCGTTGCCTCTCTGGTCCTTCCGTCATCGGTTTGGTCACCGTCGGGGTACCGAGCTTATGATTTTCGCTCATAATGGGTTTGCCTTTCTGGACACTTCTCCTATGTAGTCGACACTGGCGCGTAGTTCTCCCCCTCTGGCCCGGAGCGCAGGCGCGGATGGAGTACACGCGGTTTGAAGTTTCGCTTCAACAATTTGTAAGCGACCGGCACGAAGAACAGAGTGAAAAGTGACGCGATGGTGAGTCCTCCGATCACCGCACGTCCGAGCGGGGCGTTTTGCTCGCCGCCGGATCCTAATCCAAGTGACATTGGCAGCATACCGAGGATCATTGCCAGCGCGGTCATGATCACCGGTCGCAGACGCGTGAATCCAGCCTCTTTAGCGGCCGAGAAGGCATCTTTACCTTCACGCAGCACATCATTGGCGAAGGTCACCACCAGAATACTGTTGGCGGTGGCGACACCAATACACATGATCGTCCCCATCAATGCCGGCACGCTAATGGTTGTGCCGGTGAGAAATAACATCCAGACGATCCCGGTAAGCGCGCCCGGAAGCGCCGTAATGATGATGAACGGATCGAGCCAGCTCTGAAAGTTCACTACCAACAGGAAGTAGACCAGCAACACTGCAAAAACGATACCAACCCCCAGTCCGAAGTAAGAAGAGTTCATGCTCTGAATCTGACCACGAACTGTCAGCGTGGTACCTCGCGGTAACTGCGGTTTCATTTGATCGACGATTTTTTGAACTTGTTGAGCGACCCCTCCTAAATCTCGGTTTTGGGTATTCGCGTAGACGTCGAAGATGCGCTGCACATTGTAGTGGCTCACGACCACCGGTGTAGCGGTATTACGGATGGAAGCAACATTACTCAAGAGTTGGGGTTGAGCGCCGTTGATCACGCCGATCGGGGTCCGATAGATATCGGCAGCCGAATCGATCACGTACTGCGGCGTTTGCACCGCAATGCTGTAACTCACTCCATTCTGAGGGTTCAGCCAAAAGTTCGGCGCGGTTTGTGCGCTACCGCTTAATGAAACCAATAGATCATCCGCAATTTGCTTTTCTGTCAGGTTAAGTTGATCCGCCCGAGTGCGATCAATGTCTACCAACAAAGACGGATTATTAACAATCTGGTGAACGTTCACGTCCACCGCTCCAGGAATCAGCGCGATCTGTTGACGGAGCTGCTGTGCGATCTGGTAGTTCTTCTCCGCGTCACTACCCACCACCTGAACATCGATCGGTGCCGGGAGCCCAGCATTCAGAATTTGGCCAACAATATCCGATGGCTGGACGAAAAACGTATAATTCGGGTATTTAGCTATCAGTTCCTCACGAATCTTCTTTACATAGTCCCAGGTCGGACCGTGCTTCTCCTGATTAAGTGACACCAGGATCTCTCCATCGGCCGAACTGATCGTGGCCGTGTCACTCAAAGCGAGATTCAGATTAAATGGCAGACCAATATTAGCGAGTACCAGATCGATCTCGTTCTTCGGAATTATACTTCGGATGACATTCTCGACTTGGGTAAAAACATGCTGAGTCTCCTCGATCCGAGTGCCGACCGGCGCCCGCACATGCAACCGAAATTGACCGGCATCAACCAACGGGAAGAAATCCTCACCAAGGAAAGGCACCAGAATAACCAGTGAGAGAACGACGACTCCTAGACTAACGGCAACGACCAGGCGAGCGTGTCTAAGTGCCCAGTCCAATCTAGCTATATAGAAGTTCCGCGCCTGATCGAAGCGGTGATTGAATCCTTGATGGAAGCGAGCAAACCAATTTCGCTCGCTCACTTTGCCTTCCTCAGGATTCTCGGTGTGGTGCTCGTCTTTGAGCAAGAAATTCACCATCGTTGGCACCACGGTTCGGGACAAGAGGTAGGAAGCCAGCATGGCAAACACTACCGCCATGGCCAGCGGTGAAAAGAGGTAATAGGCAACTCCGCCTAACAAAAAGATTGGCACAAAGACGATGCAGATAGAAAGGGTGGCAACGAAAGCCGGTGTAGCGATTTGATCGGCGCCATCCAAGATTCCATCGACTAGCGATTTTCCCATGGCCAAATTGCGATGGATATTCTCGATTGTGACCGTCGCGTCGTCGACCAGGATACCCACGGCTAATGCCAGGCCGCCTAGCGTCATGATGTTCAGAGTCTGACCCAATGCATGAAGAGCTAGTATCGAGCAACAGATTGAAAGCGGGATCGACGTCGCCACGACAACGGTGCTTCGCCACGAACCCAGAAACAGAAGGATCATTGCGGCGGTCAACGACGCGGCAATAATCGCTTCTTGTCCGACGTCGGCCAGGGCTGTACTCACAAAAACCGACTGATCGAATAGCGGCTTGATCTCCAATTCCTTAGGCAAAGTAGCGGCTATCCCAGGTAAGGCCGCCTTCGCCTTCGAGACCACATCGAGAGTCGAGGCACTTCCACTTTTCAGCACGGGTAGAAGCGCGCCCTTAATGCCGTTAGCGAGCACCATATTAATCTGTGGTGTGTACCCGTCGCGAACGTTGGCTACATCCCGAATGTAGATCGTCGCGCCGTTCACCTCTTTGATCGGTAAATTATTCAACGCCTGAATGGTGTCGGTATTACTATTAAACAGAACGTCGTACTCGCGTTTACCGATCTTCGCTGTACCGGATGGTAATATGACGCTTTGCGCGTTAATCGCGTTGGTAACTTCTTGCGGGGAGATGTTATGCGCCTGCAACTTGCTGGGGTCCAGGTCCACCGATACCGCTCGGGTTTTGCCGCCATAAGGCAGGGGAATGGATGCACCCTGAACGGTCGCAAGCTGCGTACGAATAAAATTAGTGGCAAAGTCGTAAAGTTCCTGCTCGGAAAACTTCCCTCCGCCTACACTAAGTTGCAACACCGGTACATTGGCCGCGTTGTAGCTGAGCACATTCGGTGGAGTGATACCGGCTGGCAGCGTTTTAAGAATCGCCTGACACGCCGCCGTAGTTTCGGCGATGGCGGCATCCACACTGGCGCCTGGCTGCAGGTATACCTTGATGACATCGATTCCATTGAAAGTGCTTGATTCGAGATGCTCGATATTGTTGACCGTCGTGGTCAATGCCCGCTCGGAGACCGTCGTTATTCGACGCTCCATTTCCTGAGCCGGCATGCCGGTGAACGTCCAAATGACACCGACGACCGGGATGTTAATGGCCGGGAAAATATCCTTTGGCATCTGGAGCGCGCTCAGTGCCCCTCCAATCATCAGTAATATCGCTAGAACAGCAAAAGTGTAGGGAGCTTTGAGAGCGATTTTTACGATCCACATAGTCGGGCTAGTGAGTTAAGGCCACGGTCAGGATTGGCCGATCGGAGACGCCTCGCCTACTGGGATCTCCCGTTTCTGGTCGGCAAAGCGATTGGCCAGCAGGCCGCAAACAAACAACTGGAACGGGTGATAGAACATGATGGGCAACAGGATCAATCCCAGGTTCCCCTTGGCTCCGAAAATAAGTTGCGCCAGCGGAACGCCCATCGCCAGCGTTTTCTTAACGGAACAAAACAGGGCGGCGATGAAATCTTCTCTTTCCAGTCTCGCAGCGTTGGAAGCCGCCCAAACCAACAACGACATGGTGATGAACAGCGCGATAACCCCTATCAGTACTTTAACCGTGAGTCCGATGCCGTAGTGCTGCCAGATCCTTCCCTCTACGGAATCACAGAAGGCCGTATAGACGATAAGCAAGATTACTCCGTTGCTGAGGATGTTCAGCATAGGTCGCCCGGCATCGACCCATTTCCGAACCAAAGGTCGGATTGCCATGCCGAGCGCAAATGGCAACAGAGTCAGCAAAGTGATCTTCAACAACAGCGGGCCAAACGAATTGACTTGGCCGCTCGCCTGCATCAATAGTCGCACCAGCAGCGGAGTAAACATGACCCCCAATATGTTGGAGAGCGCAGCATTAAAGATAGCGCCGGGCGTATTACCTTTGGCCACCTCCGTCAGAACCACAGAGGTAGAAACCGTCGAAGGTAACACGCATAGATAGAGAAAACCGTCCCGCAGCGCACTCGGTTCCGAGGGCCAGATGATTCGGGTGATCTCGTGGAATGCTAACCCAACGACCGGGAACAGGAGGAAGGTAAAACTTTGAATGATGAGATGGAGACGCCAGTTACCGGCACCACTCTTCATTCGTTCGACCGCCATCGCCAATCCCTGCAGAAAGAGGATCAAGGCGATCCCAGCGTTATTCAAAAGATCCGGATGCATCCAGCCTCTTCTGGCGCCAGGGCCGGGAAACAGAAAAGCAAGCGCGACCGAGCAAAGCAGAGCGATAACGAATCCGTTCTGTACGTTTCCCTTTTTCTGTCCGCGCTTTTTCATTCAATTACGACTTGGATTGCGGAAGCGGCGCTGGTCGCGCTCCGCGATAGTCAGTGTGATTTGGGATCGAATTTTTCTGATCCTAACAACATCTTGCGTCGGCGTTCGCTGGTGTGCCTCCGCATCGCTTCAGCCGCCCCTTCCGGGTCACCGGCAGCAATCTTGTCGAGAATCTGATGATGCTCGCGATTAGAGAGTTGCATTTCTCCTCGCTGCATCAGACCAAACCGCCGAAAGAGATGAAGTTCATTGAGCAGGCGATTATAATTGCTCAAGAGCCTCCGGTTGCCGCTCCCCTCGACCAAGCATTGGTGAAAACTGAGATTAAGAAAGTAATATCGATCGAGATCTTCGGCTTCCGCCGCGGCGTCCATCGATTCGACCAAGGACTGGAGTTGGGCGATTTGTTTGGCGGAAAGTCGGCGCGCTGCCGTTCGGGTTGCAAGTTCTTCCAATGCGGAATAGACATCATGGATTTCGATTGCCTCGTCCAAATCGATCTTGCGCACGAAAGCTCCGCGATTCTGTTCGATTTGGACAAGCCCAAGGTCTTCCAAGGCGCGAAACGCTTCCCTGACGGGACCACGGCTAACTCCTAGGCGTAGCGCCACTTCTTGTTCGGTGAGCTTTTGTCCGGCAGTCAATTCGCCTTTGAAAATCCATTGGGCAACGGCGCGCTCCACGTCGACGGCACGAGAACGTGGGCTTTGAGATTCATTATTCTTGGGAAGCGCTACGCTCATTTCGCCAATAAGAAACCATCGCACCCAATTTTGTCAACAATCTTGTTCATAAATCGAGACTGTACACATAAAGCGTTATTGATAAGGTATTAACTTGTATACGTATCTCACTGAAGCCCTGGCAAGCCGCCGAAAATTGACCGCCAGCTTGACCCGCCTATTGCCCGCACCCAATTCCGGCCAGCAATACTAGCGTCGGTATCGACCGAGCACTAACACACCATTGCGATAGTGGCAGCCCTGACGGAGGAAAGCAGTAAGGGTCGAAATCAGCACGAGCGGTGTTGGCCAGACCGTCAGCCAAACCATCGACTCCGAACTGTAGGCGGCCTTCGCGAAACCGGGTACGGGGTTCTGTTCTCTGGGCCGAGAGAAACACCGAAACACGGTTTGTCAACAATACTGTCTACAATCTTGGTAGCCGCGCATATCCCTTTAACAAACCGATTTATTGCAAATACTCGCCCCACGAGATCATTGGATTTCCTGAACGTAAAGCAGCCTCGGCTTTGAGCTTCACCCGCCCTTGACTAATCAGCAGCTTGCCGCCTGCCTCGGAAGTGAAGTCAATTGCGCCGTCGACCAAGAAATAACACGCCGTTCCGAAAATGGAATCCTTCGCGGAAAAAGACAAAAATCGTGCAGACGAGCACAATAGGAGTCGGCCAAACCGCTAGCCAAAGCAAGGGTTGTTCGCTATACGCAGCCTTAATTAAACCCAGAATCGCGAGTAGATAGCTGGCAATCCAAATACTGGCTTCGATGCTTACACCCCCGCTCTGAGCCCCCCAACTGGCTCTGGCGCTACAATAGCCGACGGCTCCGCAGCAAGAGTCCGTCTTTGATCGGACCAGAGGCTTTCGTCTTTGCTGGCAGGTGATGGCAAGACGCGGCGATTGATCACTCTTCTCCACTTCAGGAGCCGACAGAAAAAATCTTTCAAGCCGCTCTTTCGCGCCTTCGGCCTCTAACATTATGCTGATGTAGGAGTGCATTTTTGTCCTTTCTTATACGACGAACAAGCCGCCTTATTCCGGACACTCTGTGTTTGCCGTCTTTGCATTTTCGGGCGCTAAAGCATGAACGCCGTGCGCCCAATCAATTGCTGGCGACAACCTATTCGAGCGCAGTGACAACACTATGTCAGCAGACCTAGATCCGATTTCTCTGGCCTGAACGTGTCTAAAGCCTCGGTTCCCATTCGACGTAAGTGGGTCTCATCGTTTTCTAGTCGACGCGGAGAGCATCAGGCTG
>DATNNZ010000061.1:0-23839 GCA_035601575.1 Chthoniobacterales bacterium
TGTTTTTCAAGGCGCGAGCGAGGAGCATATCTAGATCGATACGTAAGGAGCGAGCAACGCGGAAAAACAGCCAACCGGCCGCGGCCCGGAGGGTTGGGTTGAAAATGGGCCGGCGGCTGCGTTGCTCGTCGGTTACAGATCGATTCAGATATGCGCCCTCCCAACGCCAGTCCGGCTCGGACCGCCTTGCCGGCGGCCCATTTTGAACGCAACGACGTCACCATTATATGTGAGACGGTACACTAGTATTGGAAATGAATTCGAGCAGCGAAGACGTTGATGGGACCGCGATCCTGATTGTAGGCGGGATTGATGACCAATTGATAATCCAAGGATAGGTTCACTCCTTTAAAGACTTCGAAGTTGTAGTAGGTCTCAATCACATTTTCCAAACCGTAATGGGGGAGTTTGCCGTCACCGACTAGCGGTCCGAGCCCGCCGGCAGCAAAAAATTTCCGTTGAGCGTGGCCCACGCCGTCCAGAGCATCGGCCAATCCGAAAGTATCGTTAGGACGACACCAGGCGCTGCCTTTGATTTGTAACCCAAGCGAAAGACTTCTCGTTACGTCGGTAAACTGCCAAATCTCGTAATTTGGATCGCGGTAACCAGCCCGAAGGAACGCCCCGATATCTTTAGTTATTTCTTGCTCGATATTGATACCCAGTCCGTAGCTATAACGATAGCGACGGGTCTGGGTGATGTCGTTGCCTAAAGAAGGATTGTTCAGCGTTGCGCGATAACTGCCCATTTTGGCGCTCTCAAGGTAGCCAAGAAAACGGATCTTTCCGGGATGGCCGCACAATTCGTAACGCTCCTCTAATTCGGCGACTTGCTGCCACGCCTTCGCGTAGTGGCCGTCCGTGGCCAAACCGTTGCTGACGCGCGGTACTGTAAAAATCCCCCAGCGCACAGCCCATCGCTTCTGGTTCAGTTCCAAGGTTGCACCGTATTCATAACCCAACGAATCGGCGGCGTAGTCAAAGCTCCCCTGATCTACCAAAACCCAATTCAAAAACTGAGTGGTTGGATCGTGCGCGTATGCGTTGTTGTCGAATTGGTCCCCGACTCCCATCTTGCCGACAGTAAGTGTTACGCGGGAAATATCCGCTTTCCCTGCAAGCTGAAGCAGGTCGCCATCAATCTGCTCCTGTTCGCCGCCCAAGCCCCAAACTTGTCGCAAGAAAAAGTGAGGAATGAAAAGATCCCCTCGGTACTTGCCAACCTTGTAAGCCTGGGCATTCGGAAACGCCGCGATGCCGTGAGTCAGTCCCAAGCCAAATCCTTGGAAGTATTCCGGGTTAAAATAAAATTCGCTTCCCGGCCAAAAACGGGCACCAAAAAAAAGATCCAGTGACGAAGTCTGACGAAAGTTATCCGTCGAACGGAGGCTGTTTACTCCATCGTAGGGATCATGAAACCCAGGTTGACCTTGAAAGATCTCCGTTCCTTGTGTATGGAGCAGCCAGCTTTGCTGCTCGGCCTTCTCCTCTTTTGTTTCGAGCGGTACTTTGGTCTGAGACTTGCCGTCGTCGTTCGCCAGGTTTTGCTGGGTATCGTCTGCACTTGCCGATAACGAGAATTGCGCGCTGGTCGTGAAGATGATTCCAATGAGAACCACAAGCCTCGCAATGTGAATCATAGGATAATCAGAAGTTGACGAGTTGGTGTTGGTCGACTTTTGGTAGCGCGAAGGACGGCGGAACTCCTGGGTCATTCCTAGGAGCCGCAAGCTGCTCCCTCCCTGCGTTGGGGTCAGCGCAATCCTACGCGCTATCGACCCTCACTTTGCCGGAGTCCAAATTAAGAACAACCGCAATCGTGTGTTAAAAAACTTTTATCTGCGAAACGTATCGGTGAGCTCAGAGCCGATCCTTATGTCGGGACGCCTCGCTGGCGACAATGCCTTTTCCTGCGAGCTGTCTGTTGAGGCGGTGCGGCAGCTACCGCGGAGAAAAATTGTCGAATGTCGATTTTAGAAGCGAAAACTTATTCCGACTAAAGGCTGCCAGTCTTGGGCCGCTCGAGTGACTCCGGCATTGATCCCGCAGTCCACAATGATGTTATCGCTGATAGAGTAGGCGAGTCCGCCATCCACCGTTCCGATCCACCCCGTGTGTCTTTCGGTGCTGACGTCAGTAAAGAACTCGATGTAACTATCCAGTTTTTTGCTAATCGCATGATGCAGTGAGACCGAATTGACGTAATTGAGATGATAGCCCGTATTTGCGGCATCTTCATTGATGTCTATTTCGGTCATAGCAAAGAGTTGGAAATCCCAGGGTAACTTGAACGTTATCGGTAGGATGAAGCCGCCCTCCACGGCCCGATTCCCCAGCCCATCTTCATTCGTGGGAATCTTCAAAAACGGAATGAAGCCCAGCGCGACAGGTAGATTACCTTCGTTGCCAAAAATGTTGAGCTTGGCGCGGACTACGAGATCTCCAAAACCGCTCATCCGAGTCTTCAGATTGCCCTGCTTAATGTCTACTTCGTTGTAAACCGGGACAAAGAGTTCCAGGTCCAGATTATTTAAAACGCCCAGCTTAATTGCCGTGTTGAGCCATTGATAACCCTGGATCCGAATGTCGGAAAATCTTTGGGGTTGATTGATGTAGGTATATTGGAAAATACCCACCTCTACTTGAAGATGGCCTGCGTCCGTGGTGAAAGGGCCTTCGGTCTGGTCAGGTCGATCCGGAGCGAAGTCCCGTAGCTGTCCGCACGGCGTAGGATTAAAAAGGTTATATCGGCTCTTATCGACGGATTGCGTAGCCGCGTCGGGTTGTTCTCCAAAAGACCCCTGTGTGATTGCTGAAAATAACAGAGCAACGGCACCAGCTAAGCCGAGGAAGCTAAAAGATACGATAGGTCTCATTGAGGTCTCGGCGCTTCAACCCTGGGATTTTTCGGCAAAGCACGACCGCTACCTAGAAGTTATTGAGGAGCTGAACCGGTAAAGGTTTGCCAAAGAAGAAACGCATTCAACGCCGCGATCACGATACCTAGAACCCAGCCGATGATTTTTACCCAGCGTGGATTCACAAACTCACCCATCTTAGCCTTGTCGCTGGTAAACATCACCAGAGGAATGACAGCGAAGCTTAGCTGCATGCTCAAGATTACTTGGCTGAGGATCAAAAGTTGAGCGGTGCCATTCTCGCCTAACAAAGCGGTAACGATCACGGCAGGGATGATGGCAATCAGTCGAGTGATTAGGCGACGTAGCACCGGAGGCAGCCGGAGGTGCAAGAAACCTTCCATCACGATTTGACCAGCCAAAGTTCCGGTCAGTGTCGAGTTTTGTCCCGATGCCAGGAGAGCGACCGCGAACAATGTGCTCGCCGCCCCGACACCGAGCAGGGGACTCAGCAGTTTGTAGGCATCCTGAATTTCAGCGACCTCATGATGCCCGCTCCGATAAAAGGTCGCAGCGGCCACAATGAGAATGGCCGCATTGATGAAGAGCGCAAAAAAGAGGGCAATCGTTGAATCGATCGTACCGAAGAAAATGGCTTCCCGTTTTCCTTTTGGCGATAGTTCGTAGTGCCGGGTTTGCGCGATGGAGGAGTGCAGATAAAGATTATGCGGCATGACCGTTGCCCCAAGAATACCGATTGCCACATAAAACATTGCGTGGTTGTGAAGAATTTCCGACGAGGGCAGACAACCGAGGGCCATCGCGCCAAAGTCGGGTTTGGACAGAAAGATCTGGATACCGAAACTGACGGCGATCACTCCGATCAGAGCGAGTACCAACGCTTCGATGATGCGAAACCCTCTATTCTGCAGGTAAAGGACGGCGAGTACGTCGCAGGCGGTCAGGCAAACACCCCAAATCAAAGGCAGACCGAAAAGTAAATTCAAGGCGATGGCCGAACCTATGACTTCGGCGAGGTCACAGGCAGCGATAGCGATCTCGCAACCGACCCAAAGAATAAAGTTGATTCCAGGAGGGAAATGATCCCGGCAAGCTTGAGCAAGATCGCGTCCCGTGGCTACCCCTAGTTTCAGAGCGAGGTGTTGCAGGAAAATGGCCATCAGGCTTGAGATGATCACTACCGAGAGAAGGGTGTAATAGAACTGAGACCCGCCGGCGATATCAGTGGCCCAATTGCCCGGGTCCATGTAGCCAACCGCGATCAGATAGCCGGGACCGGAGAAGGCTAGTAGCTTGCGCAGAAGTCCCCACCAGTTGCGGCTGACATTGGGTATTTTGACCGAGCGATAAACTTCGGGGAGGGAGGGACCGGCTCGCTGAAAACGCCAACCCTTTTCTGGAGCGACTGGTTCGATGGTATCGACAGATTGGTTCACAGTTCCCTGGAGTTGGTCCATAAATTAGCCCGCTCTCAGAGATTTAGCTTCACCTAATAGCGATAGCAAGCGCTAATAGCGATTTTTTCCGGAAGAGGCCGGCGGTGCAGAAAACAAGCCCCGCCGGGGTGGACCTTAGAAGGCCCCCCGGAAGTTCCGTCGTCTGAACGTGGGAACTGTCGGAACTTTGAACACTGCGTCTACTTTGCCACCGCCAGCTCGATCTTTTGCCACTCTTCCTTGGGAAGCGTCAAAATGGCCGCGGCAACATTTTCTTCGAGATGATTGACGGAGGAGGTCCCGGGAATCGGCAGCATGACCGGCGATCGATGGAGCAACCAGGCCACCGAGAGCTGGGCGACCGTTGCGTTGTGCTTCTTAGCCACTTGATCCAGCGGACCGCCCGGTTTGGCGAGGTCACCGGCAGCGACCGGGAACCACGGGATGAACCCGAGATTGTGCGTTTCGCAGTAATTCAGCACGTCTTCGTGTTCGCGATCAGCGAGGTTATACCGGTTCTGAACGCTTACGATCGGAACAATCTTTTGAGCATGTTCGATCTCTTTTGTAGAAACTTCCGAAAGCCCGATATGCCGAATCTTGCCTTCGTGCTGCAGCTCTTTGAGCACGCCCAGCGTCTCCTCGACGGGTACTTTCGGGTCGATCCGGTGCAGTTGGTACAGATCAATACGCTCCAGCCTTAAGCGGCGAAGACTCATTTCCACACATTGCTGGATGTACTCGGGTCGACCGACTTCCGCCCATTGATCGGGACCCTGCCTGGTAAAACCGCCCTTCGTTGCGATAACGAGGCCGGCCGGATAGGGGTGCAAGGCTTCCGCAATCAATCGCTCACTGACCTCCGGACCATAAGAATCGGCCGTATCGATGAAGTCGACTCCAAGTTCGATCGATCGACGTAAGACGCGACGCGCCTCTTCCGGATCCGCCGGTTCGCCCCAGATGCCTTTCCCGGTAATGCGCATCGCTCCGAAGCCAAGACGATGAATTGCTAAATCGTTGCCCAATTTAAAAGTACCGCTCGCGGCGGCAGAAAGTGTCGTGGTTTTCATGAGTCCATTCGTTTTTTGATTTGCAGATCCGGAGCTTTCGAGAGTGGAAGGGATTTGACGTCAGCCTGAGCCTTAAGGAGTTCCAGGCAGCGAATTTATTGGGATAAACCGACCAGTCAAATAGATTCCTTTCCCGAGGCGGTACAGCCTCGAGTCATCGTACTCCGGCGATGTGAAGCCTGACGAGCAGCCAGTAGAAGGCTCGTCCAGGAGCAGAAATCTCGAAACGATTTCATCTAGAACCTCACCTTGATCCGATTTACCGTGCGGCGTGGATCCACCGGCAGAGTATGTTGTTGTCTCAGCGTCTCTTCGTGAAGCGAGCTTAAGTCGAGCCCTGGCCAACGAGCTCGTTGCCTACTATCGAGAGTCGAAACTGAACAGCCAGTTGCTCGATTTGCGCGAAGTCGAGCTCCCGTTTTGCGACGCGGACGCCGCCTATGGACACCCCAACGTGGAGACCTGCCAGGCTCTCTTGAACTCGGCCCGTGTAATTATTGTGGCAACGCCGATCTATAATTTCGACGTAAATGCGGCCGCCAAGAATCTGGTGGAGCTCACCGGGGACGCATGGGAAAACAAAGTGGTTGGTTTTGTGTGCGCAGCCGGCGGAGCGTCCAGTTACATGTCGGTAATGGGATTGGCGAATAGTCTGATGCTCGACTTCCGCAGTGTCATCATTCCGCGATTCGTCTACGCGACTCGTCACGATTTTGCGGATGCTCTGCATCTTCGGGATGAGGTGCGAGCACGAGTACACGAGCTGGGCGAAGCGTCGCGAAGAATTCGGGTCGGATAGGTGTTGTTCGGCTCAGAACGTTTCCTTCTTCGGGACGGCTCCAATTTGTGTTCATCCCGCTCACGCCGATAACCTCCTAACGTTTCCAAAAACGGGTGATTAATCGCGCTTCGGGGATTCGTAAGGCCAATGTTCCAGCAGCGTAGAGTCCTCCGTACAACGGCAGGAATATCGCCCCTGCGATCAGCGGGTGAAGACCCACCCAAAATTGCTTGAGAGGAAAAACTATGACGGCGGCAAAAATGGCAGCTGCCCAAATGCGAAAACCAATTGAGGCGGGCAGTGCAAATGATCCGATCCGGCGCTGGAGCGATCCGCGCAGAAGAAGAAATTCCACCCAGCCCGCGATTCCAGCCGATGCGGTTAGTCCAGGCAAACCGCATTTCGGATCGAGGTGCAACAGACTCGGCAAAGGAAAAGCAAAAAGATAGCCCAGTCCCACGGTCAGTATTACGCGAATGATGGCGAAGCGAAGGGGTGTTCGGGTATCGCGAAGTGCGTAAAAAGCGGATGAGCACAGGCGACCAAAAGTTGACGCCAGCAGTCCGACGCCGGATCCGGCCAGCAACGCCCACACGTAGAGAGTATCCTCGCGCGTGAATCGTCCGGTCTGATAGAGCACGGCGGCGATGGTATCACCCAGAGCGATGAAACCCACGGCTGCCGGAATAACGAAGAAAGCCATCCGCCGAAGGGCGGCGGTGAGGCGGGTCGTCAGCTCAGAACGCACCTGTTCTTCGTTACCCGCGAGTGCGCGCGACATTGCCGGGAGCTCCGCCGCGGAGATCGACATCCCAAAAAGACTGATCGGAAGAAGCCCGATATTTTGCGCGTAGCCGAGCAGAGCGACGGAGCCGGAAGGAAGCAGGCTAGCCAAAACCGAATCGAGATACGCGCTCAGTTGTACAACGCCACGGCTGATAAAGACCGGCACGAAATTGTGCAAGACGCTTTGAACCGGGGGAGAGGCCAGCTTCAGGGAAAAATGAAGACGAGTTGTGACCCGTAGCACGGTTGGCACCTGAACCAACAGCTGAGCGAGACTTCCAACAACAGAACTCCACCCGACATAGATAACGAGCTGAGCAAGCGAACCGGTATTTCTAAAAATCAGGAGGCCCGCGATGATGCACAGGTTCCAAGCAACCGGCGCGGTATAGGAAAGGAAGAAACGGCCATGACTATTTAAGATGCCAAGACACCAGGCAGACATCACCAGCGCTCCCACGCCCGGAAACATAATTTGGACCAATGTGATCGTGAGTTGCCGTTTTTCTCCGCTGAATCCGGGAGCGATCAGATCGATCAACAAAGGGGTAACCAGAATCCCGAGAATCACACAGCTGGAAACGACGATCGCGAGTAACGATCCAATTACGCTGGCGACTCGATCGGCTTCCGCTTCATCGTTGCTACCCAAAAGCCGTGCGTACGTCGGGATAAAAGAAGCGGACAGCACGCCTTCTCCAAAGAGATTCTGCAGAATATTCGGGATACGGAGGGCTGCCCGGAATGCGTCGGCAGCATCGGTGCTTCCAAGGAAATGGGCGAGTGACCGATCCCGGATCAAGCCGGCGATCCGGCTGAGCATGATTCCCGCCGCGACCAGAAACGCCGGGCGGCCGGATGGAGGCGAACTGTTGGCGTTCGGCGTTTGGCGTTCCGACTTCGCCGCGCCGTTGGAAACTCCGGCGGCTTCCGACTTCGCCACGCCCAAGATTCGTCCGAAACGTCGGAGCAGGCTTCGTCGGACACGGTCGTCGGGCGAGTCGGCGTTTGGCGTTTGGCGCTGCGGCATTCGTCGTTCGGGTCGATTCAAAGTCGGTTAGCAAGCCGTAGCGTTCGACAGGCTGCTCAGCCGAGATCGTGGCTTAGTCTTGTTCTCGTTTGCGGCGAAGAGCGACCGAGTGACAAATGTCATGGGAAGTACGAACCAGCAAAACATGGCCGCAGATTGTAAGGGCGACATGGTCCGAAGACAAGGAGCGTGGAGTTTCGGCGGGCTTGGCGTTTGGCGTTGGCGTTGGGCGCTCGGCGTTCTTTGGTAGCGGTCCCGCGGCGACGTTTTTCGGTAGCGGCGACTGTTCCGTTAGGCTTCTGGCTCTACCCGGTAAGAAAGCCAGGCCGAAGCGAATAGTCGGGCACGATCACAAACCGCAGTCGCCACATCGTTGTCCGCTCGAAAGGGATGGCGACTGCACGTTGAGATCGGTCGAGCCATTCGCTTCGGTTTGAACCTTTTTTACCGGCAGAACCAGTCTGGCCTAGCGGGACAGTCGCCGCTTGTACCGAAGACGCCCAACGCCCAGCGCCCAACGCCCAACGCCCAACGATCCTACGCTGTGGCTTCCGATGTTCCCAGTGCCGCGAGATGCATGACTTTTTGTTCCGTTGCGTTGTCCCGGGAAAGCTCGCCCGTCAGTCTGCCGTGCCGCATAATGAGGATCCGATCTGCTAATGCCAACACCTCGGGCAGATCACTGGAGATGACCAGAATGGCAATTCCTTCTCGAACCAGCTCGTCGAATAATGCATAGATCTCGGCCTTGGTTCCGATGTCGACTCCGCGCGTTGGCTCGTCGACGATGAGCACGGTCGGTTGAACCGCTAGCCACTTGGCCAAAAGTACTTTTTGTTGATTGCCGCCGCTGAGAAGCCTCGCCGTTTGCTGGAAACTTGGCGTGCGCACTCGCAGTCTGGAGACGTATTGCCGAATCAAGTGATTTTCGGCCGGGTGATCGACGAACGGCCCGCGGGCCACGCGCCGCAGGGCAGCGCTCGAGATATTTGTACCGACTCCCGCCCCGAGCACCAACCCCATGTTTGCTCGATCTTCTGGTACGTAGGCGATTCCGGCCATCACCGCATCCTTCGGTCGACGAAAATTCACTTTGTTTCCTCTCAGGAAAACATTGCCACGATCGGCCGGCGGTGACCCAAATATACCAAGGGCCGTTTCGCTGCGTCCGGCGCCGATAAGTCCGGCCATCGCGACGATCTCGCCGCGTCGTAGTTCGAAACCGATATTTTCGTACTGACCTTTCTTTGAAAGATTCTCTACCCGTAGTACGACTTCGCCTTTCGGTTCCACCGGACGCCGGTGAAAAGCGAGCAGTTCGCGTCCAACCATGAGTCGTACGGCTTCGGCTTCTGTCGTCTGCTTGATTGGAGCCGTACGAACATGCCGGCCATCCCGCAGTACTGTGAGCGTGTCGCAGAGCGAAAAGACTTCGGGCAAGCGATGAGAAATATAGAAGATAGTGACGCCATGCCCCTTGAGATCCGCTATGACGCGAAATAGGATGGCCGACTCGGTCTCGGACAGGCTGGAGGTTGGCTCATCCAGGATCAGAAGGCGCGGGTTCCGGACAAGGCTCTTGCAGATTTCGATGAGTTGTTGTTGGGCAACCGTGAGCGCGCTCACGATCGTGTCCGGATGATGTTGAAGTCCCAACCGACGCAGAACGGCGAGGGTTTCGGTTTTGAGTTTGTCCCGATCCAAGAAAACGCTGGAACGTTTCGGTTCCAGACCAAGGAAAATGTTTTCGGCAATGGAGAGGTTCGGTGCCAAATTCAACTCTTGGTACACAATGGCGATACCTTTCGCCTGCGCTTCTGCCGGATCGCTGAACTTGATGGTCTCTCCAGCGAATTCAATGCTTCCCCCATCGGGCTGGTGAACCCCTGCGATAATCTGCATCAGCGTGCTTTTCCCGGCGCCATTTTCGCCGATCACAGCATGAATACTCTCTTGCTCGACGTCGAAGGTGACCTCCCGCAAAGCCTGAACACCTGGAAAATGCTTCGAGATTGCGTTTATCTTTAGGATCGGAGGCATAGGGTGCGGCCCTTCAGGCTGAATGACAAATGACAGGTGACAGATGACAGATGGCAAATGCCTTCCAGGCACATATGCTGAGGACGTTCAGTCTCAAAATAATTTCGCAGATTCACAATGAAGATAGCCGGCCCCGCGGTCACGGACTGGGCAGCACCGGTCGGCATATCTGTTATTTGCTATCTGCTATTTGTCATTCGGTCTGAAGGGCCGCAGCCTACCGTTACTACTTCAGAAACTGATCGACATTAGAGGAAGTGACTACGTCGACGCCCGTATCCACGACGGCCGGCACAGTTTTCCCCTCAGTCAGATCGTTCAAGATATCGACGCTTTTGACGCCCATTGCGTATGGCCTCTGACCGATGAGAGCGTTGCATTCGCTTTGTTTTAGGATCTTGAGCTCCTCGGGTAATGTATCAAAAGCGACGACCACGAATTTCTTTGTTTTGATGTCGTCTTTATGTTTGCTGACGGCGCGCAGATAAGCCTCGGGAGCACCGAAGAGCGGCCAACCGCCGGAAAAAAAGAACCCGTTCAGATCGGGGTAGCGCGTTAAAGTATCCTGGATAATCTGAATTGATTTAGCGGCATCATCGTTGCACGGGAAAGGCGAACCCGGAATTTCGGTGTATTCGCCTCCGGCTTCTTTGAGCGCTTTTCGGAAGCCGTCGCCGCGCTGGTTGTGATTCACAGAGGCCAATCCTCCGGTTATAACCGCGAACTTACCTTTGGGCAGAAAGGACGCGAACGCTTTGCCCCCTTCATAGCCACCTTGCTCGTTATTGGTGCCGACGAAACAAACTCGCTGCGATTTGGGAGAATCAGCGTCGAAAGTAATTACTTTAATTCCTTTCTTGATCGCCGATTCGATCACTCCGATGACCGAGTCGCCATCCATCGGGGCTACGGCAAAGCCATCGACGCCGCGGCTTACCAGGTCCTGCAAGACTTGTACCTGCTTGGCCGCATCGGCGGTATCAGGTCCGGTGTAGATAACGTTAACGCCCAGTTTAGCTCCTTCCTCTTTGCAGCCCTTTTCTACGTCGTTGTAGAAGGAGATGCTGATCGATTTGGGAATGATTGCAAACGTCTTCTGTTTTCCGGCAGCATGAGCGCCGGTCAGCAGGGTGAGTGAGCAAGTCACAACGCCTGCAAAGAGAAACAATGGATGGTTTTTCATATCAATTTCAGGGGAACAACTTGGTTTTGGTGGACGCCGCCACCTGAGCCTGCATGGATTACCAATCTCTAGGGATTAGTAAGCCATGCAGGCCGGCGGCATTACCCGGTTCGAAATCTCTCAATCATGACGTAAGAGCTTCCGAAAATAATCGATCGATACGGCCAGAATAATCACCGCTCCGACGAAGACTCCTTGCCAGTACGGATCGATGCCAAAGAGCAGCAGACCATTCCGCAATACTTCCAAAATGATGGCACCGATAACGGTGCCGAGAATCGTGCCTTCGCCACCGGCAAGGTTCGCTCCACCAATAACGGTGGCGGCAATGACCGCCAGTTCTTCTCCAGTTCCTAAATCGGCGGTGACACTCGATAAATAACTGTACTGCACAAGTCCGGCGATTCCCGCGACCAGCGCGGATAAGATGTAAACGATGATCTTTAGCCGGTCGACGCGGAGTCCGGTCAAACGCGCGGTTCTCTCGTTGCCTCCAACCGCGTAAACGTGGCGTCCCCAAACGGTGCGAGAGAGAAGAATCCAAAAGAAAAGGGCGGTAATACAGAAGATAATAAACGGATTAGGGATTCCCAAAATGTCGCCACCGCCGAGCCAGAGAAAGGATTGGTATTCATCGCCAAAAATCGAGATCGGTCGGCCGTGGGTAATAATAAGGGCAAAGCTTCTAGCGATCGCCAGAGTCGCCAGCGTTGGGACGAAAGGCGACATCTTCAGCCGAGTGATGCAAAGCCCGTTCAGGAGCCCGATGCCAGAGGCTGCTAGCAGACTGATCAGAATGGCCAGAGGAACTGGCCAGCCGTGGGTGAGCAGATAGGCAACGATTACTGCGGTCATTCCCCAGACTGATCCGACCGACAAATCGATGCCGCCCGTGAGGATGACGCAGGTCATGCCCATGGCGACAATCCCCACAAACGAGAAATTTCGCGTGATGTTGGTGATGTTCTGGAGATCGCGAAACTGCGGGACGAAAATAGCCAGGACCAGAAGCATCAATCCGAGTGCCCCGAGAATCCCGATCTCGCGGGGTAGCCGGAAGGTTCGGTGAGGCACCGCTTTTTCTGGATGGGGTGGAGCCACCACTTCGGAATTCATCTGGGGATTGGCAGGTAGACTACAGCGTTATGGAGGATTTTTGCCGAGATTCAAATAAATTCATCAGCCTTAACTTTCGGTGAAGTTTGCGGACAATCGGCGAAGTCGGAAGTCAGGATGCCACCTTCACTCTTCGAACCGTTAGTTCAATTACAATAGATATGATCATTCTTGTATTTATAATCATCATCGGCTAAGCATCAGCTGATGAACAACTTAGTTCGTTCGGTGGACGAGACGAAAGGCACGGAGAGTCTTTCGAACGAAATTAGGAAATTGTACGCAGAGATTGTCCTGCAGGCAGTGGTAGACAGGATTAGCAACGGAGTCGATTTAGCCGAGCGTACCGATGTCACGGCGCGGCAGGTTCGAGATGCGCTTCGCCTGCTCCAAGACGCCCGTTCTTGGGCGGACTGGCCAATTGAATTTTCGCGGTTCGAAATCGCTGTGATCTCACGCGGCATCCGTCAAAGCATGCTCGACGAACCAATGTCCCCGGCCTGCGTCCGACCGGGGGGACTAGCAACGATGACCTTTGGCGGCATTCTCGGGAACGGCTGCGGATAGATCAACGGCGACTTTGGTATGAGGTGTTTTTAAAGCTCTGACTATGGATGTCAATGGCCCAGGGTTCTCGGTCGGCGATGATCCGGGTAAGATTCACGCCCGGATTCAAGCCGAGCTGTTGACTGATCAGATTCTTTGGTTGGAGAAACAAAGCCATCTCATCGACAAGACTGCACTTCTCAAATACGCTGTCATGGAATGGGTGGTCCGGCACCCCATCGACTGGCTTAGCGGCATCCGCGTCGGCGACGCTGTCCGATTGGCCCTGAACGAGTTCATCGATCGACACAAAGACGAGTTCCTCTCCGGAGACTGAATAGCCACGAGCGCACCGGCTCACTCCAGCCGGTATGACAAGTATTTGGTATTCTCATGCGCTCGATGTCTGGGCGGTGGCTGAGCAAAACGATCAGTCGCCCTGGATTTAAGAATGGCCAGAAGCGCTAGGCTCTAAACACTGGGACCATTCACCTCGATGAGTTCGCACTCTTCTTGCAGCCAGCTTAGGATGCCCGGAGGAATGCCTGGACCACAGCCGTAAAGCCGATTCATTCTTGAGAGCCAATCTGACTTGATAGGATCATCGGAGATCCAGCCGTTCGGATTAAACTCTACGGTTGATCCATCTCGGTGCCGCCATTTGAAACAAAAATTCACAGGGCCTACTTCGGAGCAAATTGCATGCGCAGATGCCGAAAATAACAGAATGGCAGCGGGCGCTCCTACTGAAACGCCACGATGTCTGAAGTCAGGACATCCCCGAGCCTTAAAACCCAGACCTGTTTTTTCCGCGTTAACTACAAATTTCAAAAAACTTCGGCACCGTCTATAAATAAACAGCGGGCGCATACTGGGCTGGCTTGAATTGTCCGGTCAAGAGGAGCTGATCCTTTGCCGAATAAGCAGAGGGATGAACATAACATGAACGCGCAGGACGTCCTTATTGGCCTGAGACGCTACCTGAGCGAATCCGAAGACGACCGACGCGAAATCGCTACCAAAATCGGCGTTTCCTGGATCATTTTGTCAGCCTGGCTCGATGGCGAATCGGAGCCGCACAAACACATTCTAGCACGCGTGGCGGGTTTTCTTAGACGTTTCGGATACCTCTAGCGTTTTTGCACGAACAACGGGAAAGATTACCTAGCGTCAAGCTGATCGTGATCACGAAAAAGAAATACAAAGAGCGACTAGAGCTTGCTCTGGCGCCTCAAACAGAAAATCTACAATTTCCATAGTTAGCTATAAATAAAAGTCCGCGCCTGCGCCCCTTGCCTAAATTCCTCAGTCAAGAAGGGTTGATCCTTTGCCAGTTCCTTCTCTAGGATTGGCGAATAGCAAAACAGAGGGAACGATCAGGCGCACCAATCTAAAGTTATGACTCGGCTTCCCGCAAAAGTACTCTCCAATGAGAAACGAGGTGACCGATACTGCGTCACTGTTGAAATTGAACTCCCGAATTTTCGGCGCTCATTTAATAGTTTTCGATTTGGCGACCAGATTCCTTTCAGCGGATCATACCAGGACGGGAAGCTGGAGCTTCGCTACTACCAAGATCCAGGTCTCGAAATAGGGCAGCAGTTTCCACTCTGGTTGAGTGAATTCCGTAACAAAGAAAGCCGATGGATGCCAAGCCATCAGTCTATCGGTGACTCGCTCATGAGTTTTTCGTTCCGGCCGCTGAATTTATTTGCCGGACCGTTCCGCGTTCGAGAATCCGTCTCCTGGCCATTCTCCCGCCGTCCTCGCAAATAAACAAGATGGTAGCAAACGCTTAGCCGGCGTCGCTTCGGAGGGTGCGCCGCTTGCGGCGTCAAGCGATCGATGATGAATGAAAGCCCCTTGGTATGATGAAATAGGCGTTGGAAACCCGCCTCTGGTCCAATGCATAGGTAAGCCGTTGATAGTTTCCGGGCGCCGCAAGCGGCGCACCCTCCGTCCGCCAACTATCTCCCGAATTCTTTCGTGTAGATGACAAGCGGATTGTGCGGCGTCACCCGCGTTGTCCTTGATTGGCCGCTCCTGGAGAACTACTGGATGTACGAACGGCCGACGATGGATGCTCGTACCCGCAGTAACGTCGACGCCGATTTCACTGGCATGTTCGATCCTCTCACTCGCGGTAAGATCGGCGAGCTGTTCAGCACAACGACAAACATCACCCCAGAAGACACTCTCAACGGCAAAGTGGTCGTCATAGATATACCAGTATCTAAATACCGAGCAGTTGGTCAGTTCACGGCGCTGATCTGGTCACAGCTGCTTCAGCGAACGGTCGATCGAAGATCTTTCACTCCACCGTTCAGTCGCCCAGTATTTTTGTGGGTCGATGAGGCTCATTACTTCTGCATTGATCAGGATGCAGCCTTCCAGACCACCGCCCAAAATCTTTCACAGAAATAATGATCCGACGGGACTCTCAACAAGTGCCCGGCTGGGACCAACGGGTCGAGGAGTATTGCAAAAGTACGGGAAGTTTCGCCCGAAATTTCACGGCTCAGCGAAAAGCCTTGTACACGCCTTCGAGTTCGCCGCCAACGAAAATACTGTTCTTCTGTTGGCGGCCTCCGCCAGCCATCTTTCTCCGCCCGGCCTCGTCATTCTACCTCTGGCAGACGCAGAGGTGACTTGGAAGATTCTGGTCGTGTGGCGGCGGGTCAGAGCATGTGGCGCCCTGAAGGCATTGTTGGACGCTCTGTTAACAGTAACTCCCAAAGGTAGCGAAGCGAAATGGATCTTATGATTAGTCGGTCGGGCAACAACCAAGGGAGGACCTGTGTCTTCTCTTTGAGAGGCTGGCATTTGAGGGATCTACTCGAAGAAGTAGCCGCAGTTCTAGAGGTTGAGGAACTTAGCTCAGTCAGAATATGCGGTGCGCACACGAAACGGAAATTTAAGTACGGTAAAGAGCTCTGTCTCCTCGTGGGATCGGTGTGCGAATGCACGTCATGAAGAACGCTAGACCTCCACGACAGAGCAGCGGGTCTCTAGCACCGGTTTTCCAGTAAAACGAGCTGCAATCGAGTTCTGGAGCGGTTTCTTTCGGTCGAATGATCCTTGGAAGGTCTAAGCGTACGATTTTTTCCGTTTCGTGAACGGATCTCTCCAGGAGTATATCCATCTGAACCCGTACGGGTGAAACGGGATGGAAGGAGATGCGGCCGAGAAACCAGTCGTTCATCAATTCCCATTCCAACATCATTTGGGTTAGTCAATCTTTAGCTCATCGGAGTTATAGAGAATGACCCTCTTGCTCAATTGCGAAGAAAGCGACGGGATATAAACTTGCGGGTGAAAGGAATTTTTGTTGAAAATTATTGTCTGCTTTCGCCATCTGAACTGTATCTTCCGTAAGTGGCTGAGAGGAGTGGACTACTCCTGGCATTTGCAACATCTACTTCGCGAATTCGGCCTTGGCCAGTATGCCGATGTTCGCACGGTTGCTAGGCATTGACCGGGCGGAGAAACATCCCAGCCTGCCATCGACCTTCGGCATTGAGAGCCTGATAGATGGGCACGGCAAGAAGCTTATCTAGCCGCTTTACCAGACTTCATCGGCAAACGGAGCTGTGCGAAAGGATCAATCGCCACATAATGAATTTCATCTTGTCATCCGTGGTAGTTCTGTTGGTCGGGGCATTGGCGTGTACGCTGCTTAAAGTATTACCTAGGCTGGTCGTTATGGCTGGGGTCTGCGTGTCTGTGACCTTCCTAGCCCTTTGTGTCATACGAAATCGAGAGATAATTGCCCGGAGGATTTCGTCGGGAACCTTTCACGCCATCGCCAAAGATGATCAGAAGTTTCTAGATGACCTCCTCCGCAACGAGAACCAGGAAGGTCAACAACAACTCGATACTGCGCGCGTTCCAGTCGCCAATGCGGAGCTTCAGATCAATGGTGAGACGGTTCGACGTGCAGAACTGGTCGTACACAGTGGGATCGTCAAACGCGCTCAACTGGTTCAACCTCAAAGGAACTAATCCCCGTTCTTCAAGAGATGCGTGAAGCGGTTCCGAGGGTCGGGCAAGACAATTCTCGATTGCAGCGCAGATCGCTTTTAGATGTAGAGTCGATTAATACATTCGCCGCAGACTTTTCACCGCCATGGATTAGGATGGTCATTCGTTAAATCTTCAACACATCGAAAATTACTGTGTTTGAGATTCAAAATCATCTTCTCGGTAAGACCTTTCCAGGCTACACCACCCGAGTCGTTTGGACTCGGCCCCGCTGATGAACCGCCCTCCCGGAGCTCGGCAGGTGCGTCGTCGAAGACCCACACTCCTTCCCTATAAAGGGAAGAGGAAAGACACGGCATTCATTTTTTCTCTGCTGCGGCTCCCCCTCGGCGTCGCAAGCAACGTCCGCCCAAAGTTTCCCGTCGCATGAAGTTGTTCAGCAGAATCATACGTCAAAGCCTGACCTTGTCGCGGTTGCCAGAAGACGCTCTCTGACTGCTTGCGGGTTGGCAGTGACGAAGAAAACTTCTTGGACAGCCGTTCCGGTTTTAGCGAGCGCTTTCAGTCCTGTCCCAGTAAAATACTTGATTTCCAGTCTAATCTGCCGTTTGGAACCCTTGGTCGGTCTAATTCGTCCGGGAATAATCGAATGAATCTCCTCCCAGGGCGCAATGCTTTCCAAGAGTGGCCGCAAACCCTCAATGAGGGCATGCTCATATTTCAGCTTTGAGCTCTTGCCGCGATGTTTCATAGCTCGTCCACTTTTCGGAGGTTCTCGAACACATCTCAATCGTTGTCCTTCTGCCCAGGTTAACCCTCGAATGTGGCCGTTCGGGGATCAAATTAACACTTTTATCCGAAGGTTACGCTGCTTGATCGGCGAGCCACTCCGACAATTTGTCCGCGAAAGGGCAGGTCATCGCTGCGAGTACTGTGGAATGCCGCAAGAGGCGGAGCCATTCTTTACCTACCACGTCGAGCACATCATAGCTCGCCGGCACGGCGGCGGAGACAACAGTGAAAATCTCGCGTTCGCATGTTACCACTGCAATCTGCACAAAGGTCCCAACCTGAGTGGGATTGACCAGGAAAGCGGGGCGCTGGTGCGGTTGTTTAACCCCCGCGAGGACACTATGCCCAGCGATCCGCGATTTCGCTCTGTTCGCCGCCTGGACTACGATGGGGAGGGGACTTAAACATGTGCAGAAGAGGCGTCATAATAAGAAATTATGACGCCTCGATTTGCCGAAAGTACGAAATCTCGAAACAGGATTCCGCGCGGGAGAACGAGCGGACATCTCGCCGTCGGCGCTCTTCGTCACCGAGCAGCGTTCGTTGACCTACCACTTTTGACTTTCCCCTTCGCAAAGAGTCCAGTGGAGAATCTAAATAAAATTCGCGAAGCCTATCCGTGATTAATTCGAAGAGAAAATAAGATGCCAAGCGATCCTCGAGTATTGATCACTACGCCGGTTACACAGTTGCTCGGGATCAATCATCCAATTCTGCTCGCCCCGATGGATCTAGTGGCCGATGGGCGTCTCGTTGCTACAGTGGACGCTGCCGAGGATTTGGCATTCTAGGCGGTGGCTACGGCGAAGAGAAGTGGCTTGTGCACGAACTCGATTTGCTCGACCGATCGAAAGCGCGCTTCGGCGTCGGATTTATCACATGGAGCCTGGCGAAGCAGCCCAGGCTCCTCGATATTGCTTTGGAGCGCACACCCGCGGCGGTCATGCTTTCCTTCGGGTCTGCCGGGCCGTTCATTGACCGGGTCAAGCGCACCGCTGCAATCGTCATCTGCCAAGTCCAGTCGGCCGCGCTCGCCAAGGAGGCTGCGGCGGCGGGAGCGGATATCCTCGTCGCCCAAGGCACTGAAGCAGGTGGCCATGGAGTAGCGCGGGGGTCTTGTTACACTCGTACCGGAGATTGTGGATGCGCTTGGAGGGCGCAAACCGGTCGTGGCTGCAGGGGGAATCGCCGACGGCCGCGGGCTAGCGGCGGCACTTGTGCTTGGCGCCGCGGGTGTGTTGATGGGTACACGCTTTTACGCCTCGCAAGAGGCGGCCGGAGCGCAAGGCGCCAAGGAACGCATTCGCAAAGCAACTGGCGACGAGACGCTGCGCAGCATCGTTTTCGATATCTCTCGGCGCAATGTTTGGCCAGCTCCGTTTACTGGGCGGTGCCTGCGTAACGAGTATGCGGATCGCTGGTTCGGGCGTGAAATCGAACTCATGCGTCACTTGGACGAAGAATCGGCGAAGTATGCGGCGGCACGCGACGCAGGTGACTTTGACATTGCCGCTGTGATTGCAGGGGAGGCTGTTGGGCGAACAGCAAACAGGCTTATGAAATAGCTGTTCTCACATGCTAAAATCTCTTCCGTTAACGGAATATTTTCCGATATTCCGAGTTGTCGATTCGTGTCGGTATCCGGAGCTGATGAATTCAGGAGCGTGGAGCTGCGGCGGCCGTGGCAAGATTGTCCGTCTTTCCCTTTGGAAACACCCTGGTGATACCATCTATGGCATGTTCGCGCGCTGCGAATCCAGCCTGGAGCACCAAGCAGCCAAACACTAGGAACGATTCGGAAAATTGCGAAGAATCTTGGCTGTGATTTTTTGAATCAGTTGTTCAGTTTGCCCGGGCGTAAGGTTGACGTCGGCTCTACCCCAGCCACGCCAGATAATCGTCTTGCTCCCTGGATCGATTACATCGATCACCAATGTCCCAATTTCGGCCTGACCGTTTGATGATGCTCCCAGTTTAGCGATTCCAGCGCTGGCCGCTTTGGCCGCGGGTAGTTTGTAGCCGGAATAGTTGTCGAAAATCGTGACATATTCTCCCTGTCTCAAGACCACGTGAAATGCGACCAAAAGGTCCGCTTTTCGCACCTGCCCGGACGAGCGATAGCCCTTTTGCTGCAGAACGGAAGTAATCGCTGCCTGGATACGATTCTGCCAAAACGGTGCGTTGGAGACGGCTGCTGCTGCTTCTTGGTTAAGGTTCGGAACAAAGGCAAAAGATGAGCGATGACCAAGACTATTGCTGGAAAGTTGGGGTGACTGTACTTCTTGGGTAGAACAGCCAAGTATCGCGAGTGCAACGGTTCCGAGCAGAGTCGCAAGAACAGGATATTTCATAGTCCCGTGACTCGATAGCTATTTATGCAACTATTGTAAAGCGATTGGATGAGCCGATGAGTAGGGCTATCATGCCTGAACTCGCGAAACGGAAAATAAAGTACGCTTAGGCATTCCAAGGATTATTCAACTAAAATAAAAAACTGCAGAATTCGATTACAGCTCGTTTTACGCGAAAATTGGTGCTGGAGACCCGCTGCTTTTTGGCCGAAGTCCGCGTTCCTCATGACGTGCCCTTCGCACTGGCGCGCACGAGGAGACAGAGCTCCTTACCGTACTTAAAATTCCGTTTTGTGTGCGGACCCCTGGATTGGCGAGATAGAAAAACATACAGGGAGCGTCGGACGACCAACAATTTTCAAGGACGCGATGACAACGCTGTCCTTCAGAGTTGAACAAAGCCTGAAGACAAAGTCCTAGCCAGGGAATACCTAACGGTCTTGCCTTCTGAGAAAGCGCTAGTCCAAGAAATTGAGAAGGCGAGGAGAGAGATTGAGAGCTAGCCGAGCTCACCGATGGCGTGTCGGACCGATCAAGAAAAGGCCTGCCCTTGCGCAGGACAGCCAGCGCCAACAAACCTTACCCCTTTCATCGTGCTTCCTGTCTGGACGGGGCGGCAGGTGGTAAAGCCATTACAACAAACAATGCGCACAACTCGGCACGTATCAACCAACACCGTGGCGTCCGTTTCCGTCACAACATCCTCTTGATGGACGGAAAACCGCGGTTAAGCCGGGTCGCGGAAGTCAGTTGGCATTCTCTCGACGCGTGAGCATCGATCAGTGCGCGCCAAACTTAAATAGGATCTTGCCGCTGCGATTCGATTTCAAAGATTGCTCGAACGCTTCCTTGAACCGCTCCAACGGGTACACATGCTCCACTTCGGCGGAGAGCGCTCCATCAGCTACCAGGTCGCCCAGCTTCTCGTAGATGTCCTGAATCTCTGTGCGGGGTGCGTTGCGCATCCAATCGCCGAGCCAGAATCCGTGAAGGCTAAGACCAAGGGAGATGAAGTGCTTGGGCGAGAAGGCTGGGATTTGCCCACTGTCCATGGCGTAGATGACAACCGAGCCGCCCCTCTTGAGCGACTTGCCCAACTCGCCCACAGGGCTTCCGCCCAGTGTGTCAAGGACCAGGCTAAGTTTTTTCCCATGGAGAGCCTCCTCGATATCCTTGGCCAGGTTGTCGCCTTGGAGGACGACGCGGTCACCTCCCAAACGCCGTACTTGCTCTGCAGCCTCTTCTCTACGGACGATATTCAATGTTTTGACTCCCGCGAGCTTTGCGAGCTTGAGGATGTACTGTCCCATGGCTGAGTTGGCTGCAGTTTGACCGATCCAGTCGCCGGGCATCAAGGAGGCATATCGGTTCAGTAAGAGATAGGCGGTAGCGGGATTAACCCCTACCATCGAAAGTTGCAGCGGATCTGCGTCGTCGCTCATCGGCACGACGTTTCGCGCCGGCACGACAACCTGGTCCGCCCAAGTGCCCTGCTCATACGTCGGAAGGATCAGGACTCGCCTGCCACGCAGAGCGCCATCAACCTTCGAGCCGGTTTGGATGACTCGGCCAACGCCCTCCGCGCCCACCGGGAATGGGAAGGCCGGTCGGACGTGGTAGATGCCTCGGACGAGCATGAAGTCCGATGGATTGATCGGGGCCGCTTCCATCGAAACGAGAACATCCTCCTGGCCGAGAGCCGGTTCGGGGACCCTGTTAAGTTCGATGACATCTGAAGGTTCGCCATAAGCCACGAGTTGTAACTGCTGCATAAACTACCCTTTCGTTCGGAACATTTTTTCCGGTAAATTTGAAAATTATGCAGGGAAGCGATCGCCGAACATCGGCAGCCCGCTCTTTGATTGGGCTTCGGTTGCTTCGTCCTGCAGGACGTCCCAGTGCTCGGCGAGACGGCCGTACTCCATCCGGACGATGTCGGCAGCGATCAACGCCGCAGGCTGGCCGTTTCCCGAGAAGCGCCCGTGCAAGATGACGTAATCGCCGTCTGCCACAATGACGGCGTTCTCGTAACGCAGCGTATCGGGCAAGCTCCGCACGAGATTAAACAGGCCATGGCGACCGGGCTCGATATGGGAGCTGTGCTGGATGTAATTCTCTGACCAGAAGCTCGCTGCGGCCTCGTAGTCACGCTTGTTGAACAGGGTGTCGAAAGCTTTCAGGACAAGCGCCTTGTTCTCTTCTGCTGTGGTCTTCATAATGCCGGTGAGTGCGCGTGTGATAGGTACTGTTGGAGTGTTCATATAATCTTTCATTTGGATGTGGGTTAATGACTCGAGAGCCATTATAACATTCTTACTGAAGGTTGTTTTGATTAGTCGCGCGCCTTTACTGGGCTGGAAAGAAGCCCCCATGCAGTCCACGGGTGAGAGAGGCTGTCACGATTTGGTTGGTCAGCGAGATTTCTTCAAGCCTGTGGGACTGCAGCAATGGTTGCGGAGTATGATTAAACATAAATACAGAACCATTCGGTTCAATACGCATCGATCACATTGACGCAAACGTCAAGGAACATTTTGCACCAATCGGTTCATTAGGCGATAATGAGCAGATGGGACGACCGAAGAGTTTCAATCGGGAAGACGTCTTAAAAAAGGCGATGCCCGTTTTTTGGAGACGTGGGTTTGCGGACGCGAGCCTTCACGAACTGGAACTAGCGACTGGGGTAAACAAATCCGGCCTCTACTCTGAGTTCGAGGATAAGGAGGATCTGTTTGTGCAGAGCCTTCAGTATTACCTTGAAAGTCTCGAGAACAACGGACTGCTGACAACGGAGCCCTTGGGCTGGGGTAACATCGAGCGATTCCTCAAGATGGGACCATCCAGCCTGGACGGACAAAAGGGATGTTTTGCCGTCAGCTCGATGCGTGAGTTTCCGATATTGCCGCACGAAGCTATTGCAATCGTCACCCGGAGCAGAAGCAAACTGAAGCAGCTCATCGCCAAGAATATTGAGGTCGAGCGGCCAAAGATGAACGCGGACTCCCTTGCGGAATTGGTGCTGACCTTTTTTACAGGACTCAGCATGGAGCAAAACTTGAGTTCGGGCCGTGCCTCCATGGTCCGCAAAATCGACGATTTGATGAAAATAGCCCGAAGACTATGACTAACCACTGCGGGAGCGTTCAATCTGGCCTTTCGCCGGACCGTCGTGAGGAGCGATGATGCCCGCGTTGTTGGGGTGCGCATCTAAATTCTCGTAGAGGCGGGGACCCAGCGGTACAATGTTGGTCACCGACACGTTCAAACTTTGGGCGACATCTCTTGGCGGCGTACCCGGGATCCGCTCACGAAACCGCATCCTCGCCATGCCTTGGCTTGGTGTGCTTCCTCCGTCCGAACATTATTCGCTCGACTATGTCCAGTATTCTTTGCTCGGCAATCCTGTGAGGGTCCGCATCCCAGCCGGCTGCTTGCAGCTTGGGAACCACGAACGTTCGACAGGTATCAGCCTCATTTGGCATAAAAGGCTTGCATTTTATCTACCCACTTCTTAACCGAGGCGTGACGGCGGCTGTGGGCGGCGGCGGCGGGGACAACGCGTGGATCTCGTGGCCGAAGCATCCCTGAAGGATATCGAGCTTTTCGTCGATAGACATCTCGTTAAACTCGCGCTCGGAAACCTGCTCTTCCAAAAGGACAAATTTGCACCAGAGGTCGAAGTTTGTAGCTAATTCTCGATAGGCAGGTTTGCTCATTTCCAGTGGCCGGTTGCCGCGCACAGCTCGCTCTGCCATAGTCCGATCAACGCGCCCCAAAATTGCGCCGCTTAACATTGGAGAGCGTTAGATTCTGGGGGCCGAACGGCGAGCGCTTCCGGCAAGGAG